>NZ_JAAHIH010000005.1:369357-738714 GCF_010671925.1 Moorena sp. SIOASIH | reverse complement strand
ACCGAGCTGCTGAGGCACTTTTGGCTAAAGCCAAAACTCTGGAGCAACTCAACAGTCCCAACGCTGCTGAGCAAGCCTATAAATTGTTAATCGACAAGTATAGTAATTCTGATGCGGCAGCCGACTATCACTGGCAGATGGCTCAGGAGGCTGCACAAAATGGCGACATCCTGACAGCTTGGCATAAAGTTCAGCCTATCCTTAAGGATAATCCCCACAGTCTGATCGCCCGTAGGGCAGGGTTTTGGTCGGGAAAATGGGCAACTCAGCTAGGACGGAAGCAGGAAGCCGAAGCAGCCTTTAAGCAGGTGATTACCAACCATATTCAATCTTACTATGCTTGGCGCTCAGCGGTACAGTTGGGTTGGGATGTGGGAGACTTTACCACACTGCGCCAGTCATACCTTACTGTAAACTGGCCAACGGTGCGACCAGAGTTACCTGTGGGCTCAGCAGCTTTGAAGGAATTGTATCAGCTTGGTCAAGACCAGGACGCTTGGAACCTGTGGCAAGCCGAATTTCAAACTCGCCTCAAGCCCACTGTTCCCCAACAGTTTACTGATGGCTTGTTCAGGCTGGCGATGGGAGAATACCTCAAAGGAATTTCCCTGGTAGAGACTCTCGAAGACCGAGAAACCTCCCAAGAACAGGAGCAGTACCAGAAAATCAGGAAAAAACCGGCTTACTGGCAAGCCCTCTATCCCTTTCCCTATATAGAGGTGATCGAAACCGAGTCAAAACAGCGTAACATTAATCCTCTACTGGTTATATCCTTAATGCGTCAAGAGTCTCGATTTGAGGCAAACATTACATCAGTTGCTGGTGCCATGGGCTTAATGCAAATGTTGCCCAGTACTGCAGCTTGGGTAGGGAAATCCATCAATTTCAACGACTATAAACTAGCGGAACCCAACGATAATATTAAACTAGGAACCTGGTTTCTTGCCCATAGCCATCGCGTGTATGAGGATAACTCCGCATTCGCCATTGCTAGTTACAATGCTGGTCAAGGTAATGTAGGGAAATGGCTCAAGGGAAATGAACCCATTGATTTAGATGAATTTGTGGAAACCATACCCTTTGGTGAAACCAGAAACTATGTCAAGCAAGTTTTGGGTAATTACTGGAATTACTTACGCTTATACAATCCTGAGTTTAGTCAGCAGTTAGTAGACTTTTTGGCTCAAGAGTGATCCAGCAAGACTGACCGTAAACATTCAGCTATACCCTACCGGATAAGCTATCATGAATTTTCTTCAGAATAGATACAAAAGTCACCAAAATAGGGAATAAATAAATATAGATTATATCCCTCATCTCTTAGCAACAGGATGGAGCAATCTACTCTCACTTTAGTCCCCCAACTCACGACCTCTGAACCAATCCCAGTGGTTCAGACCTCCCAACTGCGCAAAGTCTATCGCACCGGCTTCTGGCTCAATCAAAAAATTGAATCCCTAAAAAATTGCTCCCTCAGCGTCTATCAGGGAGAAACCTTTGGATTACTCGGTCCAAATGGAGCCGGGAAAACCACCCTCTTAAAAACCTTACTAGGAATTGTCCGTCCTACTGGCGGACAAGGATGGTTACTCGGACATCCCCTTGGTAATGTCAAGGTCAAGCAGCGCATTGGTTACTTACCAGAAAACCCCTACTTCTATGACTATCTCACCGGCTGGGAATTTTTGCAGTTTACCGCTGGACTATTTCAAATTCCCCATGAGGTAAAACGTAAACGTATTCCTCGGCTGTTAGAACTAGTAGGATTGTCCCAATCAGCAGCACGCAAGAAACAACTACGTCAGTATTCTAAAGGGATGCTCCAGCGCATCGGTATGGCCCAGGCACTGATTAATAACCCAGAAGTTGTATTTCTAGATGAACCCATGTCCGGTCTTGACCCCATGGGACGCTACCAAATCCGAGAGATTATTATGTCTCTGAAAGCTCAAGGCAAGACTATTTTCTTCAACAGCCATGTCTTGTCAGATGTGGAGAAAATTTGCGATCGCATCGCTATTCTCGCTAATGGGGAATTAATTTGTATGGGAGCGTTAGATGAACTTTTGGGTACCGATAACACCTACCGAGTTAAAGGCAAAGGTGGGAATATAGACATTATCAAACGGTGGCTGATGGAATTGGAATTTGAGGATGATTGCTGGTACGGTCAATTGCGAGGCGAACCCCAAGAGTTTATGGCTTCCCTCAGGCTGATGGATGCCCAATTGATCAGTATGACTTTAAATCGTCCTTCTTTGGAAGAGTTTTTTATGAAGCAGTTGAATAATCCGGGTTTGAGGGAGTAGGGAGTAGGGAGTCGGGAGTCGGGAGTCGGGATCCAGCAGAATCCCTGAGACGGGCCGTTTGATATAATCGTTTAATGTTCGATAATACCTGCAAGTTCCGACCTGGAGCAGTCTGTAATTTATCAAGACATTAAGGATGAAGGCCGTCACGAAGGGGAACAATCTCTTATACTCCGCCTCCTCGCACGACGCATTGGCGAAGTGTCCCCAGAAATGCGATTGACCTTTGGTCACGCTACGCGAACGCAGGTTCAAGCCTTATCCCTCCCTCAGCTTGAAGCTTTGGGGGAAGCGTTGTTGGACTTTAGGAAACCTGACGATTTGGATGAATGGATGCGTTCACTATCTGTTGCTGATAGCAAATCGAACTCGTAGGTAATGCTTTCGGTGTGATTGGCCTACGGCCACGCTACGCGATCAGCCCTACGGGCATAATTGCGCTGACTGCACTACTTCTCAACTAAGATTAACTGAGTTAGCGTACGCTTCTTTTTCATGCTGTTAAGCTAAGTGTTGATAGGAACGAATAATATTAGCTAAAGCCCGCAGTGCATCATTAACTGATTTTTCATCTGGAAAAATTTCAGCCACATCGTCATCTAACTTAACAATGTTGCTACCTTCCCTATATCTCTGAGCATATTTACCGCGTATGCCTTTGCTGAAATCGTATTCATCTAGCAGATCCTGATCCTGTTGATTATTAATAGTCATTGTTCTCCTCGTATGTCCTTTTCTCTGGTGATGTAGCCAAACGAGCACTAATAATTCTAATGCTATTGCCCCGCTCAGTATGAACTACTACAAGTGTTCTTTGTTTGTACGATCTCCCTATAATAACAAATCGCTTCTCACCTACTGAGTGTAATGGATCTTCAATTGTCAGAGAGAAAGGATCTCCAAAAACAGTAGTTGCTTCTTCAAATGAAACTTGATGCTTGTTCTTATTGATAGCTGCCTTTTGTACATCCCACTCAAAATGTAATCCCACTAACTCTCCTCAAAAAACTAATCACAATATATACAATATATCAAGTAAAACCAGGTTAAATCGCATTTATTTAACAATAGTTTTGAGAAAGCGTACGCACTTTTGTCCCAACAGTTTTTGGATAGCGTACGCACTTCTGTGCTAAGAGTTTTGAGGAAGCATACGCACTTTTGTCCCAATAGTTTTGAGAAAGCGTACGCACTTTTGTCCCAACAGTTTTTGGATAGCGTACGCAAATTATTAGACAATGAGAAAGATGAGCCAATTGCAAAAAACAGAATCGTGGCTACCAAAACTTTTACATCAAGGTAACTACTTGTTAACATTGTCGCAAAGATGGCGATCGCTTTCCTCGACATTGGGGTTATTCTCCAAATAGTCACGCACCGAATTGCAACCCCGCACCATGAGTTGATCGAATGATTCAATTTGCCACCACCCAAGTATCCCCATGTTGCCAACCATAGCCAGTTGCTTACCATCGGGGCTAAAATTGAGATCGAAACCCCTAGATTCATCCCCTGTTTTGAATTCTGCCACCTGATCCTTGCTCTCTACATCCCATAACTTAACGATACCATCTAATCCAGCAGTAGCCAGTAACTTGCCATCAGGGCTAAAACTGGCAGTCATATCCCCGTTTGGATATCCTGTGAATTGGGCTAACTCATTGTAATCTGAGTCCCACAAACAGACGGTGCCGTCTATGGCGGTGGTAGCCCTTAACTTCTGATCAAAACTAAAAATTACCTGATTGATTTCACCAGAGTGACATCCCGAGAATAAAGTAGTGTCTAAGCTGTCTAAGGGAAAAAAAATCATGACTCGACCAGAATACTTTAGGATTATCACTCGAATCAGGAACTTCATTAACTTTAAAGTCCCAAATCCGGATACTGCCATCTCTACCTGCGGTAATCAACTGCTGACCATCAGGGCTGACAACCGCTCTTTCTATCCAAGTGTGATTTGTTTCGATTGTAATAGAATAAGGATAAGACGAGTTATCTACAACTATTGTTTGTTTATAAGAATAAGGAAAGCTTTTATGTTTTGTAAAAGTTGCGGTAGTATTATCATCACTGCTAGAAATTGTATCTGGCATTGTATCTGGCATCGATAATTCCGGTTCTCCTACAAATTGGTTTTTAGATATTTCTTGACCGGATAAGTCCCAGTACCTAAAAAGACCACCATCATTACTATTATGACTCTATTCCCAAGTAGCAAGTTGCTCGCCATCCTGGCTAAAGACGACCTCCCAAGTCCAACCTTTATGAGGCTCTTGATTTAGCTTAACTTGCTGTTGAGTTTCTAAGTCCGATAAAGCCAAGGTAACAATGCTATTATTTCCCTGAATACTGCCATTAGAATCCACACTGGCAGTCATGGTAGCAAGTAAACTGACATCAGGGTTAAAACTGGCACTTAGAACCCTGCCTAATGGTCCTTGGAAACAATCATCATTCAGAAGTTTGCCTGACCTGTCCCACAAGCAGATGATTCCCGCGTCATCAACACTAGCGATTCTGCTGCCATCGGGGCTAATACCAAGACCTATCACTCTGCCTTGATGTTTTCCCAGGCGATTCCGTTCTCTTACTCCATAAACCACCTTGTGCAGTGTTTTTGTAACTTGTATTTTTAGATTAGCGTCTGGCTTGAATAAGGATAAGTATCCCGGCCAATCTTTAAGAGATTTACCTGCTCGTAAACTGTTAAGCCAAGCTTCTAACTCTTGACCTGATTGTAAGTTTGCTTCAGCGGCTTGCCGAGAAGCCTGAATTTGAACTATCAGGGCGTTTCTTTGACCAATTAAGGAGAATACTAAACCTGTACCTAACCCCAGCATAACTGCGATCGCAACACCCCAATTCGAGTATTAAAGCTTTTTCGCCCAATACTGCGCCGCACAAACTCAGCTTCCACTTGGTTAAGCCAATTATCATCGGATTTAGATAACTTTTTCAACAAATCAAGACGTGGGTTAGCATTCCAAAGAAACTTTGCCTGTTGCTGGCTTTTCCACTCCACCGCTGCGGTCGTCAACCGCCGTTGTAGAAGTAAGCTTTCTTCCTGGTTTTGTTTCCACTGCAGCAGCTTTTGCCAACCCCGCACCAAAGCATCATGGGCTGGTTCCACATAGGGATTCCCACCAGCATCAACTCCATTCACCAATAACCTTGCGTTGGTAAAGCGCTCAATTACTTCCTTCACTAAACCATTTTTCGCTGGCGGATATTCTAATTCTGATAACGGTACGCGCCTACGGGCTAATTCACCTCCACCAAGGGCGACCATCCGCAGCATCACATGACGGATAACTTGGGCATAAGCAGGGTTTTCATTAACTAGCGCCTCATATTCTTGATCTGCTCTTTGAGTTAGCGATCGCATTACTCCCCCCAATTCAATATAATCGGCTTGAGTCAACGCCCGGTCAATAGTAATACCCCTGTATTGTGCCTCCCGTTGCCGCCTTAAATACTTGAGGAAGAATTCACTCAAGGCAAAAGACAGCAGGGGTAATGCTCCCGGCATATCCACCACTTGATCAATCAATTGTTCTACTAATTCGTCGGGCTGAAAATACATCACCCGTGCTTGAGCGGGTTTCTCAATCGCTTCGCCCAGTTCAGCTCGCGTCATCGCTGGTACAATAAATCGTCCCCAGTTAAGTTCTTCCCCGACACTCCTTTTGCCAGCATCCTTGACTTGGGGTTCAAAGTCAGACCGTAGGGATAGTACTACCCGTAATTTATCCCCATGGGCATTTATGGCTGTGAGTATCTGTTGGAAAAACTCCTTACGCTCATCTAAGTTTTGACAGAGTGTAATAATTTCTTCGCTTTGGTCAATAAACAGTAATAACTTAGAATTGGGGTTATTCTTCGCCCAAACATCAATGCTCATTGCCAGGTTATGCTGGGGGTTTTGTGGCTCTACCCTTGGTAACTTAGCATTACATAGCACATTATTTAACGGTTGCAAGGGCGTCTCACCAGGACGGATGGGTGGCAAAATACACCATTTCTCAGTCTGAGATTGCCGTAGTTTGGGAATTAATCCTGCCTTGACCAAGCTCGATTTACCGGAACCGGAAGCACCCAACACCACTGTTAAGGGATTAGCTTTGACAAAATCTTCTAACTTTTCTACTAGTAATGTTCTACCGAAAAACAGTGAACTGTGTTTCTCGTCAAAGGACTTTAAACCGCGATAGGGATTTTGTGAGTGATCCAAAGGTGGTGCTGGTGGTAAATTAAGTTCATGTCCGGGAGAAAGAAAGATATATTCTCCCTTATCGTGTTTGTTTAAACACCAAATACCAGGGGTTTGTCGCTGACGGCATTTGTCTGTGGGTATTTCTACTCGATCCCGTAAATGTAAATATAATTCGGTGGCTGTAATTACCCCATCGACCGCCGGTTTACCATTTTTGGCGGGAGGATAGATATCTCCTGCACCTTCTAGTGCTTCTAATAATGCCGCTGCAAAAGGGGAATGATTACCGACTTGACCGCGTACGCTATCTAAATTAAAGTTATCGAGGGCTTTTTGGTCCGAGGCTGAGGACGTAATGATTTGCCAGGCTGGGTCACTAATAAAACGGTCATAACGCTCTTGGTGAATTACTTCTGGCGAGGTTAATAAATCCCTGGTACTCGACCATTTAAAAGCACCAGCAAAACAGCAGTCGAGGATACCCAAGAAATGACGACAGGGTAATTGAATTAAAGCATCGTGTAACAAAGTCATGGGCAGATAACTATTAGTATCGCCCAGTTTGGCATCTTGAGGAATTAAGTAACCCGCCGGGCCATCATCCCCATTAAGAGCTACTCCATGACCAGCAAAGTAAAAGAATAAGCGGTCATTTTCAGTGACTTGTTCGGGTAAGGTATGGGATAAAAATTTGTTAAAGTTAGACAGAGTTGCCACTTCCTATAAGCATACCCAGACTTGGTAATCATGCTTGGTGCGGAGAATTTATACTAGTTTTTTGGCATCGTTTACGGCGGTATTCAGGGGGGAAATGCCGTTTGTGTAGTTATTGATGGATAAATGCGAGATTGCGGGAGAACATATAGCGTTGGGTGCATCTCATATTTGTAAAAAAGAAGGGGCCCGGGCGCGGGGAGTGTGGGGCCCGGGCGCGGGAATTTTATTATAATTTTTGCCTAATTTCAAAAGCGAGATGCACCCTATAGCCTTTCCTGTAGGAAATGTAAACTAGGCAGAAGTGTTGATTCTTAGAACTTAGAACTAAAAAAAAGCACCAAATTGTGTTATATAGCGGTTTTCAATTGGGTAAGGTACAGATTCCTGGCTTTTAGGTAACAGGGAACAGCGTATCTGGGAACAGAGAAGAGGGAATAGGGAAAAAATCCTGTGTACCTCATAGTTATGAAAAACGCTGTAATTAGTTCTATAATGATTTAAAAAAAGTTTCCAAGATTTGTAAAGGATATCTTAAAATCTCTCCCAAGACCGCGCTGCATCGCTTGTCGAAAATTATCCCCATCTCCCCATCTCCCCATCTCCCCATCTTCCCCCTCTCCCCACACTCTTGCCCCTGTTCCCTAGACAACAGTTCTGCCAATTACCAATTACCAAGCTTCATTGATAAATTGAACAAAATTGTTGGCTTCTCTAGGGCTAATACTAACAAAAATAACCAGATAAATTATTAGCATCAGGCTTAATGTATTGAATTCTTTCATTTATAATTTCCTCAGACTACTTAGTGATTGACTTAGTGATTTACTTAGTGATTGAAGGTATAATAGAGAGGATTCGCAAGGTAAGCATTGAGCGGTCAGTGGTCAGCGGTCAGCGGTCAGCTGACGTAACAGGGATTAAACCAATGCTTACCTGTTTTATTTAAAAGCTGTTCCCGTAGCGCATTAGCTGATACGCGACACGCTGATAGCTGGCAAGGGTAGCTTTTCAACTAGCCCGTTAGCCCTAGGCTGAATCCTGACATTGCTGTCGTTTAGAACTCTTCAACTTCCTCTAGTTTCGTAGCTTTTTCAGGTTTTAACAGTACCCTTGTGGGTACTCTTAATCCTGGAACTCTCAGCTTTAGGACTGTGATTCGTCACAATCCCCATCTCTACCCAAAGCTGGATAATCAGCTACACAGGATTTTTTCCCTATTCCCTGTTGCCTATTCCCTATTCCCTATTCCCTATTCCCTGTTCCCTGTTCCCTGTTCCCTATTCCCTATTCCCTATTCCCTATTCCCTATTCCCTATTCCCTAAAATCCTAAAATTGTGTACCTCACCCAATTGAGAACTGCTATATTGGGTGGCACGGGTGTCTACAGGATTGAACTGGCTATCTGTCTAGCTCATAAATCTCTTTGATAGTGCGGTCGTTTTCTTTTCTGTGTTAGTGTTCTTGCCTTTTTCTCTGTTCACAAATTTTTCACTCTACCCTGATAACATGTCGTACTGGTAGTTAATTTTAATAGAGGTTATTACCTCTATTGTTGTTCAAGTGTTATTCAGGGCTGATTGACTGACAAAACTCCTACAAACTATGGTATCGCTGCTATCCCGCTAGGGGGTAAAACCCCTAGCTAATCACTCAAGTCTGTTAAAACGGACGTAAGTATTCAGCTGTCAGCTATCAGCTATCAGCGTGTCGCGTATCAGCTAATGGGCTACAGATGGTGCTACTTGAGGTGCTATCAGCTATCAGCCATTAGCTTATGGGCTATGGGCACGCTACTTTACGAATAGCTTTTGAATACAATCAGCTGACCACTGATCACTGACGGCTGACCACTGACAGCTGACCACTGACGGCATTAGGCTGACGGCTGAATGCTTACAAACTGACTAGAGATAAAGGGTTGGAGTCGGTTTCAACCGACGTTAGCTATGAGCCGTGGACTTAAATCCATGGCGGGTTTGATAGCACAGCCCAAGATTGTTGAGTAAACCAGTATTCAAAGACAGACTAGGCAAGACTGAAACCTGATCTTTATATGCCGAAAAGCCGGGATTTTGGGGATTGATCAATAACATCTCAATCGGTAGCTACTGAGTAGTTTGTAGCTACCTACTAATTGAAGTACCAATGGATAAGCCAATGGAAATTTTTAAGCCACGTCAGCAGCCAAAACAAACCAATTCTCAAAATGCTAATTTTTACTACTTTAGAGGAATTAGCCATCTAGTGGTGGGCAGATTTCAAGCAGCCATTCTGGAATTGAATGAAGCCATTGAGATTGACCCCAACCATGCTGCTGCCTATGACAACCGTGGCATATGCCTTCGAGAATTAGGAAAGCATCAAGAAGCCCTAGCAAATTTTCAAAAATCAGCTGCAATTTATCAAAAACAGGGTAAAACGGATGATTATCAGAAAATAATAGCCAAAATTCACCACCTTTACTCACGGTGATTCACTTAAGCCTGTGTAGTGAATGGTATAGTGCTAGGGGCAAGGCAAGAGGAATCCCCCCTAACCCCCCTTAAGAAGGGGGGCGGGCAAGAGGCAAAAGTTAACTACAGGTGCGCTTTCCGCTTCAGGACTGACACAAAACTAGGCACTAAGCGCTACAAGTAGTAGGGTAAGTTAATAACGCACCCTACAGATAGGGTGACTACGGAAGTACTGAATTCTTACTCTCGCCTTTTTCATAAATTTTCACAAAGCGCCTGATTAACTAGTGGGTTTCTCAAAGACTATGGGCGATTGGCAACCCTCGCCAACGGCATCTATTGATTAACTCATTTAACAATCATTTGTCAAATGTCATTTGTCTTTTTTTCTTTTTCCAAAGTTAATTGGAAATTGACTAATGACCAATGTTCGATTATTACTTGAAACAAAAGCACCCAGTCATGCAAATTGGTAAAATTCTGGTTCGTAAACGACTTATTTCTCCCAGTCAACTCAATACAGCCCTTGAAATCCAGTCTTTAACTGGGATTAAATTGGGAGAAATTTTGGTAACTAAAGGATTGATTGAAGCTCAGGATTTGGAGCAAGCACTTTTGGAACAATATTGGCGAAAAAATGGGTTTTGGGTCATTGACTAGTCCCACTGGACATAACTCAAAATTAAAACGCCAAAAGTCAAACGTATTCCATTGTTATCATCTAAAGGTTTTGATAGCTTTGAATGGTATATTGGGATTAGCTTTAGGGATTAGATATTAGAAACAATAGGAGCAATTGATCGCCTCCGTTTAATCACCCATCACACCCTATTGTTTACATCAATTACGGCATCCGTTACTACATCCGTTACTACATCCGTTACTATAGCAATTGCTGAATTCACTGCTCCGAACGCGCCCCGCGTGGCCCACGGCATCAGTCCCTAAAATCCAGAGATTTATAGCTGACCGAATTGAAAACCGCTGTAATTATTTAAATCCTCATCATTCATAAGATAAAACTGGAAATGAGAGTAATATTTTGCGATAGCGTCTTTGACCATAAACTGATAGAACCTGATTACGAAGAAGAGATGAAAGCGGCTATTGGAGCTGGCTTCATAACTTCCCTATTCAGCTTTGAAGACTTGAGTGATGGCAACGTAAGTCGTGCATTAAGGTATGTGGAAAATGCGGAAGTTGAGGAATTGGCTATTTATCGTGGATGGATGTTAACGCCTTCATCCTATGGGTTACTTTATCATGGGCTTTTAAAAAAGAATATCAAACTGGTCAATACTCCAGCAGAATTCAAATCTTGTCACTATTTACCTGAGTATTATCCAAAAATCAAGGATTTGACACCAAAATCAAATTGGACAGTGGGTCAGGAAATGAATAATTGGGAAGTGATTAATTCCCTGACCGATGAGTTTGGCAATGCTCCTATTATTGTCAAGGATTATGTAAAATCAGAAAAGCACAACTGGCATGAAGCCTGCTTTATCCCAGATGCATCCAATAAACCTAACGTAAAGAAGATAGTAGAAAGGTTCATTGAGCTGCGAGGTTCGGCCTTGAATGAAGGGCTGGTTTTCCGAAAATTTGAAGAGCTGGAATTTTTAATGGAACATTCTAAAAGTGGTATGCCATTAACAAAAGAGTACAGACTATTCTTCGTTTTTGGCAAATTGGTAAAAATGTTTAATTATTGGGATGAAGGTGACTATGGTGATACAATATGCGACCTCACGCCCTTTATTGATGTTGCCAAAGAAATAGATAGTAATTTTTTCACGATGGATATTGCCAAGAAGACTAATGATGCGTGGATGATTATAGAGCTTGGTGATGGTCAAACAGCTGGGCTACCGGATAATGCCAACTTGGAGGAATTTTATATGGAATTAAACAAAAACATAGGGCAGCATGTTTAATGTCAGCAGTCAGCAGTCAGCAGTCAGCAGTCAGCAGTCAGCAGTCAGCAGTCAGCAGTCAGCAGTCAGCAGTCAGCAGTCAGCAGTCAGTCTTTGGCCTTGGCCGTTGGCCACGCTACGCGAATGGCTGATAGCCGAATGCTTACAATTACGTGAAGGCATTTACTGATAAAATTCCCCTAACGCTATCTCAAGACATAACAAGAAAGCTGAATATGGGAGCAGGAAAGCAGGTGCTCACCCTGACCGGAGGCTGGGCTAGGGCAATGTCAATCACCCTGGGTGGGGTAACCCTAGCCATGTCGGGAAACTGTGTTTTGGCCGACAATGCCTTGGCCGACATTGTTCCAGATGGGACATTGGGTTCAGAGGCTTCTGTGCTGATACCTAATACCACCGTCCGAGGAGAAATAGCCGATAAGATCGAAGGTGGCGCAACACGAGGGGCTAACCTATTTCACAGTTTCCAAGAATTTAATGTCGGGGAACTGCAACGGGTTTATTTTGCTAATCCCTCTGGAATCGAGAATATTCTAACCAGGGTAACCGGGGGGAATCTATCCAATATTCTAGGGACTTTGGGAGTAGATGGATCAGCAAATCTGTTTTTGCTCAATCCCAATGGCATTGTGTTTGGCTCCCAGGCCAGATTAGATGTAGCTGGTTCGTTTTTTGCCTCTACTGCTAATAGCTTGGTATTTGGTGATGGGGTGGAGTTTAGTGCGACATCGCCAGAAGCACCGCCACTGTTAACCATTAATATTACTCCAGGATTGCAGTATGGCAAAGATGACCCCAGGACAACAATTACAAATGCTGGGAATTTAACAGTAGGACAAGATTTAACTCTAGCCGCAGGTAATCTGGATTTACAGGGTCAACTGGATGCTGGTAACAATTTGACTCTGTTAGCAGAAGATACGGTCAGCATTAGGGATAGTATAGCGCAACCCTTTATTGCCAATGCCGGTGGTTTGTTCATAATCCAGGGAAATCAGTCAATTACTATTGCAGCAAAAAACCATTCCGATAGCGGTTTATTGGCTGGGTTAGATTTACAGTTGCGTTCGCATAATCCGATAGCAGGGGATACTAACTATACCGTTGGCGGAAATATCAGCATCGAGCAGTTAGATGGGTTACCAGGGAATTTCATCAGTCCCCATGATCCCATTATTCTGGCCAATGGGGATGTCAGTTTAGGAAACTATACCGGAGCATCACTGCATATTTTGGCAGGAGGGAGTGTTACCGTTGGAGACATCGAAATTAACTCTACCGATACTGGAGATAATGCGATTAGCCCTGATAACTCCAATCCGTTCTTGGCTAGTCTGGCCAATGTGACCTTGTCGGACGAAGCGAGAACGTCTGTAGTTATTGATGGCAGTAACCAACCTACTTTAGATATCCGTGCTGGCATAGATTGGACATTACTCGGCGGTTTTCCAGGAAATACCGATAGTGGCAACCTTGCGCCTAACTTTGGCACTGCTGCTACTAGTGCGGATATCGAAATTGGTGAGATTGAGATTAATGCTCCCAATGGACTAGTATTGTTAACCAATCAGTATCAAGCTAACCCATCCTTAGTGAGCGAAACCCTAAAAATTAGTTCGCTTCTGACTGGTGACGGTACGGATAAAAATAACTTCAATACCTTGAAGAGCCAGACATTTTCAGGGAATGGTGGCTCGGTCTTTATTGATTATCGCGGCGGGATTGACATAAGCGTTCGCATTGATGCCTCTTCCGCGTCTGGGCAAGCAGGGGATATTACGTTGATTACAAATGGTCAACTATCCCTTGACGGAAGTTTCATTCTTAGCAAAACCTTTGGCACCGAAAACGGTAGAGATATCAAGATCGATACTGGTTCCCTGTTTGCTACTGACGGTGCTCAGATCGAAACCAGTACCTTTGGTAAAAAAGCAGGTGAAAAAGCAAATTCCGGGAAAATTACCATTGTTGCTGATGATACAGTCACCTTTGAAGGCTTTAAAGGTAAATCTGAAGAGAAACCGGAGACAGTAGAGAATCGCACTGGTATTATCAATATTATCAGAGCAGGTGCGGAAGGTAACAGTGGTAACATTTCCATTACCACAGGTTCTTTAATTCTCAAGGGTGGCGCTCAAATCCAAGTCAGAGTTGGAGATCGACAGGCCAATAACCAATCCTTTGAAAAATCCTTTGGTGACTCGGGAGATATTGAAATTTTTGCCCGTGATCAAGTGTTCTTTGGTACCGAGAACGATCAATTTGGTGGTGCCGTCACTAGTGTCGAGGATGGAGGTGTCGGTAATGCTGGCGACATCAGCATCGAGGCAAGGTCGGTTTCGTTAACTGTTGGTTCGCTGCAATCCAACACCCAAGGGAAAGGGAATGCGGGTAAGGTAGAGATTATTGCTACAGAAACAGTAACCTTCGACAAAGGACCTAATTCTATCCTAAGTAGGGTTAATGAAGGCGGCAAGGGCAATGGTGGCGAGGTTTCTATAAAAACTGGTTCACTTTTTCTTACCAATGGTTCTGGCATTATTTCTCGGACAGAAGGGGAAGGAGATGGGGGTAAGGTAACAATTGAGGCACGGGATCAGGTGATCATCGAGGGGGTAAGGATTAAAAAAGATCCTGTTTGCAATGATCCTATATGTCCCAGTGGTGTATTCAGTAGTGTGTCATCAAAAGCGATGGGAAATGGTGGAGATATAAATATCTCAACTAATCAGCTCATACTGCGAGATCGCGGCAAGATTTCTGCTGAGGCTTTTGAGAATGAGAATTCCCTGCCATTCAATGGTGGCAACATCGATATTGAGACCGAATTTCTGATTGCCTTTCCCCCAACTCCTCCTGATGGTAGCGATATCCTTACCAAAGCTCCAACCGGACAAGGGGGTGATATAATCATCGATGCCTTCAGCATTTTTGGTGATATTGAAGAGCGCCAAGCCATCCCAGGCAATCGCACCAATGATATAGATGCCACTGGTATCATAAACGGTAATGTGACTGCTCTGTAAAACTGATACAAAACGACATAAAGCGTCGTAATGAAGTTCACTTCCTGCTTCCTCCAGATAGCTGGGTTGCGTAAGGTGTCGGCACTACTTACTAACACAGGCGATCACCGAGAAGCCCTCGGCTAAGCGTTCTAAATTGAGACTTGCGTTGAGATCACGATCAGCGATGTAATCGCAAGCCTCACAGTCAAAAACTCGTTCTTTGAGTGGCATTTGTTGAACATGGCCACAGCTTGAACAGGTTTTAGTTGATGGATAGAACCTATCTGCAAACACTAATTCTGAACTGTACCACTCGGATTTATATTCGAGTTGACGACGAATCTCATAGAATGCAGAATCAGCGATTGCACCCGCCAGCTTGTGGTTTTTCAACAGGCCGGAAACCTTCAAATCTTCTAACCCAATGACTGCGTGGTTCTTGCCTAGCCAGGAGGTTAGTTTATGGATTGCATCTTTCCGGATGTTAGCGACCCTTTGATGAGCTTTTGCTAGCTTCAGTTGAGTTTTATATCTGTTTTTAGAACCGATCTTTCTTCTAGATAATTCTCGTTGAAGTCGAGCTAATTTTTTCTTAGCTTTTTTATAAGCTCTTGGGTTTTCAAAAACCGTTCCATCTGAACAAGTGGCAAGAACTTTAACCCCAACATCAACACCCAGATATTCTCTAGATTTTACGGTTTGTTCAGGTTCAAACTCGTAGGCTACAGACAGATACCAAGAAGAAGCAGCTACTCGAGTGATTGTGACTCTCTTAGTCTGGATTTCCGGTAAAGGTTCGTATGTACTGACCCATCCAATAAAGGGAAGTTTTAATCGAGTTCCTGAAAACTCCATTATCCGGCCGCAGTTATCAAGAGTAAAGCTATCATTTCTACCTTTTTTCTTGAACTTAGGGTGTTGAGACGTACCTTGAAAAAATCGTTTGAACGCTTCCCCTAAGTACATAAAGGCGAATTGATAAACCCTTGAACTTAGAGTAGATTGCCACGGATATTGAGGCTTAACATGATTGGTGTAGAATTTTTTGAGCTTGTTAGTCGAAAGTTTTATGCCCTCTTTATCAGCCTCGTTCCAAATCCGGAGCGCCCAATTCCAAATCCATCTTGAATAACCGGCGTGTTGAGCCATCAAGGTTTTCTGTTTGTTATTCAATTTTAACTTGGTTTTGAAGGCTCTGAGCATAATTCCGGACAATTCTTGTCTCCGTTGTCGAGATGGTGTTTTAATCCCTTGGATAATTCCTGGCTTTTCCGATCTAGCTAAAGTCCTGACGTTAACCCCTAGCAACTTAGCGGCTTCAAAGGGGTTTAATGTACTTGCTCAGCTGAGTGACCTTGACAACCCACTTATACTAGCGTGTTGTACCGTAAAATGCCAACTAAGTTTTTGCTGTTCTATAAAACGTGAACATCGCGGACAAAAACGTCACAACGACGCCTGTTTACTTCCTGTTTCAACTAGGACTGTCGGCAGCACCCTATCCACAGGCTTCAAATCGGCTGGAACCCAACCTAATATTGAATTTGAGGTGACAACTTTGTGGCTTATCTCCGTTATTTTCGGGAGATTTAAAACTGATGGCTTTACTCAGTTACCTTTTCACAGGCTACCCACTCTTGTAGAAGATTATCTGGATGTCAAGCCTAATACTGTTATTGCTTGGTTATGGCATAGGCGCATTGTACCACATTCCCAGAGGAGTTTTGTTGAAAACATGCGTAAAGTTACGCAAAGTAACCCTAATCATGTACTAGATTGCTACTCTCAACACCAGCAATGACTTCCTGGAGCGCGAGCCAAACAGCTTACCCACGGAACCGGGCAAGCCTCAATTTGACCAGCGCTGTCAACCGGGTAATAGCTCTGCCAGTAGGTTGATCAATACTGGACGTGGAGGATTACCCCCTCGCCCAGGTGAAATTAGCAGCAATACCATTTGGGAAGATATACGCCGTCCCACTCCCCGTGGACGGTATCGCTCCCGTACAGCATTCGCAAAGCCCCCCGTTAAGCCCCCCACTACCCCTAAGCCAAAACGGATTATAGAAGCTCAAGGCTTGATGATTGATGCTGATGGCAATATCTTTCTGACTGCTAATCCAACTACTGTGACACCAGATGGGTCTTGGCGGCTGTCTGGAAAGTGTGGGCAGAGGTAGTGTGGGGACATGTAGTGTGGGGAGTGTGGGGAGTGTGGGGAGTGTGGGGAGTGTGGGGAGTGTGGGAAGATGGGGAGATGGGGAGATGGGGAGATGGGGAGAATTGAGGTAAATTTTAAATTCAATGTTCACAACTCCGACTCCCGACTCCCGATTCCCGATTCCCGATTCCCGACTCCCGATTCCCGATTCCCGATTCCCTACTCCCTACTCCCTACTCCCTACTCCCTACTCCCTACTCCCGATTCCCTAATAATAATAAGGATTTTCCGGTTCAGGAATTTTCTTAATCCCAGTTGCTTCAATCACCAGCTGGCGTTTGTCATCTAGGGTTTCAGTAATCATCTGACCTTCAACCTCGATCCAGGTATCGGAGGGATAATCATTACGGTTTTCAGTAAGTTTTACTGGTAAACCTAAAGGATAAGCATCAGCAGCACAACAGGTAATCACAAACCGGGAAATTAAGATATGGTCTGGAGGGAGATTAGGATGAATCACTACAAAACCATCCACTTTTACCTTTTGACCGGTATAGGCATCTGGTTCAGGATAAACATTCAAAAGCTTGATCCATTCAATTAGGCTGCGCTTTTCAGGATTGCTAGCACTGCGGAAGGATTGCGGTTGCGATCGCGTTATGGTGGCGGAGTCGGCAATACCCCGGTGTAGTGCGGTTTGGCTAGTAAATGCCTTGGGTGTCACGATTAAACCAACCATTGCCGTAGCGATTAGGAAGCCACTACTCCAACTAGGGGGAAATAAAGTTGTATGTTGAACAGCTGGCCTAGTTACTCCCTTACCTAATCGGTGTTGACGCTCTAATTTCAGCAGTTGGGATAACCTCAATCCTGATATTAACAATAAAATTACACCAGTGATAACTACCAAGCTAAAGTAATTGGGATGAATTAATAAACTTAACTCACCAGTTAGCCAGGATTTCAACAATAAAACTCCCCATAACGCTAAAGCAATTACTTCTAAAAGAGGAATTGACCAGTTTCTTCTGTAAGAACTTTTTCTGGACAAACGTCCTGAATGGTTAGATGGATTCATCATTAACAAGTCAATGGATTGTAGGAATATTTAAAATTTAATCTAGGGAGTCGGGAGTCGGGAGTCGGGAGCAGGGAGCAGGGAGCAGGGAGCAGGGAGCAGGGAGTATTGCTAAGACTGTGGGGATAGGGGAGAGACATTTTAGTAAACGTTTATTACTGGATTCAACACGTCTGTTCAAATTTATCCTTACCCTTAATCCTTAATAAGTCATTATTAAGGATTAACATTTTATAATCAAAAAATAGGGGGTTTATTCCTGTTCCCTATTCCCTGTTCCCTATTCCCTACTCCCGACTCCCGATTCCCTACTCCCTACTCCCTACTCCCTACTCCCTACTCCCTACTCCCTACTCCCTAACTAACATACAAATTAAGAAACAAAGTCAATAAAAATGTTAATTGCCCTGCTATTAGAAATAGGTAAATGATTGACTTGGTTTTAAATACAGATAACAGTAAACCGATGGCTTTGATGTCAATCATTGGTCCGAAGATTAGAAATGCTAACAAGGAGCCACTAGTGAAGGTTGAGGCAAAGGCGAGGGCAAAAAATGCATCGACAGTGGAACAGATGGATACTACAGCGGCCAATAGCATCATGGCCAAAATAGACATCACTGGTCCTTGACCTAGGCTGATGATAATGTCACGGGGGATAACGACTTGAATGATGGCTGCGATCGCACTACCTAAAACTAGGATTGAGCCTAGCTCCCGAAACTCTTGTATAGCATTTTCGACAAAGAGCTGTAGTCGGTCAGGCAAGGGTTTGCTTTGTATGTCCTGGCTAGGGGGTGTGTTTAAGACATTAGCGTCTAAGGGCAAGGGTGTACCAGATTGACCGAGTAAATATGAGCCTGATTGTAGTAATGCTGGCTTATCCTCAGCAAATTTCCTTGGTCTAGAGCGAAACACTGCTCGTTGCAGTAGGGGGCCTAAGTCTTTCTGAGTACTGAAGACACAGCCGATAAAGATGGAAATACCTAAGGAAAATAAAATTCGCAATATCCAGATTTCCGGCTGGTCTCGAAAGGCTACCCAAGTTGACCAAATTACTACAGGATTGATGGTTGGGGCTGCGAGCAAAAACCCAATTGCTACTGGTGCTGGTGCTCCCTGGCTCAGCAGCCGCCTAGCTACTGGTACATTACCACACTCACACACTGGGAACAAAAAGCCGACACAACTACCAAATACTGCTCCTAGAAAGGGGTGGCGAGGCATACTAGCAATCAGCTTGCGCTCATCCACAAAAAACAGCAGTAAGCTGGAGAGAATCACCCCCAGTAGCAAAAAAGGTGTTGCTTCAACCAACAAACTCAAGAATAGGGTGAAGGCGTTGTTGAGCTGATTCATGCATTTTCTTATTTATGCTTGAGCAACGTGTTAAGCAAGAAAAAAATCAAAGGTCAAAGGTCAAACACTAGTCTAGGGCAAGGCTTTTGGCTACCAGTGATAGGCAAATTTAATAGGGAATACCTTACCTGATACCAGATGATTCTTTTCTTTTCTAGCATAGAGGCTAGCTGTTTCCCCGTAGGGTGGCGCTTAGCTACACTTCATGAGAGGGTTGGGAATAGGTGACAGTGTTACTATCCTTGTTACTATCCTGATCAAAGGGTAAGCCAATGTCTGACCTAAGCAAAATAGTATACCCGACTCTCGACCTATTCCTCTACGATCTACGGGAAGGTCTAGGGCAAGACCCGGAAATTATTGATCACAACCGTGAACGATTCTGGCAAAGAATCTATGGTCATCCCGAGGGTGATGAATCAGACCGGATCCTAGAGCCAACGTTACTGGCTAAGCTAAAACAGGCAGAACGCTCAGAATCTAGGTTGGTGGAACTATTGGGTGCTGATGTGGTCAAGCATTTCGAGCGTCCTTTGGAAGGCTACTACTACCCTATCCAAATTGGTAACACTTACGCCCTTCAGGTGAACTGTTCCGGAGTCTATGCTGATGGTATCAGACAATCAAACCATTCCCCCCAACCCATTACAAATATTAAGAACATCCAAGGGGAAATTCTTGCCCACATCAATCACCAACCTGGAGCAATTGGTCAAACTTGGATCATGTGGGGTCAACTGTGTGACCGTGATCAAGACCCTACACAAATTGCCCTAGAATGCTACAAGCAACTGGTGTCTAAACCCGACTGGTCAAGAGACTTTCAAGCCCAAGGTAAAGTGCTAGGGGGTACTTTATTTGAATTTTGGCGTCCTCCCGCCGATTGGTCAGAGCCAGAAGCTATCAAAGACAACCATCATCTGTTAATCTGGTTGTTTCCCAAAAAGCCATCGCTTGATTCTATCATCGACACCATTACTGGCATTTATATAGATTTAATTTACCTATTGTATTATCGTAACAAAATTCTTTGGGCTTATGGTGAAATTAACACACCACTAGCAGAACTTAAAGCTGATCTAGTCTCAGTTAAAACTACTATTGCTCAGATTAGTATGTTACCCAAAAATACAGTAAAGTTACGGGAAATTCTCAGCAATAACCTCAACCTATTGTCTCGTTATGCTACTAATTTAGGTAGTCTTGATTCCCAAACCCAAACCATTAAAACCAATATCGAAGATTACCAACAACGATTGACTAAATTAAAACAGGTTGATCAACGGGGTGATTGGCACATTCTGGGAGAATTTAAGGATTTAGCAGCTAGCCAATATCTGCAACAAGTGGAGATGGAGCATGGGAGATTTAAGTCTGGTTTAACCTTACTAGAAAATCTGATTCGGACAGTAGATGGTATGACCCAAACTTACCAAACCCAGAGCAATCGCAGCCTACACCAAAGCATTGCTCTGGCTGGTGTGGGAGTAGCAACCAGTAGCATTACCGCTACTGTCCTAGTTAAACAACAACCCCCTGATAACAATACTATCTTTATAGTAACACCAGCTTTTGCCTGGAGTATTCTGACTGGTGCGATCGCTACTTTGGTAATGTGGATAATTTTAAGGTTATTTGGTCGTTGAGGGAGTAGGAGTAGGGAGTAGGGAGTCGGGAGTCGGGAGTCGGGAGTAGGGAGTAGGGAGTAGGGAGTAGGGAGTAGGGGTAATAAGATTAATTGAATGTACTTCGTCAGCTTGTTATTTATTAATAAAAACTGGTTAATTATGACTAATTTAATGTTAATAAAAACTGGTTAATTTGAAATTAAATGCCTTTGATAAGACGTGTTTAATCCAGCAACATAGGGTTTCTCATAGTAATGAGGTACACAAACTTCTTGCCCTATTCCCTATTCCCTATTCCCTGTTCCCTATTCCCTACTCCCTACTCCCTACTCCCTGCTCCCTTTCCTATATGTACTTAAAAAAATCCCAAACTGTTTTATTATTGCTGCTGTGGATTACGATTGGGGCTTTGCTGCGCTTTGCTGGTCTAGGGGTTTTACCTCCTTGGACTGATGAATGTGCCACAACAGTATTTAGCTTGGGCAACAGTTTTTACTCTTTACCTCTGAATCAGTTTATGGGAGTAGAAACTCTATTAAGCCCACTGAAACCGTCTCCTGATGCTGGCATTAGTGATGTTATTCATTATTTATTAACGGAAAGTACCCATCCCCCAGTTTATTTTGCTCTGACTCATCTGTGGCTAAAACTATTCCGATTAGAGGATGGTATGGTTTCTATTTGGGCAGTGCGATCGCTTTCTGCCTTATTGGGAGTAATCTCGATTCCTGCTATCTTTTGCCTAGGTCGGCTGGCCTTTCGCTCACTATTGGTAGGTCACATAGCAGCAGCAATGATGGCTGTCTCTCCTTTCGGGATTTTCCTCGCTCAACAGGCTCGTCATTATACTCTTGCTATTTTGCTAGTGATGGCATCTCTCGGTTGCTTGGTGAAAGCGGTAGAGTTAATCCACCGTGGTGAAGGGTTGCCCAGTTGGCTAGGGTTAGGGTGGGTGGGAGTGAATAGTCTGGGGATTGCTACCCATTATTTCTTTATCCTGACTTTAGGTGCGGAAGCGATCGCATTATTGGGACAAGCTTGGCGACAAACTCAGCAAGACCGACTAGCTTTAATAAAACCTTACTGGTGGCGGATTTATGGAGTAGCTATGGGTTCCTTAGCAGGATGTTTAGTGTGGATACCGGCCTTACAAGCTATTCATGATAGTCCCCCTACCCAATGGATTTATAGCCAAAATGCGATCGCACGATGGATTGAACCCATAGGACGATTCCTACTATGGCTGTTCAGTATGGTTTTCCTGTTACCTTCTTCTTTCTATGACCTATCCCTAGGAATTGTGATTGTTTCCGGTATAGTTACTTTAATCCTAGTGGTTTGGATAGTATCCCGTCTCCGCTATGGACTGAAATTGCAGCAACTCGATCACCATAACCGTTTCGCTATCACAATCCTAAAGGAGTATGTCTTAGCAGCAATTGGGTTATGTTTAGTCTTGACTTGGGGTTTCGGTATAGATTTAAGCACAGCCCCTCGTTTTCACTTCGTGTATTTTCCAGCAGTGATGCTGTTGGTGGCAGCAAGCTTAGCTGGTTGTTGGAATAAAATTGATCATTCCGCAGTTTTCAAGGGATCCCCCCTAACCCCCCTTAATAAGGGGGGAAAAGAGCAGGGAATAGGGAACAGGGAACAGGGAACAGGGAGCAGGGACCCTCTTGATCAGGGGGGGAAAGAATACCGAAGTCTTAATCAGGAGCGGACAGAGCTGGGATCCCCCCTAACCCCCCTTAATAAGGGGGGGAAAGAGCAGGGAGCAGGGACTTCGGAGCAGGGAAATGGAACAAAATCCTATCAAACTCCCACACTCCCCACACTCCCCACACTTCCCACACTTCCCACACTCCCGTTCTTGTTTACAACTATCAGATGCAGCGGCAAAAGGATAGTGGTAGCGGTATGGTTGATTGGGCTGTTGGGTGGATTAGTGACAGTCTCGAATCTTGGTTATCTTCAAAACGAACGCCCGGATCTATTAGTGTCTATTATTAACGAAGCAAGTGAAGCACCGGTTCTTGATGCAGTCGCTCATGGGGAGGGGCTGTGTGCGGAACTTGCTTCCGCACCTTGTAAGCCCCGTGGAAACCAACGGCAGTCGCTCATGGGGGGAACCCCCAAGACCGCGCTGCCTCCCCAAGACCGCGCTGCATCGCTTGCGATCGCAACCACCTACAAACACCATGGACAGACAGGGCGCATGATGGGATTAGCTTGGGGATTGAAAGGTATGGCTGTTGCTAATGGTTCTAATCCTAATTCCAGGGATTTTCCCCAATTTTTCTTAGTAGGTCGTGACCGGAATAATTTTAGTTACGAAGATGCTGTCCAACAATTACAACAACAATTAAAGGAATTGCCACGACCACTAGATTTATGGTTAGTCAATTTCCGTACCAAAATTGACCTAGATTCTCAGCAATGTTTTCGAGAAAAGCGCTCTCGAAAGTGGGCTGGTCAATATAGTTATAAGCTTTATCGATGTGTTAAGAAGTAAGCAGTCAGCCGTCAGCGGTCAGTGGTCAGCTTTGTGGCACAGGCTTCCAGCCTGTGACTTCACTCAGATCAAAAAAATGGTTACCTGTTGTCTTGATGCAAAGCGCGAGTGGGGGAAACCACGGCAGTCGCTCATGGGGGAGACCACGGCAGTCGCTCATGGGGGAAACCCCCAAGACCGCGCTGCCTCCCCAAGACCGCGCTGCCTCCCCAAGACCACGCTGCATCGCTTATTAATAAACTGATAGCTGATAGCTGATAGCTGATAGCTGATAGTTGATAGCTGATAGCTGATAGCTGATAGCTGACCGCTTAAGTAAAACAATCAAAACTACTGAAACTCCTATGGATAAAGATACTAAATTTGCTTTACTAGTAATTGCTATTCCCCTGTGTGGGTTAATTTATTGTGGCTCAGCAATAGCAGTGATGGTTTACAGCGAATATGTAAGAGAACATCCCCTGACATTTGGTACCCTTTTTTTACTAATTCCCTTCGCGACCGGAGCATTTACTTGGTTGAGAGCTTCTGCTAAAGCTTATCAAGTCAAGGGAATAGGGAACAGGGAACAGGGAACAGGGAGTAGGGAGTAGGGAGTAGGGAGTAGGGAGTAGGGAAATGGCATCAACAATTCTCACAATTCCTAAACTGATTGCTATACCCTACTGAAAGACTAAGGGCGAACAAAATTCAACCTTAATAACCTTAAACATCCTAATCTTAAACCTTCAACATCCTAACCTTAAACCTTCAACATCCTAACCTTCAACCTTCAACCTCATAACCTTCAACCTTCAACATCCTAACCTTAAACCTTCAACATCCTAACCTTCAACCTTCAAACTCATAACCTTCAACCTCATAACCTTCAACTTCCCAAAAAAAATAGCCGCAGAAATCTTTTCCACGGCTAGAGGTTTTGATGATGACTACAATTTTTAAACCAAACCTAAACACAATCCCATGTGATGAGACCTGATGTTCTGGCCAGGGGGGTTACCCCCCCTAATTTACTTTAATCGATAATCAGGTATTTGGTCATCATGGTGATGAATTCCCCTGGGATGCCAGTGGGCTGAAGGGGGCTCCACTCCGAGATTTCCGCGTAACGCAGTGCATAAAGGGTATGCATGCTTTTGATTATTGCCTTACGTGACCCTTTCAAAATGTGCTTAACTGGGTATTTTTTTGGAGAAGGTTCCTGAGGAGTATTAGCGGGAGTAATCTCTTCAGGATTGTTGTTTTCGTTTGGGATAAACTCTTCAGTCATTGTCAAAACCTTTGTTTGATTTTTATAATATAATTATAACGATTATAAATAATGGTGTCAAGGGGTTTTAGAATTTTTTTTTGAGGAGGTATTGAAAGAAAATGAAATTAAGAATTAAGAATTAAGAATTAAGAATTAAGAATTAAGAATTAAGAATTTAGAATCGGGAATCGGGAATCGGGAATCGGGAATCGGGAATCGGGAATCGGGAACAGAGGGTAAATTTTGAAATGCGATCGCGTAGCGTCTCTTTCAGTGGCTCGGGTAGTTGCGTAGGGTGCGTTAGGGGCGGACTTGCCCTAATTTTTTGCTCAAGGGCCAGCCTTGGGATAGTCCGCCCCGTAACGCACCACCGGGTCAAACAGTAAAAGTAAGATGCATCCAGAAAAAATATTACCGTTCCCGTGGCGTATCTTTGAAAGAATCGCGTTTTTTTTATGAGTAATTTTATCGAGATACATGGAAACAATAAATCGTACAAAATGGGAAATATATCCGAAAATAAATTATACTAATCATCAATAAATGGTCATAATTTTTGTTCCCTACTCCCTACTCCCTACTCCCTACTCCCTACTCCCTACTCCCTACTCCCTACTCCCTACTCCCTATATTTCTCTGTGTTAAACTAAATCGAGATTGGGTTTTAAGCATCTACTAGTTAATACTATATAATTAACTGGAGGCTAATCCTTGAGTAAATTAACCGGCTTGATAAAAATCTCAAGCCACCAGGACTCATTTGCCAAGGCAGATGTGGTGTTTGTTCACGGGCTGGGAGGGAATGGGATAAGCACGTGGCATCCTAAGGAAAAACGGGATGATTATGACTTCTGGCCACTTTGGTTAGGAAACGATCAGCTAGGTCTTAATATCTGGTCTTTTGGGTATGACGCTGAAGGGACAAACTGGAAAAGCAACAGCAGTATGCCCCTTTTCGATCAAGCCAGTAATTTATTAGATTGGTTAAATATCCACGATCTTGGCAAGCGTCCATTAGTATTTATTACTCACAGTATGGGCGGGCTTTTAGTCAAAAAAATGCTTAGCAGTGCGTTGACCTTTCAAAAGCAAGCTATTCTTGAACAGACTAAAGGGATTGTATTTCTGGGTACTCCCCACACTGGTGCTAATCTAGCTAATTTAATTGATAATATTAGCGTTCTGGCACGAACCACCGTAAGTGTGGAGGAACTAAAAGCTCATTCCCCTCAGTTACGGGAATTAAATGAGTGGTATCGAGAAAAAGTTCGGAGTTTAGGAATTGCTACAAAGGTCTATTATGAAACCCAGCCTTTCAAAGGAATTTTAGTGGTAGACCCAGATAGTGCTAACCCAGGCATTGAAAAAGTGAAGCCGGTTGCTATAGCAAAGAACCATATTGACCTATGCAAACCAGAGTCTCAAAACAGTCAGGTCTATCTTGGTGTCAGGAAATTTATTGACGAATGCCTCAAACCGATTCCAAGCGGAGGATCAACAACATTAAAGCCGTTTCGCTTTGAAGTAGTAACAGTTAACAAAAAAGGACTAATCATCAATCGAGAATCCCAGCAAGCGGATTATTTCACTAAAGATCTGGGGGATGGAGTAGACCTAGAAATGGTGTATATCCCAAAAGGAAGGTTCTTAATGGGTTCCTCGAAAAGCGAGAGCTGGAGTGATTATAGGGAAAGACCTGTACACCAAGTAAGCATTCAACCCTTTTTCCTGGGGAAATATCAGGTAACCCAGGCGCAATGGAGAGCTGTGGTTAACAACCTCCCAAAAGTTAACCGGGACTTAGATCCAGACCCCTCTGAGTTTAAAGGAGATAATCGACCAGTAGAGCAAGTAAACTGGTTCGATGCAGTGGAATTTTGCGATCGCCTCTCTGAATATACAGGAACGGAATACAGATTACCCAGTGAAGCGGAATGGGAATACGCCTGTAGAGCAAGAACTACCACACCATTCCATTATGGAGAGACCATAACCAGTAAATTAGCTAATTATAATGCTTCCGATACTTATGCAGAGGAAACAAAAGGGGAATATCGAAAAGAAACCACCCCAGTAGGAAGTTTTCCTCCCAACAGCTTTGGCTTATACGATATGCACGGCAATGTTTGGGAGTGGTGTGGGGATGATTACCATGATCATTACAAAGGAGCCCCTACAGATGGGAGTGTCTGGAGTAAATATTTTAATCCTTTTTATCATTATAGTATGCGGGGCGGCTCGTGGAACACCATTCCTGGGGAGTGCCGTTCTGCCTTCCGCTTCTACTACTCTAATGTTAATGTGTTTAATATTAATGTGAGCATTTTCACGGTAGTCAAGGTCGGTTTTCGTGTGGCTCGGGTAGTTGCGTAGGGTGCGTTAGGGGCGGACTTGCCCTAATTGTTTGCTCAAGGGCCAGCCTTGGGATAGTCCGCCCCGTAACGCACCACCGGGTCAAACAGTAAAAGTAAGATGCATCCAGAAAAAATATTACCGTTCGCGTAGCGTATCTTTGAAAGAATCGCATTTTTTTTTGAGTAGTTTTATCGAGAGATACTGAAACAATAAATCGTACAAAATGGGAAATATATCCGAAAATAAATTATACTAATCGTAAATGAATTGTGATAATTTTCATTACCTGTTCCCTGTTCCCTGTTCCCTGTTCCCTGTTCCCTACTCCCGATATTTTCCTGTGTTAAACTATATATAGATTGGGTTTAAAGCATCTACTGGTTAATGCTATATAATTAACTGGAGGCTAATCCTTGAGTAAATTAACCGGCTTGATAAAAATCTCAAGCCACCAGGACTCATTACCCAGTGCGGATGTGGTGTTTGTTCACGGGCTGGGAGGGAATGCGATCAGCACGTGGCATCCCGAGGGAAAACAGGATGATGATCACTTCTGGCCAGTGTGGTTAGGAAACGATCAGCTAGGTCTTAACATCTGGTCTTTTGGGTATAACGCTGAAGGGAAAAACTGGAAAAGCAACAGCAGTATGCCCCTTTTCGATCAAGCCAGTAATTTATTAGATTGGTTAGATATCCACGATATTGGCAAGCGTCCATTAGTATTTATTGCTCACAGTATGGGCGGGCTTTTAGTCAAGAAAATGCTTAACAGTGCGTTGACCTTTCAAAAGCAAGCTATTCTTGAGAAGACTACAGGGATTGTATTTCTGGGTACTCCCCACACTGGTGCTAATCTAGCTAATTTAATTGATAATATTAGCGTTTTGTCACGAACCACCGTAACTGTGGAGGAACTAAAAGCTCATCACCCTCAGTTACGGGAATTAAATGAGTGGTATCGAGAAAATGTTCGGAGTTTAGGAATTGCTACAAAGGTCTATTATGAAACCCAGCCTTTCAAAGGAATTTTAGTGGTAGACCCAGATAGTGCCAACCCAGGCATTGAAAAAGTGAAGCCGGTTGCCATAGCAAAGAACCATATTGACCTATGCAAACCAGAGTCTCAAAACAGTCAGGTCTATCTTGGTGTCAAGAAATTTATCAAAGAATGCCTCAACACTCCTGTACGCCTAAAGGATGACAGCAAGGGAACAGTTTATGTTGACGAGATTCGTATTCATGAGCATTAGCTGAAGTCGTCCGACCGGGAACGGACAAAGTTAAATCCCCCCACTAACATTACTAATCGTGGCACTCCCCACTTTGTGGGAAGACAAGATCAACTTGAACAGCTCCATCGGGAACTTCAACAGACTGATAAACTAGCAATTTGTGCCATTGCCGGAATGGGCGGTGTGGGCAAAACCGAGTTAGCTCTACAATATGCTCTGAAATATCAGGATAAGTATTCTGGGGGTTTGTGCTGGTTATCGGTGCGCGGTGCAGATCTTGGGACTCAACTTGTTAGGTTTGGGCGTACGGAATTAGGATTAACGATTCCAGATGAACTAGAGTTCAACGACCAGGTAAGATACTGCTGGAGAAATTGGCCAGAAGGAACAGTATTAATCGTGCTGGATGATGTCCCTTCTTTCGGCAAGGACTATAAACAGAGAATTAAACCCTACTTACCGCCAGCTCAATCCCGCTTCAAGGTACTGATTACTAGTCGTCAGCACCCAGGGGCTTCTTACCAACGAATTGACTTGGATGTATTATCTCCAGAAGCAGCATTGGAATTATTGCGTAGCCTTGTTGCTAAAGAGCGCATTGATAACGAACTAAACGAAGCAGAAGCCCTATGTGAATGGTTGGGTTATTTGCCCTTGGGTTTGGAGTTAGTCGGACGATATTTAGATATACATCCGAATTTAACTATTGCTAACGTTCAGAAACGTTTAGAGAAAAAGAAATTAGCAGCTAAGGCATTACTTGACCCCACAGAGCAAGGAGAGATGACAGCCCAGTTGGGAGTAGCAGCAGCATTTGAATTATCGTGGCAGGAGTTGCCACTAGAAGCCCAGCAGTTGGGATGTCGTTTGAGTCTGTTTGCTCAAGCTCCTTTTGATTGGTTCCTGGTAGAGTCTTGTGTTATCGAAACTGAAGATGAAGATGACTGGGAAGAAGAACAAGAAGAATTAGAAGAATTACGCGATCGCTTTCTGGTCAATCGTAATCTTTTAAAACTGACTGAACATAAAACCTATCAACTCCATCAACTGATGCGAGAATTCTTGCTTACCAAGCTGGCTCAATTACCAGAGGCCGATAGCTACAAGAGAAGCTTTTGTCGAACAATGGTAGCTGTAGCAGAAAAAATTCCAAAAATTCCTTATACACCAACTAAAGAAATTATTGCAGTAGTTAGCCCCCTCATCCGTCATTTAGCCGAAACTGCTACCGTTCTAACTGACTGGATCAGGGATGAAGATATAATAAAGCCCTTTGCTAGCTTAGGGAAATTATATCACGGTCAAGGTATCTATGACCAGGCTGAACTGTGGTATCAGCAATGTTTAAAGATAACTAGAAGCCGCTTGGGTCACCACCATCCCCATGTGGCCGAAAGTCTCAACAACCTGGCTGGACTTTACGATGATCAGGGGCTGTATTATCAAGCCGAACCCCTCTATAAACGGGCATTGGATATGATAAAGCGGCTGCTGGGTGAAGACCATCCCGATGTGGCCGAAAGTCTCAACAACCTGGCATTACTCTACCATGCTCAGGGGCGGTATGATGAGGCTTTGGAGCTGTTGAAGAAGCAGCTGGGTGAAGACCATCCCGATGTGGCCGAAAGTCTCAACAACCTGGCATTACTCTACCATGCTCAGGGGCGGTATGATCAAGCCGAAACCCTCTATCACAAGGCATTGGAGATCACAAAGCAGCAGCTGGGTCACCACCATCCCCATGTGGCCAAAACTCTCAACAACCTGGCTGGACTTTACGATGATCAGGGGCGGTATCTTCAAGCCGAACTCCTGTATCAACAGGCTTTGAAGATAGGAAAGCAGCTGCTGGTGCTGTGTGAAAACCATCCCGATGTCGCCGACAGTCTCAACAATCTGGCTGCACTGTACTATGCTCAGGGGCGGTATGATGAGGCCGAACCCCTCTCTAAACAGGCATTGGAAATGAGAAAACAGCGGCTGGGTCACCACCATCCCGATGTAGCCCAAAGTTTCAACAATCTGGCTGCACTGTACTATGCTCAGGGGCGGTATCTTCAAGCCGAACCCCTCCATCAACAGGCTTTGGAGATGAGAAAGCAGCTGCTGGGTGAAGACCATCCTGATATAGCCCAAAGTCTCAACAACCTGGCAACACTCTACCAAGCTCAGGGGCGTTATGATCAGGCCGAACCCCTCTATCAAGAGGCTTTGGAGATTGCAGAACGAACGTTAGGGTCAAATCATCCTAACACTGTAACCTTTCGTAATAATCTGGAGAGTTTGCGCGATTTCCTCAATAATCCCTAATTTTTGAGGGATTTACTTAATAATTTGGTAATTTTACACGATTTTTTGATCACTGATCACCAGCGATTCAGTAATAACTGCTGATCAGTGATCAAAACGAATTGTAATTGACAGGATGCGATTGACCATAGGTCACGCTACGCGAACGCATTCTAAACCCAACAGCCAACAACTAAACAATAGCTCTGTTTAGCAAATTCCTATCAAAAGCGCTATACTATAGGTTTAGTCATACTAACCACACCTATCAGACTGCTCACCCCCCATTCTCCCTAACTTAACAATATTATTCGGTCAACACTTCTCATTTTTCAGTAAAGTGTAAGTATATAGACCCCAAAAGCAATTAGTGAAATTACTAGAACCATGAGTTTATCCCTAAAGCAGCTAACCGTTTATCTGACATTGCTGGGCTTGGGCGGAGGTGCAGGGGTTTTGGGTAGTCGCTATCTCATGGCAGAGCAAGAGGTAATCAGACGCCCACAAATCGTTCCAGCAGTATTACAACCATTCACGCCACAACGATCAACGGTTGCACCCCAGAAAAACCTGAATTTCATTGCTAAAGCTGTAGAAAAAGTAGGTCCGGCAGTAGTGAGAATCGATGCCGCCCGTCAGGTATCACGGGATATCCCACAACCCTTCCAAAATCCCTTCTTTAGGCGCTTTTTTGGGGATGACCTGCCCATGCCACAACCGCGCATCGAGCAAGGCACCGGCTCAGGGTTTATCCTCAGCTCCGATGGACGCTTGATTACCAATGCCCACGTTGTAGAAGGCACAGAGGAAGTTAAAGTCACCCTAAAAGACGGTCGCAGCTTTGACGGTCAAGTAGTAGGCACTGACCCAGTCACCGATGTAGCCGTAGTCAAAATTGAAGCAACAGACTTGCCCACAGTCAACTTGGGTAAGGCGGAGAATTTGACTCCAGGAGAATGGGCGATCGCTATTGGTAATCCCCTCGGTTTAGATAATACTGTAACGGTTGGTATCATCAGTGCCTTAGGGCGCTCCAGTTCCCAGGTCGGGGTTCCTGAAAAACGGGTCAGCTTTATCCAAACTGATGCCGCCATTAACCCTGGTAATTCTGGTGGTCCGTTGTTGAATGCCATTGGTGAAGTGGTTGGGATTAACACCGCTATTCGAGCCAATGCCCAAGGCTTAGGGTTTGCGATCCCCGTGGAAACTGCGGAACGGATTGCTAATCAACTATTTTCTAAAGGTAAAGTTGAGCATCCTTACCTAGGCATTCAGATGGTGACCTTGACCCCAGACTTGAGAGAAAAAATTAATCTCGACGAAAACTTTGACATTAAAGTCAACCAAGATGATGGGGTTTTAATCGTCCGGGTGGTGCCAGGCTCCCCCGCCCAGAGAGCTGGTTTCAAATCAGGAGATATCATTAAAACCGTTGCGTCGAAACCAGTTAAAAATGCCACTGAGGTTCAGCAGGGTGTAGAAGCCTCAGAGGTTGGTGCCCAGTTAGAGGTGGAAGTGCTTCGTAACGGTAAGACTAAATTAATCACCGTGCGACCAGGGGCTTTTCCAATGGATAATTGATCATAATAGAGGGAGTAGGGAGTAGGGAGTAGGGAGTAGGGAGTAGGGAGTAGGGAGTAGGGAGTAGGGAGTAGGGAGTAGGGAGTAGGGAGTAGGGAGTAGGGAATCGGGAATCGGGAATCGGGAATCGGGAGTCGGGAGTCGGGAGTGTGGGAAATAAGGTGATAATTGGAATAAATCTGATAAGTGTGATATAATATTAAGCCATGCATAGTTGAATGAATTGATTGTGAGTAGGTGGGCAGTAGCTAGCTACAGGATTATCAAGCTGAGTTAATGTGCCCACCCTACATCTAGATCCCTGTTCCCTGTTCCCTGTTCCCTGTTCCCTGCTCCCGACTCCCGACTCCCGACTCCCGACTCCCTAATTCCTCTGCTCGTAAAAAATCAACAAACTGTCGTGCTGTTCTACCAGAGAAACCATTGGCTCGGATTGCCCACTGTAAGGCACGAGGTCTGATCTCACTAGGCTCAAGGGGGATTTGGGCTAGGGTAGCTAGATGTTGGACAATCTTCAAGTAGGTTTTCTGGTCAGCTTTCTCAAAGGTTAGGGTTAAGCCAAAGCGATCGCTAAAGGAGAGTTTCTCGTGAACCGTATCCCAACCATGGACTTCTTCATTGCTAGGACGAGGACGGTCTTCAAAGAATTCTCGAATCAAGTGTCGTCGATTAGAGGTGGCGTAGACCACAACATTAGCAGGTCGTGCCGTTAAATTCCCTTCCAAGATTACCTTTAAGGCTTTGTAGGAATCATTATCCTCTTCAAAGGATAAATCATCGATAAAGATAATAAATTTTTGAGGCTGGTCTTGCAATTGCTCTGTAATCACCGGTAAATCGATCATCTCTGATTTCGGGACTTCAATAATTCGCAATCCCCGCTCACCGTATTCATTTAATAAAGCCTTGACCAAAGAAGACTTACCTGAACCGCGACTACCGTAAAGTAATACATTCAGGGCTCGGTAGCCTTTCAGCAGAAACTCTGTATTCTTGAGCAATTGCGTCCGCGCCAATTCATAGCCCACCAGCTCACTGAGTCTAATCGGATCTGGATTGGCAATACCAAGCAACTGACCCGATTGCCAACGAAACCCCTGATAGTCAGCAAAAATTCCAGTACCAAATTCTCGATAGTATGCCGCGATCGCCTCCAAGCCATCAGCCCAATTGTCTAAATTGTTTAGTTTAGCTTGCAGCTCCCCTTGCCATCGACTACGTTTATCACTCTGGTCAGCTCCCGACCTGGATTGACTTGACTCACAATTCCAAGGCACCAGTTCAACTGGTAAAACAGATGCTCTTTTGACCCACTTACAAAGTTGTTTACTGCTGCAATTATAGATATTTTGTAAAGCTTGTAAGTCATGACGAGCTGCCTCTACCAATGCTGGGGGTAATGTTTCTAATTCAGAACCTTGAACTTGCCTGGTAAAGGAATTATCAGCCCTCAGGATTTTCCTAAACAGATAATCTTGCCAACTTTCGTTTTTGTTAGCTAACCCTTGAAACCAGTCACCATAAGCCTTTAAACAACTGATGTCATCCACATCACTGTTCACCATAGCTTCTAATAGTTTCAAAAAAGCTAAACCTACTCCTTCACTCAATACTGATTGATAAACTAGCAAAGATGCAGCTTGGTAGCGGAGGTATTGAATTGAATCAATCGTTTGTTTATCCACAATAGCGTTTTCAGTTGGGTAAGGTTTTTAGGGAGCAGGGAGTAGGGAGTAGGGAGTAGGGAGTAGGGAGTAGGGAATCGGGAATTCATAAGAGGCAAGAGGCAAGAGGCAAGAGGCAAGAGGCAAGAGGCAAGAGGCAAAAGTTTGTTTAAGTTGGATTTTTTATGTATGGTTTAACAATGTCACATATAAACTACTTTAAAGATTTACTAATTTTATTTTGCCAAAAGTACTGATAACCCTATTTTTTAAAAATTATACTAAGTGACGAATATTCCCTCTAGCCCTTTGCCTTTTGCCTAGACTTTAGCTACTAATTTATCATATAGCAATCCGTGTAATAATTGTGATAATTTTTTTTACCTATTCCCTATTCCCTGTTCCCTATTCCCTATTCCCTGTTCCCTAAAATCTAACAAACAAAAGGTTGATGAGTAATCAAATTATCATCAACCTTGATCAGACTTTGGACAGGGATAGGCTAAGCTTTAGGATTATCTGCCATTAGCTATTAGCCATTTAAGTATTCAGCTATTAGCTATTAGCTATCAGCTATCAGCTATTAGCTATCAGCTATCAGCTATCAGCTATCAGCTATCAGCTATCAGCTATCAGCTATCAGTTTTTACCTATCAGCTTTTAGCTATCAGCTTTTAGCTTATGGGCTACGCGCACGCTACGGGAACAGTTTATGGGCTACGCGCACGCTACGGGAACAGCTAAAGACCAACGGCTGACCGCTGACCGCTGACCGCTGACCGCTGACCGCTGACCGCTGACCGCTGACCACTGACCGCTGACCGCTGACTGCTGAATGCTTACCCAAATCCCTACTTGCTTTCAGAAAACTCAGCGTCGATGACATCATCACCACCAGAGCTACCAGAAGCACCAGCATCAGAGCCTGGTGTGCCAGCATCGGTAGCCTGAGCAGCCCCCTCAGCTTGTTGATAGAGGTTAGCACTAACACTGTAGAGAGCTTGTTGTAACTCAGGGGTTAGAGTCTTGATTTTCTCATCATCCTCTTCGCCAATTGCCTCTCGCAGGTCCTTGATCAAACCTTCGATCTTCTCCTTATCAGCTGCTGGCAATTTATCATCCAGTTCTTTAATCTGTTTCTCGGCCTGGTAGGTAAGAGAATCAGCTTGGTTCTTACGGTCAATCTTCTCACGACGGTCTTTGTCAGCCTCTGCATTAGCTTCAGCATCCTTCACCATCCGGTCTACTTCCTGATCAGATAGGGTAGACGCACCAGTAATGTTGATCGACTGTTCCTTACCAGTGCCCTTGTCCTTAGCGGTAACATTCAGGATACCGTTGGCATCAATATCAAAGGTTACCTCAATCTGAGGCACGCCACGGGGTGCAGGGGGAATACCATCCAATCTGAAAGTTCCCAGACTCTTGTTGTCAGAGGACATTTCCCGCTCACCCTGCAGAACATGGATTTCTACGTTGGTCTGACCATCCACAGCAGTAGAAAAGGTTTCTGACTTCTTGGTGGGGACAGTGGTGTTGCGGGGAATCAGTTTGGTCATCACGCCACCGAGAGTTTCCACACCCAAGGACAAGGGGGTGACATCCAACAGTAGGATATCCTTGACTTCACCAGCCAATACACCACCTTGGATAGCAGCACCTACCGCTACCACTTCATCTGGGTTAACGGTTTGGTTAGGGTCTTTGCCAAGTACCTTCTTGACCACCTGTTGCACTGCAGGGATCCGAGTAGAACCACCAACCAAGACCACCTCATCAATGGCACTCTTGTCGAGTTTGGCATCCTTGATGGCATTCTCTACCGGAATGCGGCAACGGTCGATTAAGTCAGAGCAAATATCTTCAAACTGACCCCTAGTCAAGGTCATATCCAGGTGCTTAGGCCCTTCTTGGGTAGCCGTGATGAAAGGCAAGTTAATGTCAGCTTGCATAACGCTAGACAACTCAATCTTGGCTTTCTCTGCGGCTTCAGTTAGACGTTGTAGAGCTTGCTTGTCCTTACGTAGGTCAATCCCTTCTGTCTTTTGGAACTCTGCCGCTAGGTGATCAACAATTTTCTTATCAAAGTCATCACCACCGAGGTGAGTGTCACCAGAGGTAGCTAACACTTCAAACACCCCGTCACCTACTTCTAGAATAGAGACGTCAAAGGTACCACCACCCAAGTCAAACACCAGGATAGTTTCATTGCTCTTCTTGTCTAAACCATAAGCCAGAGAGGCTGCGGTGGGTTCGTTGATAATCCGCAGCACTTCAACCCCAGCAATCTTACCCGCTGCCTTAGTAGCTTGACGCTGGGAGTCATTGAAGTAAGCTGGCACAGTAATTACGGCTTGGGTAACTGTTTCCCCAAGATACTTGCTAGCATCATCAACCAGCTTGCGCAGCACCTGAGCTGATATCTCTTCTGGCGCAAATTGCTTTCCTTGAGCTGGGCAATCTAGCTTGACATTATCACCAACCTTGAGAGTTTTGTAAGATACTTCGGTAGCCTCGTTGGTGACTTCACTGTATCTACGTCCAATGAAGCGTTTGACTGAATAGAATGTGTTTTCGGGGTTCATCACCGCCTGACGCTTAGCGATTTGACCCACTAAGCGATCGCCATTTTTGGCATAAGCTACGACTGAAGGGGTTGTCCGAAAACCTTCTGCATTAGCAATAACCGTGGGTTTACCACCTTCCATTACTGCTACACAGGAGTTTGTTGTACCTAAGTCAATTCCAACAACTTTTGCCATAAGAGTGTTCCGGGTGCCTATAACTACAAATACTGGTAGGGTAGGAGAGGATTGCGGTGCGACCCGTGATGGCGAGGGATTGCTCGCCATCACGGAAAGCGTACCGGGAGAGAATTATCCGTCAGATTGGTTCAAGGAATAACCGTTGCGAGTTTTTATACCATCGGTTGGATTACCATTATTTATACTGAACTTTATTTGCCAGTCTAATGAAGGGTGGTTTCCCGAACCTAAGATGGGACGGTTCTCTATTGAATAACCGATTATCTACTGATTGTCTCGGTCAAGGGGCAGCAGGAAAGAAAAAACTTATGGGTAATCAGCGCCATTTTCGATTAGGTGTGATAGTCGGAACATAGGGAAGATCACCGAAGTTGGGGAAGAATCCACCCAGAGTTCTGATTTCCGTCACGTTTGAATTAGGACTGCTATGGTCAAAACCCATGTATGTTTTTTTCCTGACCCCTTTTTGTTGCCTTGCCTGTGTCTAATTTACGAAAATTAACTGCTGTTGGGATTGGTGTGAACCGTAAAAAATCAGTTGTGTTTGCCGTCTTGAGAGTAGTTCAGGAAACTGCTTAGGCGTCGGGAATAGGGAGTCGGGAGTCGGGAATAGGGAATAGGGAATAGGGAATAGGGAATAGGGAATAGGGAATAGGGAGTCGGGAGTCGGGAATAGGGAGTCGGGAGTCGGGAATAGGGAGGTGATCCCAGGTGTGGGGAGATGGGGAGTCATAATTAAGAACTGCTATAAGTATGATCAGCTAAGTATGATCAGCGCTATATCTGTGTTCTGTCATTCTCGGAGATTGCGATCGCTAAACGTAAGCATTCAGCGGTCAGCAGTCAGCGGTCAGCTGACGTAACAGAGATTAAACCAATGCTTACCTGTTTTATTCAAAAGCACCTCAAGTAGCGTGGGCGTAGGTCATCAGCTGAATGCTGATAGCTGAATGCTGATAGCTAAACTTATTACGGAACTGCTCCAGGCTGAAAGCCCCGTGTTTTCAAACCGGGGATGAAAGCCAGGTAGCCACTAAAGTCGCCTAGATGCAATTTCATTGAAAGGGTTGACACTTTACTAGCGCTAGGGTATTATTAAGATATGGGTACAGGCTGAAAATCCGAGGCTGAGCCGGGAGAGAGACCCGTAACTTATTGACCTTAAAGTAGAAATGCCCGGAGGGTAGGGAAAATCCTCCTTTCTTGATGCAGTCGCTCATGGGGGAAACCCCCAAGACCGCGCTGCATCGCTAAAAACCCAATCATCAACCAACAATTGGTGTGTGAACCCAGCAAGATCACAATTTGAGAAAAAATGGTACGGCGGGGCACGCCGAAACCAAGTGAAACAGGAAAGTAACGGACTTTATAAGGCACTTTTCAAAAAGTAACTAAACGCCTAAGGAGACTAGCCCGCTGGGTCTTTCGTGAACTGACTAGAATCTTGGTCTTGACGGGATTCAGGTTTGGATATTGCCATTTGGACACGGAGGTTTAAGGCCGGTCGTAGATCTAGGAATCCCCGTCTTTTTAAAGCGGGGAGTGTCAAAGAACTTAGAAATCACAAAAGTTTTCCCAGACTGATCAAACATAGAGCTAGCGCTTCTCATAGTAATGAGGTACACATATTTGTTTAGCTATGCCCGGTTCCCTATGCCCGGTTCCCTGTTCCCTGTTCCCTGCTCCCTGCTCCCTGCTCCCTGCTCCCTGCTCCCTGCTCCCTGCTCCCTGCTCCCTAAAACCCAGAACGAAAGTACCTCACCTAATTGAAAAATGCTATTAGGTGATCACGACAGAAACAACACCATTACCAATGCCAGTTCTATCTCCACAATTACAGCAACGGTTAGCATCACCCCTTAAAATTGGCTCGGTTGAGGTCAACAGCCGGGTTTTACAGTCACCCCTGTCTGGAGTAACCGACTTGGTGTTTCGTCGCCTAGTGCGTCGCTACGCTACTGAGTCGATGATGTATACCGAAATGGTTCATGCTAGCCAGTTAAAGTATCTCCGAGAATTGCCCAAGATTATGGAGGTAGACCCATTAGAAAAACCGATCAGTATCCAATTATTCGACTGTCGCCCGGACTTTCTGGCTCAAGCGGCACAAAAGGCAGTGGCAGAAGGGGCAGATACTGTGGATATCAATATGGGTTGCCCTGTTAATAAAATTACTAAAAATGGTGGCGGGTCTGCCTTACTGCGAGATCCAGAAACGGCGGAAGCGATTGTACGGTCAGTAGTCGAGGCAGTGGAGGTACCTGTAACGGTCAAAACCCGTATTGGCTGGACTGATCAGGAGATCAATGCGGTAGAATTTGCCCAACGTATGGAAGATGCAGGGGCTCAGATGTTGACCCTCCATGGCCGTACCCGTGACCAGGGGTATAATGGCTCCGCTCGCTGGGAATGGATTAAGCGGGTAAAAGATGTGCTGTCTATCCCAGTGATTGCTAATGGGGATATTGTTTCCGTAGATGCAGCAGTACGCTGCTTGGAAGAAACCGGTGCTGATGGGGTAATGTGTTCTCGGGGAACCCTGGGCTATCCGTTTCTAGTCGGAGAAATAGACTATTTCCTGAAAACCGGACAACTGTTACCCCCAACCACACCCGTACAACTGCTTGAATGTGCTAAAGAGCATTTACAAGGTCTATGGCACTATAAGGGGGAGCGGGGTATTTATCAGTCCCGGAAACACATGAGTTGGTACGCGAAAGGGTTTCCCGGAGCAGGGGAATTGCGTAAGAAACTCAGTAGAATAGAGACGGTTGACCAAGGAGTTGAGTTGATTGAAAATGCGATCGCTAAACTTCATCAGTAAGCCGTCAGCCGTCAGCCGTCAGCCGTCAGCCGTCAGCTTATTTTATTTATTTTATTCAAAAGCACTTCAAGTAGCGTGGCACAGGCTTCTAGCCTGTGACCCGTGGCACAGGCTTCTAGCCTGTGACCCGTGGCACAGGCTTCGACGCATCGGACCTAAACCATAAACTGTTCCCGTGGTCTGCCCAAAGGCCTTTGGCTGATTGCTGATTGCTGATTGTTGATTGCTGATTGCTGATTGTTGATTGCTGATTGCTGATTGCTGATTGCTGATTGCTGATTGCTGATTGCTGATTGCTAAACTTGATCCTGATCAACCCCAAGTTTTGATCAAATAGTCTTTTTTTCAAGTATTTAACGGTATAATCACCCAGGCAGATTCTGTCAGGTCTTGTTATCACGAATCTTGCTAGATAGTATAATTGTATGATAGCATAGGTAGAATTTTTTGTTCAAATTTAGGAGGATTAATTTAGTATGACCCAAGTGGTTGTCGGTGAAAATGAAGGTATTGAGTCAGCCCTGCGTAGATTTAAGCGACAAGTATCTAAAGCAGGAATTTTTGCTGATATGAAGCGTCTACGCCACTTTGAGACTCCCATTGAAAAGAAAAAGCGCAAAGCGATCGCTCGCAGACGCAAGCGTCGTTACCGCTAAACCTTCAAATCACTGTTACCACTCCCCGGTCATCAGACGCGGGGATGCTTGGTGCACTTACTCGTCATCACCTGACTGGTTTAACCAACCACAATAGGGGAATCGGGAATCGGGAATCGGGAATCGGTAAAGTAGATTGGTGTGAGATACGTTAACAACTTACAGCAACTCCAACAACTGGGATTCACTTAATTGGGGAATTCCTAATTCTTGAGCCTTTTCTAACTTAGAACCGGCATCTTCCCCAACCACCAAATAATCAGTTTTGGCACTAACGGAACTAGTAACCTTACCACCAGCGTTTTGAATCAAGTCTTTCGCTTCACTACGCTTAAGGGTAGGCAAGGTGCCAGTAATCACAAAGGTTTTTCCGGTTAAGGGTTGATTTTTATCTAGCGCTATAGTTTGCTGGGAGGCTGCTAACTGTAAACCTGCTTCTCGCAATCGAGCAATCAAGGTCTGGTTGCTGGAAATCTGAAACCAACCCCAGACAGACTGAGCAATTTCTGGTCCAATGCCGTAGATTCCCTCAATATCGGTGATGGTTGCTTGAGCCAACTGCTCAATGGTAGGGAAAGTCTGGGCAAGGGTTTGAGCATTGACACTACCGACATGACGAATCCCTAACCCATAAAGGACTCGTGACCAAGGTTGGGTTTGGGATTTTGCGATCGCATTTAGCAACTTCTGGGCTAACTTATGCCCCATACGCTCCAATGACACCAACTGCTCTAGGGTTAAATCATAAAGGTCAGCAACAGATGTCACTAAACCTTGGTCTACCAATTGTTCTACAATCTTTTCCCCCAAACCATTAATATCAAGAGCATTACGACTTGCCCAGTGGGTGAGGGTTCCCTTCACAATCGCAGGACAAGATGAATTAATACAGCGAGTCACTGCTTCACCTAAGGGGCGCACCAAGGGTTGATCACAAACAGGGCAATGGGTAGGCATCTCGAAGGGTTCAGCATGATCAGGACGTAACTCTGGTAAGACACGTACCACCTCCGGGATAATCTCCCCCGCTTTCCGTACAATCACCGTATCCCCAACTCGCAAATCTAATTGGGCAACATAATCACCATTGTGTAGGGCAGCCCGTTGTACTGTTGTGCCTGCCAATTGCACTGGTTGTAAAATAGCCAAGGGTGTCACTGCTCCGGTGCGTCCCACATTAACCGTAATTGCTTCCACACGACTGGGAGCTTCTTCAGCCGGATATTTCAGAGCAATCGCCCAACGAGGAAACTTCTGGGTAAACCCCAATTGTTGTTGTATGGGGAAAGCATTAATTTTCACCACTACCCCATCGGTCAGGTAAGGTAAATCTTTCCGTTTCGCATCCCAGTAATTGTAATAATCCTGAACATCCTGTAGAGAAGCACAACATTGGCGATGGGGATTCACCGGAAAACCCAGCTTTTGCAGCAACTCTAGAGCATCCCATTGGGAATTGGGCATTGGGATGGTGTACTCTTCACTACTATCCTGATTCGGAATATGTAAGGTATAAGCAAAGAAAGCCAATTGCCGTTTAGCAACAATTCGAGGCTCTAATTGGCGCAACGTACCAGCAGCGGCATTACGAGGATTAGCAAATAATGGCTCACCTGCTTGTTCTCGTTCCTGATTAATCCTCTCAAATACATCCAGAGGTAAGAATGCCTCACCACGTACTTCTACTAAAGCTGGCGGTTGGTCTAGATTAAGTTGGTCTAGATTGAGTCCCAAAGGAATGGAGCGAATAGTACGGACATTCTGAGTAATATCTTCTCCTGTGGACCCATCACCTCTGGTCACTCCCCGCACTAAAATCCCCTTTTCATAGGTCAGTGCTAATGCTGAACCGTCAATTTTGAGTTCACAAACGTATTCAGTATTGAGTCCTGAGTCTTGGGAAATATCACCAGAAATATGACGCTGCCATCGTTCTTGCCATTGCTTAAATTCCTCAAGGTTAAAGGCATTATCCAAACTATAGAGTGGGATATTGTGGCCCACGGAAACAAAACCAGTAGCTGGTTTCTCTCCTACCCGCTGGGTTGGACTATCAGAGGTTACTAACTCAGGATACTCTGTTTCCAGCTCTTGCAGTTCCCGGTAGAGTTGATCGTAGATGGCATCTGCCATGATGGGATTGTCCAGGACGTAGTAGGCATAACTAGCGTTTTGCAACAGTCGCCGCAGTTCCTGAACTCGCTGGTTTACGTCGGGGGTTACTGGTGCCACAGGGGTGATTATCCTTGATGGAGATTGACTCTAGTTTATCGGTCAGATTAACCATATTAACTATCCAGATTAACTATAGCCCTGCTTGAGGTGGTATAGAAAACTTTGGCAAAGTCTAGCTATAAATTCAGTATTTGTACTAATTCCGTTTGCGGTCACCAATGTCATCTTGGTATTAACTAAGGTACTTTTCCAAGAGACAACAAAAATGGGTCTGTTTGACAAAATTTCAATTGGTCGTCAACACAGCCAAACAACACTCGGACCAGCTGAAGCATTTGCTGCGATCGCGTTAATTGCTGGTGCTGCTGACGGATACGCGACTAATTCTGAGGTCCAAGCTATTATTACTGCCTTATCTCGAATGCAGCTGTTCAGGAGCTACTCAGCTGATGTAATGGCAAGAATGTTTGAACGACTTTTGATGCTCCTCCAGCGGCAAGGTTCTGATCCTCTTCTTAGTGCAGCCCTGAAATCACTCCCCCATGAACTACAAGGAACAGCCTTTGCGATCGCCACTGATATTATTTTAGCAGATGGAGAAATTACCGATGAGGAAGAAGAATTTTTGAACGAGCTTTATCATGCTTTAGAGATATCAGAACAAACTGCTGTAAAAATTATAGACGTAATGTTAATTAAAAATCAAGGGTAATCGGATTATTAATTAATATTGACTAAAATTAATAATTTTGATAAAACTTGCAAAATCTATTCAGTAGAGGGTTTACTTCTAGAAGTAAACCCTCTACTTTTAATTGTGATCTGATCTAACTTGTGATCACCTGGGGCTTGACAGAATTACTAACAGAGTCAGGTTCTAGTATCACAAGGGTATTTCGCAGGACCCAAATAACTGATTGTATTCGGTCCCCTCAGGACACTGGCAAAAGCTCGAATGGCCACACATATTGAGGTTTTTATAGCAAACGCTCTTGATGGGTGGGGGGAATACACACCTGCTCAAAACAGGTTCTCCATGGCCATCTGCCATAGACACGTCTTCGATGATGCACTTGCCGGCGGATGCATCATCCTTAAGAGCAATTCCTCTCCCGTTATACCCGTAGGGTTAGCGGGAGAGGAATTGCGTCCACATGTCCAGTTGACATCTCACATTTAATGGTTTAGAATGTGAGCATGACTGAAAAAGCTTACCGATATCGTTTGTACCCAACACCTGAACAGGAGACTCTGTTGAGGAGAACTCTCGGCTGTGTAAGACTTGTTTACAACAAAGCTCTAGATGCTAGAACCAAAGGGTGGTACGAACGTCAGGAAAGAATAAGCTACAAAGAAACCTCTTCAATGTTGACAGGTTGGAAGACAGAGGAAGATTTATTTTTTCTGAATGAAGTAAGTTGCGTTCCACTCCAACAAGGATTAAGGCATCTTCAAACAGCTTTTACTAATTTCTTCGCAGGTCGTACTAAGTATCCAAACTTCAAGAAAAAGCGGAATGGTGGTAGTGCAGAATTCACAAAATCCGCATTTAAATGGAAAAACGGTCAAATCTATCTGGCTAAATGTTTTGAACCTTTACCTGTTCGCTGGAGTCGTCAGTTACCGGTAAACTGCAACCCAAGTACCGTCACAGTTAGTTTAGATCCGTCTAATCGTTGGCATGTCTCAATCAGGTTTGATGACCACAGAGACTTAAGTTTGTCTCCCACAGATAAACAAGTTGGCTTCGATCTAGGAATTACCAGTCTAATTACAACTAGTGACGGGGACAAAATTGCCAACCCCAAACATTTTAAAAAGCTCAAGAAGAAACTGACTAAATGTCAAAAGGCTTTGTCTCGGAAACAAAAGGGATCTAACAACCGCTATAAGGCCAGGTTGAAGGTGGCCAGAATACACGCAAAAATCAAAGACGCTAGAAGGGATTTTACTCATAAGCTAACCACTCAACTAGTCAGAGAAAACCAATTGATTGCGTTTGAGGACTTAGCTGTGAAAAATCTGGTAAAAAACCACAAACTAGCTCAAGTGATTAGTGATGCCAACTGGGCGGAAATAATCCGTCAGATCAAATACAAAGCAGAATGGTACAACCGTGAAGCTGTATCAATTGACAGGTGGTTTCCCAGTAGCAAAATGTGTTCTGTGTGCTTAAATCGCGTAGAATCTTTGCCCTTAAACATTCGAGAGTGGGATTGTCCATCCTGTAATACTCGCCACGTTCGCGTAGCGTAGCCCTTCGGGCTAATCGCGATATTAATGCATCAATTAATATTTTGGCGGCAGGGCTTGCCGTGTCAGTCTGTGGAGCGACCGTAAGACCCGAGGAGAGCAAATCTCGGAAGGCTGGTGTGAGAAACTCTCCAAAAGGGAGAAGGAAGCAGAAACCTAAGTCGTGAGTCTTAGGAATCCCCCGCTATAATCTCCGATGAGCGCGGTGGGAGGATGTCAAAGGAATATCCATCCGGGCACTGGCAAAAGCCAGGATTGCCACAGGGATTGAGGTCACGAGTACAGATTGATGGGGGACTGACCACGCAAGGGCCAATTCCCTGTGCGATCGCAGGGGGTGCGCTACTTAAAAACAGTTGTGCCGCTACCAACAAAGCGCACAGCACTTTCAACGCTTGGTCGAATTTAAAGTCCATGCCGTTTTTGAGAACTTTTAAGATTTTCATCACCTAACTTATCTCTAATGTTGAGTTAACTACATCCTTCTAAATATCTCACTTCCGGTAGTTTACCAGCGCTTATACCAACTACTTTACCCTCTGCATTGGCTTCAAACATCACTCGATAATTTTTATCTGAACTATCCGTTGGTACGAATAAAGCATATTTCCCCCCCGGTACATATACATGGGGGTAAATTTCTATTTTTTTACCATACACAGACATCACTTTCTCTAAGTTATCCCCAACTTTTACACCACTCAATGTGCTAATTTCTGGAGAACTTATGTATACCCTGGCAATTTTTCCTTCTGTCACCATAAACCCGATATTTTCTATTCCTTCTGGGTCGTAGAATAAGCAACCACGCTCTTCTCCACCACTAGTTTGTTGCACTAATTTAACTTGCCCAGCCTGGGATGCTTCTTTCACCGTCATGCCCACGGTGATGGGGCCAATGCCATTAATTGCTATTTTAGATTTAGTAGAAAGTCTTTCTCTCTTGCTCCCAGTCTTCAAACAGAGGTTTTCACCACTTAAGTCCCCAAAACAATTGCCGTCTTTGTTGAGGATAACTACCGATTTGATAGTTGAGAACTGTTTGAGGGTAGATTGAATAGCACTGGTAGCTCTAGCATCATAGCCTACTCCAGGGGAAAGAATGGCACGGCAAAACTTGAGGGTGGCGGTTTCTGCTGCAATAGAGAGGGTAAAATCTTTACCACAATTGGAGCTACCTTTAAGTTGTAGTGCTTCGGTGAAACCAATTTTAGTTTCTGCTTTGGTCGGACCAATAATCAACTGTTCAATGGCAAAAGTAGCCACTGCACGACTATTGGTGCTTCTGACTACAGATTCCACATACCTAAAATCCTCATTACTTTGAGGTTGCTTGGGTAAAAAAACCTTAACTTTTCTTTGCTTAGGGGTATTTTGAGTTTGGGTAGGAGTTGGGGATGTTTCTACTTCTGTTATAGGAGATGGAGAGGAAGTGGATGTATCCGGTGGGGGTGTCCTTTGTTGGTTACAAGCATTGAGACTCAAGTATGCTAAGAGTATGGTACTCAAAAGTATAGTTTTAGATTTGTGTAGATCCATTGCGCACCTCGAAGTTATCCTGGTTCAATTTAATAGGTAAGCATATGCTTACGTGTAAGCATTCAGCCGTCAGCTATCAGCTATCAGCTATTAGCGAGTAGGCGCTTTAACTGCACTGGTTCGGATCAGTAAAACGAGCAGGAATTGTTAAGCAGCCATACTCGTTCGTAAGCTTGTTTACTACCTCCCGTTGATTAGTTAATTAGCTGACGGCTGACGGCTGATAGCTGAATGCTTACACTTACGTTAATACAATATCTCTATCAAAAACTTTATGGCTCGGTTATTGTACCTCAAGCTGTGGCGAATGAATTAGCTGCTGGATGGTATAGCAATTCTACGACTGAGGTACACAATTTCTAAATTTTAGGGAACAGGGAACAGGGAACAGGGAACAGGGAACAGGGAATAGGGAATAGGGAATAGGGATGCGCTGCATTAAGAGGTGCGACCCGTGGCGAATTTAATTCTTAATGGTAAGAGCGCACCTAACAGGGAATCAACGTCAAAGAAGACTGTACCTCATGAGTCCTATAAACGCTATATTTACTCTTGATTACTCCACAAGAATGGCTGTTTTGAAACTTGCTGGTGAATTATCTGGGTAAGCCTATTTTTGTCTTAACCCTCAAAAGGAATATTTTGCTATTTTGCGGGCGTTAGTACCGTTATCGATTCGATTGCTTTGGTGCGTTACATTTCAAGGGGAAGCACCCGAGAAGATCGTGCGATTAACCCAAAGGGCTAGCGCTTCCCGTACGCACTCCCCACAGGAAAAAGCGATTAGCCCAAAGGGCTACGCTTCGCGATGAAGCGAAGCTTCCGCGCTTGAGCGATCGCACTCTCCCCTCACTATCAACAAAATTGTTAGGTTGGGTTTCCCTTAATCGAATCGATAAGTTTTATCCAAAATCTTGATTCGATCAACCTAACCTACGGGCTAAGATAGGATGACATTGTCTTATGAAGGTTTTTGATATGACAAGTTTATTACAGTACGTAACGAATGAGCAGGGGGAACGAGTTGGGGTTTTATTGGACTGGAACACCTATTCTCGACTCGCTAATCCATTAGGGTTGGATGAGGAGTGTTTAGTTGGTTTGAGTGTAGATGAGTTAAACGCACTGGCAAGTTGTAAATTGGCTGTGGCAGATCAAACTCGCTTGGATGATTTAGTGGCCAGAAATGTAGAATCATTGCTCGGCACCGATGAGGTGGCTGAGTTAGATGACTTGTTGGGGAAGGCGGATCAATTAACAATTCTCAAAACTCGCGCCAGATATACACTGAAGTGCTTAGAAAATGGGACAACAGCAGGGTGAGTGTTTACATTCGGATTGAGTTACAGCGACAAATTCGTAATCGCTTTGGTGAGTGCTGTGCCTATTGTCGGACAGCAGAGTTTCTAACGGCGATGACGTTTGAATTTGAGCATATTCGGCCTCTTAAGGCTGGTGGGGAGACGGTGTTTGAGAATCTTTGTTTTGCCTGTCCATCTTGTAATCGCCATAAAGGCGATCGCCAGACTGCCATCGATCTAGAAAGCGGCGAAGTGGTTGCGTTGTTTAATCCCCAGGAGCAAGTTTGGACAGAACATTTTGCCTGGAGTGAGAGTGGGACGGAAATGAGGGGACTAACAGCGGTTGGTCGAGCTACAATCTCGGCATTACAGATCAATCGTCCGGCGTTAGTTCGGGCAAGGGCAATGTGGGTTAAGTTGGGTGAGCACCCGCCAGAGTTGGATTGATTGGGGCGATCGCAGGGTGGATGTCACTGTCTTGATGCAATTCAACTAGCTGGTATTGAGCGAGTAGTTTTTTTATATAAGTTGAGTGACTATAGTATCAAGATTGGATCAATATGAGTGGGGTGGGCATCCTGGCCACCCGGAAATAATGCTTATAATATCATGTCGGGATAATTACCCTTAATAAAAACCTCCCTATCTCCCTATCTCCCCATCTCCCCACCCTCTCCTTAATTATGGGTATTCAACCAGACTTGATATTAACCCTCAATCCGCAAAATTGCTTCTTTGACTTCCACCTCTGATTCAATAACTGCGATAATTCCTGGTAAATATTCATCCATTGTCATCACGTTAGCATAAACTATTGGTTTAATTAAAGCCAAACTAAGATTGTCATCTTGTACATCAATGCTGGTTTTGTAACGGATTTCTCCATCGTCTAAATCGAATTCAAAGTTACCCATAATCATGCCATAGTTGGCGCGGGTGATGAATTCTGTGATGGCTAGGTGCTTGTTTTCTGGAGCCTTAACGGGGCACATTGAATAAAAAACGAATTGTCTTTGTTCTTCTCTGGCTTGGGCGTAGCAAGTCCATTGTCCATTTTCACCCCGGAATAAAAGACGCAAGGCTGATGTTTCTGGTATATTGACAAATTGCCATTGGTCTGATTCAAAAAAGTTAACTATTGCGGTAAAGATTGATTGGTTTGTGGTGGTATCTTCTTCTGTGTCGGAGAATTTTTCATCAACTAATTCGTTGAAAATGCTGGTAATTCCCTCAAGAAATTCAGAGGTAGCGTTTTGGGTAGCTTCAGCTAAATTGGCTTGGGTCCATTCTTGGAAAAAGTTAACAATTCCTTCTGAAAGTTCTTCGCTGGTAGCTTCTGGGTGGTTAATGGTGGAAGGATTAAGGTAGTTCCAGAAGGTGTTATAACCGACTTCACCGTTGGGTTGTTGCTGTTTTACGGATAAGCATAGCCAGCTTTCGGTGTTGAGTAGTTTGTTTGTTAAGGGGTTTTCGGGTTGTTGACAAAGGTCAAGCAGGTAGTTAGCAGCTTCTTCTGCGGTGGAAGCCTTTTCTAATAGCTGTGGCAGTAAATCCGGTTGGAGAGTGGTTTCAATTTGGATGTCACCACTGGGGAGAAAGTTACCACCATTCATGGGTGCCCGTACTTCTGCTTTGAGGTTGAATAGTTTTTCGGTGTCGATGCGGTGGTAAAGTTCGGGGGTTACGTGGAAGGTAAGACGACATTCGATGATTTGGTCGTTTTGTTTGGTGAGGGATAGGGAAGTTGTGGGAATGGTTAAGGGATTGGAGGAGTCATTTAAGGTTAACTCTTTGTCTAAAGGGAAGTTTTCAGTATAATCATTCATTTTTTTGATAAATTGAAGTAAAGCCAGTTGTGGTTAATGGCAGTCCTGGTTTTAGTTCCAGTACTTTTTTTCGATGTAAATATTGAGGAAATTATCGAATGGAAACCACCAATCAACGTTTAGAGCAATGGCGTGAAACCCTAGAAAATATTTTAAAGTATTACGCCAATCTTCCTTACCGTTATGGTGATGTGACAACCTCTGTAATTATCAGTAGCGAACGCAATCATTTTATGCTGCTCGATGAAGGCTGGGAAAATCATCGCCGTGTATATGGTACCATTGTTCATGCTCAAATCCGCGATGGTAAAATCTGGATTCACTACGACGGTATTGAAGATGGTATCACGGATGAATTGGTTGCTTCAGGAGTACCGAAGGATAGGATTGTTCTTGCTTTTCATCCCCCTGAGATTCGTGAACATACTGGGTATGGGGTTGCATAGGGTTTACCATCGTTATCTGAATCTAATTCACTGCAAAGTCAGTATATTGACGTACAGCAGGTTCTTGAAATGCTAGTACAATATCAGTCTTTGGTACTCCCAATTTGACCAGTTCGTTGGCAAAACCAATTTCAGTTCCATCATGATGTATCCAAATTTTCCTATTCTTGATGCTGAAATGTAGAACACAACCATACATGGTTTGGCGATTCTTCCAACCAGTATAGACAACTTGGTAATGGTCGTGGTCTGATTGACACTCCCCAGGGTTAGAAACCGGGGGATTCTCGGTTCAACGAGCCAACTTGCTAATCCTTGCCGGAGCCAAGAAGAGTAGAGGTCGATTCTCCCCGAGCGTTGAGAAAAGTTCCGGTGTGCCCCACCGTACTCAAGGCTCTCGTTAAGATATTTTTGGCGGCGTTATGGTCTCTGTCTAGCTGGCAGCCACATTTACAGGTATGAGTCCTAGTTGATAGTGACTTTTTCACAACCTCGCCGCACTGGGAACAATTTTGGCTAGTATAAGCAGGATTAACTGCGACAGTTATTCGACCAAACTTTTCACCAAAATATTCCAACCATTCCCGGAATTGATACCAACCAGCATCATTAATAGACTTGGCGAGACAGTGGTTTTTAACTAAGTTTTTCACCTTTATATCTTCGTAGGCGACCAGATCGTTAGACCGGATTACGCAGCGCGCGAGTCTCTTAGCGTGCTCATTACGTTGCCTACTTATTCTAAGGTGCTGTCTCCCTAGCCTATTAATTGCTTTCTTTCTATTGGCAGAGCCTTTCTTTTTCCGGGAAACTCGACGCTGAGAAAACTTGATAGCTTTTTCGCTTTTTCTATAAAATCTAGGATTGGGTTCGGTGTACCCATCAGAGTCGGTGTAAAACTCTTTTAGTCCCACGTCCAACCCAACAGTGAACCCAGTCGCTTCTAATTGTTCGTGATTATCTACTTTGACGCAGAATTGGACATAATAACCATCAGCTCGACGGACTATCCTAACCCGCTTGATTAATTTTGAATTCTTACTCCATAAATCCCAGGTTCCCTTGAGTTTGACCTTTCCAATCCCTTTCTTATCGGTAAACTTAATGAATTTTTTGTCGGGCAACAATTTCCAACCCGATTGCTTATATTCAACTGACCTAGAATGTTTTTTGAAACGGGGATAACCCTTTTTCCCAGGCACCTTTTTCTTGCAGTTGTCGTAGAACCGCTTTATTGCCCGTTCCACATTTTCAACTGAGGCTTGACATGCATGACTGTTCAGGTCTTTGACAAACTTGAACTCTTCGCGTATTTGGGTGTTGTAACGGTACAATTCTTTTTTGCCTACTCCACGATTATCCATCCAGTACCGAAGTACTTTATTTCGGACAAAGCGAGCCGTTATAATTGCATCATTTATCGCTAATTTTTGAGACTCTTTAAGGACAGCCTTGAACTCCATTACCAACACCTAAAATCACCTCCTTAGTTTACTTGATTTACTTAATATTATAGTCGATATTCCTATAGCATAAGTTCCAGGACAGTTAGGTAATAAATTCCTGTTCGGGCTAACCCCATAAATGAAATTTAGGGGCTTGCGCCCTCAGGGTTTTCGGTCAACAATTAAGGCAGCTTCAACATCTTAATCAGATGGACTTTTACTGGCATAATCACTCAGAAGTTGTTTAATGTATTGGCGATACTGGATTATTTTTTACATTCTAAAATAACCTCTTTGGATATAGCCATTATACGAGTTTTGAGGGACAAAGCGATCCCCCTAAATCCCCCTTAAAAAGGGGGATTTATAGGTTTATAATTGTACCTCATAACTGCAATAAATGCTATAAGCAATCTATGCAAATCTTGATACAAAAATATTATACAATAATGGACTTACTTTAGAGTTTTGAGTTATTCTGGGTTAGGTTAGCGATTGACCGTAGGTCACGCTAAGCGATCGCGTATAGTCCAAGGGGATCGAAAGTGCGTTCGCGTAGCGTAGCCCTTCGGGCTAATCGCTCTTTAAGTGGCGTTGCTGAATTAGGAAATGAATAGGAGTGGGGTGGGCATCCTGCCTGCCCGGAAATGAAACGGCCAAGATGCCCGTTCCAGGGCAAGATGGTGCATCTCACTGTCTTGTATAATGGTAATGCCTGGAAAATAATTTCATTATTTATAAAAAAAATGACTATAACGCTTCAATTTAAACCAGAAGTCGAGGCTCGTTTAATTGCTCAAGCTGCTGCCAAAGGTTTATCATTAGACACCTATCTTGAATCTGTAATTGAAGAGAGTTTGATTAACCAAAAACAAATATCTTTCTATCAAACAGCAACCGATCAAGAATGGAACTCGGAATTGATGGATTTAATCAATAGTCCAGCTTTTACTGTAGCACCGCCACTTGCGGATACAGCAGTTGACCGAGAAATTATCTACACAAGAGAAGAAGAAATGTTATGAGCTATTTGGTGGATACAAATGTTTTGCTGCGTTTGGTGCAGAAGACTAGCCCGATGCATCCCGATGCTCGAAAAGCGATTTTTATACTTAGAAGACAAGGTGTGTCCTTATGTATTATTCCACATAATCTTATCGAGTTTTGGGCTGTTGCTACACGGCAAATTAGCAATAATGGTTTAGGTTTATCTATTGATGAAGCTTCACAAGCAACAGATAAAATCAAGAGACTATTTGTACTATATCCTGATACTCCTGAGATTTTGGCTGAGTGGGAAAGTATTGTTATTAAACATCAGGTTAAGGGAAAACAAGTACATGATGCTCGTTTAGTTGCTGCGATGGTAACTCATAAAATTACACATTTACTTACATTTAACATTGATGACTTCAAACGTTTTTCTGAGATTATATAGCGTTTCTAGGACTCATGAGGTACACATTATTTTTTACCTCTTCCCCTTTACCTCTTCCCTCTTCCCTCTTCCCTCTTCCCTCTTCCCTGCTCCCTGCTCCCTGCTCCCTGCTCCCTAAAAACCAGAAATTTGTACCTCACAAGTCATAGAATTGCTATATTACAGTGATCACCAAGATGAAATCAATCAATACATTGAACAAAATAAAATTCCAGATGAATTCATAGAGCCACTGGTTCAAGGGCTGTGAACAGATTATTTATTCATTTATATACCTATGACTATCAAACAACTAGAAACCCAATTACTTGCTCTATCTCCCACAGAGAAAACAGAAGCAATTCACCTTTTAGCCCATAGTTTGAACCAAAACTGGCGTGGCATAACCAAAACCAGAAACGTTTGTGGTGGTGATGCTTGTATTGCTAGAACTCGTATTCCTGTTTGGGTATTGGTAAATGCCCGTAATCTAGGCATTAGCGAGTCTCAACTACTATATGACTATCCCACATTAACAGCAATTGATTTAGCGAATGCTTGGATCTATGCCCAAGTTAATCCTGAGGAAGTTGCCACTGCAATCCAAGACAATGAGGCATATTAATGATGGTTCGTTTATATTAGGAAGTTACTCAAAAAGTAGGTCGGGGCCGAAGAACAAGACTCAATATATAGCAATTATCTATACCATGAGGTACCAAGGGATCCCCCTAAATCCCCCTTAATAAGGGGGACTTTGAGGTTGATCACCGTACCTCATAAATCCTAGAAACGCTATAAAAAGCTACAATATAAAAAGCTACAATGAAGAAATTCCATAGCAATCGCTCTGTATGAGTAGACTACTGGCAATCGAGAAAACGATTTCAAGCTTTCAAGCGTTACATGAGCGCTTGGGGTTATGTCGCGCCACTGATGAATCGTTTTTTTCAGAATGGCAGGTATCCTCTATTGAGATATTAGATGATGATAAATCTTTTCTGGACCGTCTCCGGCAGCGATATCATTATTACTACAATGCTGGTCTCTTAACTGAAGGAACGGTGCTTTTATCTATTGTTGCACCACTGCTGGAGCGGTTGGAATTTCATGAGCCTCCGTTTTTTGTACAATCTGAGGTTCCTATCAGTCTGGAGGTGGAAGAACATAATGAAGTTTATCGAGGTCGGATAGATGTATTGGTGATTCGCGATCTTGTTTGGATACTGACTGTAGAAGCTAAACGATCTAAGTTTGCGGCGGATATTGCTTTACCACAGTGTTTAGCCTATATGAGTGCTGCACCACGACAACCAAGCTTTGGTATGGTAACAAATGGCAGCGATTTTATCTTCTGCAAGTTGAAGGATAAAGTATACGATTTTTCTGATGCGTTTTCATTATTGTCTCGGCAAAATAAGCTTTACGAGGTTGCGACTATTCTCAAGAAGTTAAAAACCAACAAATTTTCCGACAACTAGAGATTGCTGTTAGCGAAGCGGATGCTGTTCGCGAATGTGCTACCGAGCATATTACATCGAGTATTAGTGACTGCTCAAATAAAGATTTTTCGTTCATGGGTTCATCAAAATCTGATCGCGCTAAGGAAGTTTTCAGTATGATTACTCATAACAATTTACAATTCATAAAGTCAGATCAGGTTTTGGTTTCAAGGAAAGCATCTGTTGCTAGGTAAGTCTTCAGCTATCAGCTATCAGCTATCAGCTATCAGCTATCAGCTATCAGCTATCAGCTATCAGCTATCAGCTTTTGAATACAATAAGCTGACGGCTGACGGCTGACGGCTGATGGCTGAATGCTTACGTTGCTTGATTTGGTATATAGCGTTTCTAGGACTCATGAGGTACACATTAGTTTTGACCTCTTCCCTCTTCCCTCTTACCTCTTACCTCTTACCTCTTCCCTGCTCCCTGCTCCCTGCTCCCTGCTCCCTAAAAACTAGAAATTTGTACCTCACAAGTAGTAGACTTGCTATAAGTGATATAATAGATTTACCTAAATCTATACATAAACTGATGTTTGATTACGAGATTACATCTCCAAATGATGCTAAAAATAACTTCTTTAAGTTGTTGGATATAGTTGCACAAAATAATCAGGTATATATCATCAATCGTCGTGATGGGGAGAATGTCGCTTTGATTACAGAATCGGATTTGAGGAGTTTAGTAGAGACGGTTTATCTGTTAAGAACCCCTAGCAATGCAATTCGCCTGCTGGATGCCATTGAGGAGTCTAAGACTGGAAAAATAAAACCTCAAACCATTGAAGAACTTTACTCTGAGTTGGGAATTGAGCAAGAAGAAGAAGAAAAAGGCTGAATCCGATCAAGTAAAGCCAGTGGTTGTGAATCGCAGTCCTGGTTTTAGTTCTAGGTTTAAGGAAGATTTGGCTTGGTGGTTCAAGCATGATTTTAAAGTGGCGTCGAAAATTTTGGATTTGGTTACTGCTGTAATGAACAATCCATTTGAGGGGATTGGTAAACCAGAACCATTAAAGTATATGGATGCAGATATTTGGTCACGGCGCATTGATTTGGAACATCGGCTGGTTGATCGGGTGGGAAGTAGTCAGATTGATTTTCTGGCTTGTCGGTATCATTATGAGTGATGTTTTGTTGGGTCTTATTTTTTAAACCAATCCACTACTAAGCCACTCCGTAGCCTGTGTAAGGACGTTTATAACTGGGATGTAAACCGAGAATAATATCTTCTTTCGGTATACCCATGTCCACTAAATCTTGCGCCAAATCAGCTTCTGTCATATTTCGCTGAATCCAAACGTTGCCATCTTTGATATCTAAATGGATGAAACAGTTGTAAACTCGTTTGAGTCCATCCCAGCCGATATATAAAAGTTGATAATGGTCATGTTCTGTGTCAAAAATAAGTTGACACTCAATCTCTGAATTTGGATTATTTGCTTCTAAGGTGGCATGATTAGTTAATACCTGGCGGATGATTAATCGGTATTTTTCTAGTTTTTCCATTCGATGATTACCTGCTCAAAAGGATTATAGATAAGCAATTTTAATTTATCCTTCAATAGTGAGTGAGATGCTTACGCCAGCAAAGGTAAACCATAGTGATGAGTAGGGTGCTTCAGACACTTGTTTAGTCAATATAAGGAACATCTTGCTATTTTGCGTCGTAACGTACCGTTATCCATTCGATTGCTTTGGTGGGTTACGGTGTCGAAGGGCGCACCCTACAAGATTATGCGCTCTCACGTTGGTGTGTTACATTTCATTAACGCGCCCTATAAAATCGGTGATCGCACTACAATATCAGCGATCGCACTAACTCAAAGCTAGATTAAAATCTATACTGATTTCTATTTCTAAACAACTTTGGAACATTTTCTTCACTCCAATAATCATAACCAGTAATGAGTTGCGGTTCCCTATCTCCTCTATACTGATTGTATATTTCTCCTCTGGCATCTACAATTCCTCTCGTTACTAGTAGCATTTCTAGATAGGATTTAAAGTCTGTTATCTTGCTATTATCCCACTCTACATAATGACTACTTAAACGTAATACTTTTGGGTTTTCAACCCCCTCTTCAAAAAAAAATGCCATACAAGAATAAGCACTAAATAAATCAAATGGCTTGAGCCGTCTTTGAAAGTCCCTCTCCCTGTAAGTAACACCTGCAAATTCCACTGTTTCATCATTATAGTTGATTTCATCAAAAATTATTTTTTCCTGCCAATTGCGTTTTATTATACAATCTTCAATAGATATTAAGTTGATATGGGCAAATGGATTTTCATCATCGGTATCTTCTTCTTCATTCGGTAAACCAATGTCATAATCATCATATACCTCTTCGAGTCGGTCTAATTCTTCATCTGTCAGACCTGATTTTATTTTCCAGTATAGCCTTAGTCCATTCGTTTCTTTATAAAAAGTTCGAATAGGTTCAGCTAACGATGTTCTCAATGTTTCTTCTACAGAAGTCAATAGTTCATCGCTAGCAGGTTGGTTGACACTAAAATCTACTACTTCTAGCAATGGGTGCGATTCTATCTCATCTACCATTGCTCTAAATCTTTCCAAATAAACCATTTAATAGAGTTCCTTAAAAAATAGATAGATGCCATTCAATTAATTAATTGAATTTTAGATTTCCGGTTCTTTATTGGGAAGGTCGTTCAGAACAGATAATGACGATGACGGTTTCTCTTTGTCATCAACCCACCTGTCTCCTTCGTATTTCAGAATAGCCCATTTAGTTTCAAAAGATCGAGGTAGTTTTTCTTGTTCAAATTTCATGATTTCTAGTTTCATTTTATCTTTTGTTATATCTTCAGAAGTTCCGTTGTTTAGACGAGCCTCTATTACTTTTTGGGAAGAACGATCTGGATGCTTTACATAATTTACATCAACTCGGTATTTAACCACTTCATTTTTATCTAGTACAGCCTTCTTTACATGTTTTTCGACAAATTTCAAGTGCTGCTTATTTGTAAAGTCTGTTATGGGACTTAGATTGTATGCTCGACCAGGACCGCCAAGATTTTCATTCAGCAAATGACCTCTTACGTAAGTATTTTTTCTTCTTCTAGCATTCTCCCAAATATTAGGTATATCTTTAGGTTTGTCACCTTCTACACGATTTTTTGAAAGAACTTTAGCCTCCATCCATGTAGCACCCCCTTCTGAAGTCAAACCACCATATTCAACAACACTCGTTGGTTGGGTTGGGTTTCCGTTTGCAATAATTTTCGTTTGTTTTGCTAGTTCATTGAGTTTTTTAACTATTTGCTCCTGTATTTCTAGACCTTCTGACTTCTGTACTCCCTTACCTTTACCTTTACGTTTTTTATTGAGTTGATCTATTTCGTCTGCAATTTTTGCAGCTTGAGATTTCGCATCTTTAATGTTTTGCGGTTTATTTTGGACATTTAATCCACTGATAAAGGCTTTGTATGTTTTTGGTTGGCTAGCCATCATAAGAACTGCATTTTCAGCTTCACCAGAGAAAAATAGTGAGTGTTGCTTCCCATCTTTAGTTTTAAATTTCTTTTTTTGTTTCCACCACTGAACTACCTTTCCTACAGCAGCTTTCCCTTTCTTGACAACCTTCCCAAACAACCCCTTAGCCTTCAACAACACCTTATCAATCGCCTGATCAATCCGCTCGCGAATCTTACCAATAATATTCTCAACCTTCTTCGCCAAACCACCAATACCCAACAACGAAGCCAAGAACCCAATCACCACTGGTACAGCTTTCGCTAAAGCATTCTCTACCAACTTCGCTGCACCACCAACTGCACCAGATGCGATCGCACTCACGGCATCCACAACTGCATTTACCAATTCCAGCACCTGACTACCGCGATTGACAAAGAACATGATGATGTCATAGATTGCCATGGCGGCTTTGACAAAGGCTGATGCGGGATTTAACAAGCTCAGAACCCACTTCACCCCGGCGCTGATCACCTCGGTAACTACCATGCTCTTGATTTGTTCGATGACTGTTTGTTTCAGGTCGTTGAACTGTTCCTTAACATGTTCCCACAGTCCCATGGGTCCGCGATCGCGTAATATCTGGAATATTTCGACGCTTTTCTCCATCCCAGCTACTACTCGTTCCCCAAAGAGTTTGACTGCTTTACCACGAATGTAGTTAAATGTCAATCCCAAGACTTGGGTTACTAAGCTGAATATTCCCGGTAAGCTAAAGATGTCATCGGGTAGTTGAATACCCATGGGTCCCAGGGTTCCAGTTAACCAGCCAATTAAACCGGCTTGTAGATGTTGCCCAATGTTACCGACAAAATTCTCAAAGCCTTGTTTAATACCACTAATTAAATTGCCTAGGAAGCCGATGGGGTCTTTAATAATGGTACCAATTACATCAGACGCTTTACTCAAGACACTCAGCAACATGTCTTTGAGTTTTTTAATGGTATCGATGACTCCAGTTATGGAATCAAATGCCTTGGTGAACCAGGGTTGATTGGATGCCTTCATTTCCTCAATGCGGGCATCCATTTCTTCGAGGTTTTTGGTGTAGGCTTGTGACAGGGTATCGATGAGCTGACCGTGTTTATCATTAACACTTTGCTCTAGCTGATCAAACTGACTCTGGATGTTACTAGCAGCTTCTTTTCCAACCTGCTGCAAAGAAGCAGGTAATCCCTCTACATATTCCTGAGTTTCTCGCCTACCTTCTGCAATCTTCTCCTTGGCTAGGTTAAGCTGCTCAGTCACATAGTTAGCAATATCAGTAAGGGTTACATCCATCTCACTGAGATATTGATTCCGCCCTTCTTTAAAAAAGGCAGTAACTTCTGGGGGAACTCCCAAAAGCTTGTCCTTAAGCCACCGTCCTGCGCCCCAAATACCATCGTAACGGCTTTTATAGTCCTCCATGTATGGAGCAACGTAATTTTCATAAGCCTTTTTAGCCCTCTCGGTTCCAGCATTAAAGCGACTCATGATCTCGCCTTGAATGCCATTCAGGATGTTCTCAACTGACGTTTTTGTGTTTTGGTAGATACCATTGATGTGGCTAGCAACATCAATTCGCTTTTGCTCATCCTTACCCTTAGCTTTAATTTGCTGATTGGTAACCTGAGCTAATAACTGAGCGCGGGAGCCATGCATTCCTTGCAGTTGTTGCCCGGCTGTGGTTGCTGCTTCCCCTTGGGCTTGGGTTAACTGGTTTTGCTCGAACTGACGATAGGCTTGGGGTGCTTGGCTGGCATTAGTTTGAGCGTCTTGTTTTGCTGCTAAAGCAGTTTGGAATTGGGGTTCATTGGATTTAGCTAACTGTTCCGAGGTAACATCAGCCTCAGCCATCTGTTGGTCAAGTTTTTGGCTACTTTCTTGTAGCGGTGCCTCCACTTCACCTTGTCCCTTGGCTTTAGGAATAGCTTTGTCAGCACCAATATTTTTGGTTACTGCTCCGGCTTCATTGGCAGGTAGGGGAGTTACTGATTTCGGTTTAATACTGCTGGTATCCGGTGCTTGTTTCGCCTTCTGTTCTAAGGGTGCTTGAGATGCAGTTTGCTCTTGCTTAACGGTATTTTGCATCTGGCTCTTGACAGAAGCCAGTTTGTTACTGTCCTTAAACTCATCCGCTTCTTCAAGAGTTTTCGGAGCTGCTGACTTGATGCGCTCCATTAATTTAGCCTTGAAAGCAGCAGCATTAAAACCAGGAGTGGGAGCTTGTGCCATCTCACCCACTTGATTGGCCTGGGCTTTGCTTTCTATTTCCTTGGCTGGACTTTCCGCTGCAGCTTGGGCTTGTTTCGCTTTTGTACTAGCTGGGGCGTGTTGTTTTTGCTTATTGGCAACTCCCTTAGCTTTAGCAACCACTGCTTTAAAATCTGGATCTGACTCTGGGGAAGCAGCAGTAGTTTCTTGGGGTGTGGCTTCAGCAGCTGTTGCTGTGGTTTCTTGATTTACCTCAGCTTTCATCCCTTGATTAGCTGCTTCTGGAGCCATTGCCTCCTGGTTTTTCCCTGGAGTTTCTCCAGAACTAACCGATGTGGCATTTGTTTCCGGCTTTGGGGCTGTTTCAGCCTTAGGAGCAGCAGTCTCTTGAGGTGCAACTACCTCTGTGTTAACTGTATTTTCCCCCTCGACTTCTGGTTTTATATCAGTATCCTTGACAAGAGTCTGAGATTCTTGATTGACCCCATTCCCCGGACTATCCTTGATCGGAACAGCAAACCCAGTCTTATTTTCGAATTTATTTGTCTTCTTGGCCTTTTGATCAATTACCTTCGCCTGAATTCCCCCGGTCTGCTGGATCGTATGGGTCAACTCATGGGCCGTCAAACTATTCTTACCAGGAGACTTCCCCGCACCATAGAAAATATCCCTACCATGGGTAAAGGCTTGGGCTCCCAACTCCTTATTCATCTGTACCGCACTAGAGTCTGTATGCACCCTCACCCCACTAAAGTTAGCCCCAAATCTGGGTTCCATGAAAGCACGGGTAGATGCTGGCAGAGGTTGACCGGTACCCCGTCGGGATTGGATTTTGGTTTCTAAATTAGGGGATACTGCTGGGGTTTGACCAGGATTTGCTTTAGTTTGAATTTCCTCTTCGTCCGATTGTAACTGTAGCCCTATCGGCTTAGTTTGTATTTCTTCTTCGTCCGATTGTAACTGTAGCGCTATCGGCTTAGTTTGTATTTCTTCTTCGTCCGATTGTAACTGTAGCGCTATGGGCTTAGTTTGTATTTCTTCTTCGTCCGATTGTAACTGTAGCCCTATCGGCTTAGTTTGTATTTCCTCTTCCTGGGATTGTAACTGTAGCCCATAGGGCTTAGTTTGAATTTCCTCTTCGTCGGATTGTAACTGTAGCGCTATGGGCTTAGTTTGAACCTCCTCTTCCTCCATGGAATTTTGCACTGAGGGTGCTGGCATCCGCATTACTTGGGCTGCAACACTGTCTGCTTCCTTCTCGTAGACATCATCTGGTTCCCCCACTTGCATTTTTGTCTGGATCAGACGATTGACGGCTTGGTTTCCCAGTTTTCGTTGGAGTTGCAGCATCGGGTGAACCGGGCCATAAGTTGACCACGGTTTTTGAGTAACCGTTGAAGCTTTTTTTTGACCGTTTGCTTCTGTTGTTTTAGTTTGGGTTGCTCGTTGATAGCCCATGAGGTTCACCTTTTCCTTGGCCGTTCCTACTAATATGATGATGCAATTTTTACAGACTGAGTGTTTTGAGCCGTTACCTTTACCTTTGTTGCTCAGGGTCTGTCGAGGAGTCTTTCTGAGGAAGATCTTTGACAGGACCAGGGCGAGGACGAGGGTCAGGGTCAGGGACAGGATCAGGAATAGGATCAGGGTCAGGATCAGGGACAACAATATCTATACGTAATCGCCGTTCTATAACTCTGATTCGTTGTTCTAGATTTCTGATTTGCCCTTGTAGAGTTTGGACCTGAGAAGCGTTATCCAGTTGATTCCTAGTCACATCATCCAATTTAACCATGCTAATACTTTTATCAGCAATTTTGGCATTGGTCACGGATTTATTGGCTAACTCAGCAGTACCCACGGTCCCGTCCTGAATTTTGGCAGCATTGACGGCATTATTAGCAATTTTGGCATTAGTCACGGAGTTATTGGCTAACTCAGCAGTACCGACAGTGCCGTTTTGAATTTTGGCAGCGTTGACCGCATTATTAGCAATTTTTTGATTGGTCACCGAGTTATTGGCTAATTCGGCAGTACCTACCGTCCCATTCTGAATTTTGGCAGCGTTGACTGCATCATTGGCAATTTTTTGATTGGTCACGGAGTTATTAGCTAATTCCGCAGTACCCACGGTCCCGTCCTGAATTTTGGCAGCGTTGACGGCATTATTAGCAATTTTTTGATTGGTGACCGAGTTATTGGCTAATTCCGCAGTACCTACCGTCCCGTCCTGAATTTTGGCAGCGTTGACGGCATTATTAGCAATTTTTTGATTGGTCACGGAGTTATTAGCTAATTCCGCAGTACCCACGGTCCCGTCCTGAATTTTGGCAGCGTTGACGGCATTATTAGCAATTTTTTGATTGGTGACCGAGTTATTGGCTAATTCCGCAGTACCGACAGTGCCGTTTTGAATTTTGGCAGCGTTGACCGAGTTATTGGCAATTTTGGCATTGGTGACCGAGTTATTGGCTAATTCCGCAGTACCGACAGTGCCGTTTTGAATTTTGGCAGCGTTGACTGCATCATTGGCAATTTTTTGATTGGTCACGGAGTTATTAGCTAATTCCCCATTACCGACAGAACCGTTTTGAATTTTGGCAGCGTTGACTGCATCATTGGCAATTTTGGCATTGGTGACCGAGTTATTGGCTAACTCAGCAGTACCGACGGTCCCGTCCTGAATCTTGGCGGCGTTGACGGCATTATTAGCAATTTTTTGATTGGTGACCGAGTTATTGGCTAATTCCGCAGTACCTACAGAACCATCTCCCTCAAATTTAGTGGCCTTAACAGTTCCAGCCACCTCTAATTTTTGACTAGGATTATTTGTCCCAATGCCGACATTGCCAGCATTATAGTAAATCCTGTTACTACGACCATCAGACCACTTTGTACTACCGCCAGCACGAATCCCAGTTAAACCAGAACCATCTCCTACAAACCTAGTCGCCTTAACAATTCCATCTACCTCTAATTTTTGACTAGGATCTGTTGTCCCAATACCCACATTACCAGAACTAGGATGAACTGTTAACCCATCCCGCGAAAGCAGATCAGAAACACTAGGAAGCCAGCTATCATTATCTAAATTGGCTAGGTATGGTAAGGCTAGATATACTTCAAAAGAGCCGTCAGCCTCGTCACCCACTATACCCATAGAAAAACTCTGACCACCCAACCTCGTTACCTCAGATGTGGGAATTACGCCATCTACTCGATACCAACCATCTGGAGCCTTATCACTTTGTTCTTTAGTAAGAAAGAGTCCCCCACGATTACCATACCACCCAGCAACTTCGCCAAATCCCACTTGTTTACCGGAAGAAATCTTGAGCCAAGCTTTGAAATGTACGTACTTTTTGGTTACAAAATTACCTTTGCACTCAAAGGGAAAAAGTACCACGGTATGTTGTGCTGAATTATCCCCAGTAATTTTCAAAATCCTACCGTCACGAAAACCAGCCCAACCATCAGCTAAACCACCTCTTTTTATTCGCGAACCTTTGTTAACTCTGCCAAACCAATAAGGATTTTCTTCGGTTGCATCATCTACACTATCGGCAGCATTGGCTGGTTTTTCGCCTACATAGGGTCCTTCAAACCCTTTCGTGAAAGGGTGGGCTGCTTCTAAAGTAACATTCCCAAGGGTGGTGTACCCAGCAGGCTTGTTGCCATCGAGTATATTCATGTAGGAATTTCTGATTAGATTAGGCGGCATTGATGACCCCCTAATCATGCCAGTGGTTTTAATATTGCCATTGACAGTGAGGTTGTCTTCGATAGTCAGCGACTTTGCCTTAACAGCTCCATCCACCTCTAATTTTTCACTAGGATTATTTGTCCCAATGCCGACATTGCCAGCATTATAGTAAATCCTGTTACTACCACCATCAGACCACTTGGTTTCACCCCCAGCACTAATACCAGTTAAACCAGAACCATCCCCTTCAAACCTAGTGGCCTTGACAGTTCCATTTACCTCTAATTTTTGCCTAGGATTATTTGTGCCAATACCAACATTGCCATCCACTGTCAGAGGACCAGTGGTATGTAACCCATCATTCACCCTCAGCGCCCCAGATGAATGCCCTGAGCGAATTACCCCTGCAATTGTCACTTGATCATTATCCGCATCCCCCAAGGACACATCCCCAGCAATATGCTCGGTATCACGGGCAATCACATCCCCTTTTACTTCCAGCCTTCCATTCACTGTCAGGGAACCATCGATAGTTGAGTCTCCTGTCAGGTTTAAGTTAGTAGCGGAAATTGTACCATCTACTTCTAACTTATCCAGGGCAGATAACTTAGCACTGGCTAGTTTCCGTACAGAGTTATCCACCTGATCAATGAACCCGTTGTTATCTAGGGTCACCCGTGCCAAGATAATCACATTATCATCGGTAGGGGCACTACCAGTTCTGACCTCTACCTGATCGTCATCACAGTGTTCCTTTTTTTTAGCACCGTAGATGATAAATTTGGGACGTTCAGTGGTGCGAGTGTATTTAGTTTCGTTACCTATTCGGTAAGGCTTATCCTTAATTTCGTGATAGATGATGGTAATTTCAATAGTTGTATTGAGTGGTAATCCATCTAAGTTAATGGTTTTCGGTACGGGAGAATCCGGTAAAACAATAATTTCTCGACCATCTTTATCCATGGCCATGCCTTCACTAACGGCAATTCTTTTATCCCCGACTTTAGTTACTTCTAATCCTGTCACCACACCCCATTCATGGAGTAAACGATTGTGACGCAGGCGCATATCACGATGGTAGGCTTGCTCATCGTTAAAGTCTTCTTCTATTAAAAACTGAGAAGTAAAGTAATTGGGACGTTGTATATCTGTCATTATGGTTAATATAGTAGTTTTAAATTGGGTCTGGTAAAAATTATTGGTTTTAGGGAGCAGGGAATAGGGAATAGGGAATAGGGAATAGGGAATAGGGAGCAGGGAGCAGGGAGCAGGGAGCAGGGGAAAGAGGCAGTATTCAGAAATTTTTGTTAGTTAAATAGCCTCATTTTCCTTATAAATTAAGCTTTCTGAGTGTTTTAACTGGAAATGAGCCCATAGCAGGTACTGAAGAAGGCTAAAAAGCGCTAGATTGACTTTTCTGTTCCAAAGTTTGTACCTTTTCCATGAGCAAGGAAATTGTGTTGTTTTGCTCCTTCACCACTTTGGTTAAAACCGCTACGATATCCATCGGACTGAGGGTTTTGCGATCGCGACTTGCTACTAAATCCGGCACATCTTCCGCAATAAATCCAATGTGGGTTTCTTTTTGGTGATCTTCTTTGTAGCGGAATTGGACGGGATTGAGTCCTTCCAGGGTTTCTATGGCGTCTTCTATGGCCAGGGTATTAATATTTTCTTTGAACTGTCGTGAGGATTTTTGTTGGAGATTGTTCGCTATTATATTACCTGTTACATGCACTCTACCATTGAAGTAGCCAGCATAATTGTTCCCAGCACCTTTGGCACTACCGTAAACACCATAGGACGTACTTCCTTGACGACCTGTTACTTCACCGTAAACTCCGTAGACAGTAGATGTACCATTATTGATAGCAGTGAAATAGCCACCATATCCAGATTTAAAAAAACCTGGCTTTGGAATTGGCTGTGGAGATTTGTCTCCTTCAATGGTATCAATAGGTTGAACAGTACCCCCTTTAATGGTATCAACTGCCTCTACAGAGATCTCAGTTCGCTGTTCAAGAAAATCCCCAGATTTCACAGACTCAGGACTGTTTTCCGGAGTAATGCCTCCTAAAATTGAAATCTGAGCTTCAAAACTATCATCTCTGGTATCATTAGCCTCATCTTTAACTATAATTTCGTCGTCTGGATGTTTTTCATCTTTTACAACGATAGACGTTAGAAAACCCTGGAAATGACCCCTAACACCGTAGCATCGCGGAATCTTATTTACTGTTTCTGTTATGGCGAAGCTGGCACCGGATACTCCTCTTTCTTGGGAGTCATTAGTTCTAGAGAGAAGGTAATTACCAACCAAAACACCGCCATTATAGCGAATACGGTTACCGGATAAGGTCTGCCACTGTCCGTCGCCACTAATACCAGTTAAACCAGAACCATCCCCTTCAAACCTAGTAGCTTTTACAGTTCCAGTGACCTCTAATTTTTCAGTAGGATTTGTGATGCCAATACCGACATTGCCGTTTGGCTGTAACCTCATTATTTCTTGACCATCTGCAGCACCACGTGAAGCAGCAAAAATGAATCTGAATGCATCATTCGTATTATCTCCCCATGCCAGTACAGAATCTTTGCGATCTGCCCCTTCATCTTTCAATCCTAGAAATAGATGGTCAGTATCCCAAGCAACTTGTAGTCCTCTTGTCATCCAGGGGCGAGGGGCATTCGTACCTCCTAATCCAACTTGCAAAAGAGATTGTGGATTAGTTGTGCCAATACCAACATTGCCAGCATTATAGTAAATACTGTTACTATCACCATCAGACCACTTGGTTTCACCACCAGCGCTAATCCCAGTTAAACCAGAACCATCCCCTTCAAACTTAGTGGCTTTAACCGTTCCAGCCACCTCTAATTTTTCAGTAGGATTTGTGATGCCAATACCGACACGACCAGCGGTTAAATTACCTGTTACATTTGCATTACCTTGGAAGTAGCCAGCATAACTAGTCTTGCCACCACTGGCAACACCGTAGACACCGTATACAATTGCACTGCTATTATTCTGAGCATTGGCTCTGCCGTAGACACCAAATCGGCTACCACTGGTACCACCTGTTGCTTGTCCATACAAACCATATTTAGTGCCATTTTCATTGCCACCTACAACGCTTTGAACTCCGAAGGCGGTAGTATTGCCCGTATTAGTAGCAATGAAATAGCCACCATATTGAGTTTGTCCCCCAGAAGCACTACCCCTGACACCAAATCGGCTACCAGTGGTACCACCCGTTGCTTGTGCTAGCAAACCATATTTAGTGCCATTGCCATTGCCCGCTACTTGGCTGTGAACTCCGTAGGCGGTAGTATTGCCGGTATTAGTAGCAGTGAAATGGCCACCATATTGAACGCTACCACCAGAGGCAATACCCCTGACACCAAATCGGCTACCAGTGGTACCACCTACTGCTTGTGCAAACAAACCATATTTAGTGCCATTTTCATTGCCCGCTACAGTGCTTTGAACTCCGAAGGCGGTACTATTGCCGGTATTAGTAGCAGTGAAATGGCCACCATATTGAGTTTGTCCACCAGAAGCATGACCGTGGACACCAAATCGGGCACCACTGGTACCACCTGCTGCTCGTGCTAGCAAACCATATTTAGTGCCATTGCCATTGCCATGTACAACGCTTTGAATTCCGTAGGCGGTAGTATTGCCTGTATTATTAGCAGTGAAATAGCCACCATATTGAGTGTGTCCACCAGAAGCACCACCGAAAACACCATATCTGATACCACTGGTACCACCCGTTGCTTGTGCATACAAACCAAATTTAGAGCCACTGTCACTGCCTTGTGCTTGGCTGTAAACTCCGTAGGCTGAATCTCTGCCCGTATGATTAGCAATGGCCTTGACCGTTCCAGTCACCTCTAATTTTTCAATAGGATTATTTGTGCCAATGCCGACATTGCCAGCGTTATAGTAAATCCTGTTACTACTAGCATCAGACCACTTTCCAGCACTAATACCGGTTAAACCAGAACCATCCCCTTCAAACCTAGTGGCTTTGACAGTTCCATTTACCTCTAATTTTTGACTAGGATTAGTTGTACCAATACCAACATTACCATCTACTGTCAGAGGACCAGTGGTATGTAACCCATCATCCACCCTCAGTGCTCCAGATGAATGCCCGGAGCGAATTACTCCTGTAACTTTCACTTCATCACTGTCTTGGTCCCCCAAGGACACATCCCCAGCAATATGCTCGGTATCACGGGCAATCACATCCCCTTTTACTTCCAGGTTTCCATTCACTGTCAGGGAACCATCGATAGTTGAGTCTCCTGTCAGGTTTAAGTTGGTGGCGGAAATCGTACCATCTACCTCTAACTTATCTAGGGTAGATAACTTAGCACTGGCTAGTTTCCGTACAGAGTTATCCACCTGATCAATGAACCCGTTGTTATCTAGGGTCACCCGTGCCAAAATAATCACATTATCATCGGTAGGGGCACTACCAGTTCTGACCTCTACTTCATCGTCATCACAGTGTTCCCTTTGTTTACCACCGTAGATGATAAATTTGGGACGTTCAGTGGTGCGAGTGTATTTAGTTTCGTTACCTAGTCGGTAAGGCTTATCCTTAATTTCGTGATAGATGATGGTAATTTCAATAGTTGTATTGAGTGGTAATCCATCTAAGTTAATCGTTTTCGGTACGGGAGAATTGGGTAAAACAATAATTTCTCGACCATCTTTATCAATGGCCATGCCTTCACTAACCGCAATTCTTTTATCGCCGACTTTAGTTACTTCTAATCCTTCCACCACACCCCATTCATGGAGGAAACGATTGTGACGCAGGCGCATGTCACGATGGTAGGCTTGCTCATCGTTAAAGTCTTCTTCTACTAAAAACTGGGCAGTAAAGTAGTTGGGGCGTTGTATATCTGTCATATTCGTTAAGTAGTCGGAAAAAAGTAAAATTAACTTTTGAAATAGGGAGCAGGGAGCAGGGAGCAGGGAGCAGAGAGCAGGGAGCAGGGAGCAGGGGGACTTTTGGCAACTTTACACAAGTTAGTACAGTCGTCCAGGTACTTACTCTCCTAAGAGGTTGTCTGAGAAGTCTCATTTGCTACATCCAAGCCCCCGTTGGTCCCCATCTGTAAAAAAGCGAAGCATCCGCTAATTCCCCCCAGAATTGGGGGGTTAGGGGGGCGGGGGACTTTTAGAAGCAAATTGACTCTTCCCCCTGGGGGGGCTAGGGGGGCAAAATTCAGTATAAAAAAATTTGGGAGATATCCTCTAGAATAGGGTCGTCATTTTCGGGAATTTTGCCAAAAATAGTATCAATTCCAATCTGGGAACCGGTACCTTTTCCAGAATTAGGATCAAAAGTACCAATCTGCATGGTGTCAGGATAAATAATTTCTAGTCTGTACTTGGTATGGGCTGGTTTTTCCTGTTCGATGATGGCAGTAGCAATTTCTATTTGTCGGTCGAGTTGCTCTTGGGTTAATCCTTGAGCTGGAGTGATTCTTACTATAAAAAAGTGGGGGATACCACCACCAAGGTAAGTGCCTCTACCCAGGAGCGATCGCGAGGGAAGTTCTTCGGGGTCATCAATTTGGTTCAGGAGTTCGGAGTCACCAATTTGAAATTCGGCATTGGAAGCGTCGATAATGGTGACTTTTTCCTCGTCCTCTAGAAATAATTCTAGCAGTGTTTGTAAATTGGCTTTCGTCCCTCGAAAACGATACAATCTGACGGTATTGGCCAGAAAATTCCGTTGTTTTTGGACATCTAAATCTGCTCTAAGACTCAACGCCACCCAGCTAGATAACCAGGGCAGGAAGTCTGGGGGTGTTTCTTGGGGATGGAAGTAATTAGAAATACGGGCAATTTTTTCTTCTAAACCTTGCTCAGAAAAATTTACCCCATCTGGACTACCGAAAAGAATCTTTTCAAAGGGTAGTAAAAATTGACCGACGAAAGGATCGCTTTGATAAATCTCTGGCAGATAGTCTAAAAGTTTACTGGGAGAACGGGCTGAGTTTGTCATTGGTTTTATTTTAGTCTTTATCCGGTGAAATCAACGGTTTTTATGGGGGAGATGATATCTATAGTGCTGTTGCTAAGATCTAAATCAACTAATTCTTCTGGTTTAAGCTGGATGGCACTTAGCTGTCCTGTGTTGGGAACTAAGCGTTCCTCATTGGCAATGGCATCAGGATTAGGAAAAAATACTTCGTCTTGCTCGTTGGTTTTGGTGATATAATCCACAAAGTCTAGTTCATCAAGTAGTTGATAAAGTTCGGAAACATAAACATTTCGACCAAATGGCCAACCTTGAGGATTGTCAGGATTTGGTAGGGGATCGAAAAAGTTTTCCAGTGCCTGATTTATCTTGTCCCTAGTGGTTGCTACGTCTGCTTCTCGGTTGAGGTGTATGGTTAATCTGATGCTAATGGTGATGTACCGTGGCACAACTACATGGATTGCCGTGCCAATCAATCGCCGTTCTTCTAAGTGGTTTTTTACCTCGTTAATCAGCAATGAGCTTGGTTGAGGAGGGCTATTTTCACGATTAGTGCTGTCGGGGATAATCACAATACTCACATGACCTGGTTGATCCACAGGTTCGACTAAGGGATTTTCCGAGTCCAGGTTACGTCGAGGTATACAGTGTGCCCTCGCAACGGTATCATCTGTATTATCTGGTTTTACTTCTTGGGCTAATTCCACAAAGTCGGCACAGGTGATGGCTCGGTAGCGATCGCGTACTTGGGTAATTGCCTCTTTAATCTCTGTCTGTAAATCCTCCTTTTGCTGCCAATCTGGTCCATTCAGCAGTTGTAAAAACATCCGCATATTCGCCTCTGTCACCCGATTTTGCCGATAGAGCACCATTTCGGTAAGGTAGGCAAACAGCTCAATAACGGTAATACCAGGATCAGAAGGATTGTGATTAGTCCATTCGGGGGCATAGCTGGGAATCATACCCAGGGCTTCTTGCACCAAGTCATCATAGGTGCGGTCATCAAGATTAGGCAATTCTATTGGCATCAGCTACCCTCCTCAGGATTCCACAAAGGTTAAATTGATGGTGTGGTTGCCGGAATAGACTAAAAAGCGATTAGTCTCGCTAGCACCTTGTGGCTCTTCAATTTGAACCACATCCAAACTAGAAACATGGTCTACTCCCGGCACTCTCTCCAGTAGTCGGTATAAGTCGGATTTATAGGGTTGACGACCAAAATTCCAACCCATTCCGTCAAAACCCCCCGTGAGGGGATGCAGAAAACTAGCTAAGGTTTGTTCCACCCTTTGTGCTACCTCACGAGATCCTTCTAGGGAAGTGACCGCAATTTTAGTGGTAATATCGACACGGACATAGAGAGCGCCCACTACAGAGATTGCCACTGTGGGTTCGGTGTAGGCTTGTAGGTAGTTTTGGACGCTTTTGATTAGCTCCAAACTGGGTAGGGGTTTAGCTTCCGTGGAGCGGGGTACAATAATCACGCTGACTGCTCCGGCTAAATCCGGGTTGGGATCCAGGGGATTGGTTTTCAAATTGGCTATGGGTACACACTTGGCTCTGGTTACCTCTGGTGAAGCCAGCTTGGCTAAATCTTCGTAGTCTTCCCTAGTCACAGCACGCTGACGATGGCGAATTTCCTTAGGTGCCCGCTCGATTAGGGAGTCAAGGCTTTCCGCTTGGGCCCCCCCTGTTGCTGCTTGATGGTTAATCACTTTGTCCACATAGGGGACTGTGGTTTTGAGTTGGACAATCGCCCCAGCCGGTTTGTTTCCAGCAGTTCCACCACCAGTTTGATAGCGACTCATGCGGATATTGCCTTTACCAGAAGGAGGAATCAGTCCATTGTGTCCATCCCCAAAGGTGATTTTTCCAGTAAGATTATCAAAGACATAATGGCGATCCCGTGGTTCTGATTGATAGAAATCCGGGACTTGATGCCAACGGACCCAAATCTCTTGCGGTCTTCCGGTGTCATTAGTAGTAACCGTAATAGCCTTTTCCCCTTCTTCAAGGATAATTTTGTCCTTTTCTAGGGCAGAAGGTATTTCCGGTTCCCGCACTTCCAGCTCTTGACCTGCTAATATTGGCTGACTAGTTGTCTGAAATGTTTGATTTTCAGTCCCGTCACTGGAGCCAACAATTTCCATTTGGATCGTAGCTGTTTGTGCTGCCATGGTAGTGTTAAGCAGTACTTGTTTCAGCCTAGGTTCAACGTCGTAGTCACCCTTGAACCATCGAACCCGCAGCCAATAACGGGGAGGTAAATTAAAGTCTTCCCTTGGTGCAAAATCCCCTGGTGGCAAAAATTCAATTAAACCGGAACGGGTAAAGTTTTCGGTTTCATCTCTTATGGTTAGTTGTTGCCATGCTTGGCCATCCCAATATTCCCATAATAGTTGAACTTGTTCAGTTTTAGGCAATTGTGTACCTACAATTGTCTCGAAGACTGCATTGTAAACAATTGATGAATTCTTGTTTTGAATAACTTGTAAAAACCCGCGATCTTTATCTTCTAGTTTTGCATCAGCAGGAATTTCTAAACGGATTTCTAATTCCTGTTCTGAATTAGCTTCTCTATCTAATAATTCCGGTATATTAGGTTCCCAATTGGTGCCGAAAATTTTAACCTCACATCCGGCTAATGAGATATTCTTAGTCAGGCAAAAATTATGGATAACTATTGAGCCAGGTTCTCCATTTTTTTTGCTTTTATTTGGTGACAATGGTACTAATTTTTCTCCATATTTAACCTCATTTACCCAGTTAAACAGGCTGATATTACGATTGGAAAATTCTGTTCTAGCTAATGGTAAACTAAAGCCCAGATAGAAAGCTTGTTTATCAATATCGGTTCTTGTAAAAGGAAAGAAAGGTTTAGGACTATTAGTTAAATAAACGAAGTCATTATAGGTGATAACGTATTCTGGATCTTCGTCTGATAGTGTTAAGGTGTGGCTAACTACAATTGATTCAATCAAGGGTGGCGCAAATGTTGCTGGCTGCAATTGATAGCTGTCTTCTACTTGTTGATAGGATGCTTCTCTACCATAGTTACCTGCACTAATTCGCACACGAATCCAGAAATTTTCTACGCCATTAATAGTTATGGTAGCAGGTTTTTCAAATAAGGTAAAGGCTACCTGACCACTTTGAGTAAAAACTTGAGTAGTGTCTCTGAATCCAGAATTTTCTAAGCTAGCAATACCTAATTCTTGCCAGATTTTTCCATTCCAAAATTCCCACTTAAGTCTTAAATTACTCGAAGCTCTGGTAGGTAAAGGAAAGTCATCTGGTTCACCGCTAGTTTCTGTGGCAGGATTTACTAAGTTAACCTGAAGAGTAATTTGAGCATTTTCTTGATCAAAAACTTGACGACTTGCTAAATATAAGGTATCACCAAGCTTCGGTTTTTCACCAAACGGAAAAAACTCTTTAGTTAAATCAACGGGTAATTGATTAAGAAAAGCCGTTTCGATTAATAGTTCAGTAGAACGGATAGTAGCTTCAAGTTTTATATCCGCAATTTTCGGTAATTGATTCACACTGGTAATGGCAGTAACTAACCGGCAGCGAAGCCAACGATTAGTTACTGAATTAACAGTAGTTAACGGTAAAGCGGTAATATTACTAAATTGAATGTCGCGATCGCCACTTTGAGTCAAGCCTTGAGTAGTTTCATTATTGCTCGGTGTAATCTCTTGCCAATTAGCTCCATCTTCCGTTTCCTGCCAAATTTGCCATTGTACTTCTCCTGGAGGACCAAGGGCTTGTGATAAATTAATCGTTACTTTAAAGGTATCAATTTCAGCAAACCCTAAAAGTTTGCTATGTCCAATATAGAAACTATGTTCAATGGGTTGGTTGCCCCGAAAAATATCAACACCTGGTGATGCTGGTGTAGTAATAATTGAACTATGATTACTATACAAATCCTGTTCTGGATCCCGCACAAAAACAGAGTCTAATTTTGCGGCTGTTACTACCAATTCCCGTTCAGTTTCAAAAATAACAGGGTCTTGTTCTCCTTCCGCTGGAGGTGCAGCAACTTGTGTGCCTTTTGGGACTACTGCATCAACGGTAGTTCCGGCAGCTAAGGAAAATGTTAAGGGTACTCGTGCTGGTTGGGGTGGTAAGCGAGAAGCTCCTAATAAATCTAAAAACGCTAAGAAGTTTTTATTGGGAACTTGATTGAGTCGCTCGATAATAATCTCGGCAAAACGGGCAAAGATATTAACTATAGCACCACTCGTTCCTTGAATATCTTTAGTTTCTCCTGTATACTGTTCCAGCAGTTGCTGCACTTGAGCGGCAATAGTCTCTGCTGTTCTAGAATCAATTTTAGGAGCTTTTATTGCCATCAACTTGCACTCCCTTCTAGATAAAATGGATACACTAGGTTAAAAACATTATTGGTTGCTCGCACTTGATAGTCGATATTGACCAGCATTTGTTCTGGAATAGGGGATTGAACGCGCACATCTATAACATCAATGCGGGGTTCAAAGAACAGTAGGGCTTCCTGTATAGCTTGGGATACTTTACCAGCAGTGGCAGGTGAATTGGGCTCAAAAACTAAGTCATAAATGCTGCAACCAAAGTCGGGACGCATGGCTCGCTCACCTTTGGCAGTACCAAGGATAATTACGATTGACTGGCGCACACTCTCTTCATATTCCGCAAGTTGGAAATCTCCCTTAGTATCTAAACTGATGGGAAATCCTACTCCAACACCTAAAAATGGTTTAGACATATAGCAATTCTCAGCAACATTTGATTTTAAGGCAAAAAGCAAAAGGCAAAAGGCAAGAGGCAAGAGGCAAAAGGCAATAGAAAAGAGGGTTTTAAAGCAATCATATCCCCCCCTTATTAAGGGGGGTTAGGGGGGATCCAATCTTATCCTTTTCAGCCAATAAAAACTGTACCCACTGCGATTACTTGCCCCACTGGTGCATCTGCCGGATCATTACAAGTCTCAGCAATATCTCCATTTCTGGCTGCTTGTTTACCGTTAATCTTTACCGTTGGGCTACCAATTTTAATCGTTCCTTTATTAGCAGGAGGACTTTGAAAGGAAGTGCCAGGAGGTGTGGGAATATGAGGTGGAGTATTATCCGCAGTGCTATCTACAGTTGCTGCTGGCATTCCCATAATATTGACATCACTGCTGAGGTTGCCATTGATAATGCCCGTAAAAGGATGAGGTAGGGGAGTTGGTGTCGGAGGTGCTCCCGGCACGATCACAATATGAGTATCAATAGCGGTAATTTGGTCCCCTTGTTTGGCTGCTGGTTGTCCCATAATTAAATTATACCTCTTAAAAAAATACTTTTATAATAGTGCTTTTTTTAGTTCTCTCTTCTGACTTCCCTACTCCCTGCTCCCTACTCCCTACTCCCTAAAGCCTAGGAATAAAGTTACTCAAGTAATTGAGAAATACTCTACTAGTTTAGATTAATAGTTTGACCTTTAAGATTCATGGTGCTGCTGGCCTTAAGCTCCATTCCTGCACCGGATTCAACTTTGGTATCTGCTGAAGATTTGATTTCAATATTTTGTGCCTCTAGTTTAATATTACCTTGAGATGCTGATAAAGTAATGTCTCCATCGCTGGTAATAGCAATGGTGTTGTTAGCTGTATCAAAAATAATACTGTTTTTCTCGGTTTTATCAACAATTTCAATAGTTTCTGCCCCCTCTTCATCATTGAGACGGATTACATGACCGCTACGGGATTTGATTACCCGGATATTATTAGCACCATCTTCATTAGTTGCTGGTGGTAATTCTTTACCATTCCACAAAGACCCGATAATATAGGGCAAGCGTACATCACCATGTTCAAAAGCTACTAATACTTCGTCATCTACTTCCGGCAAAAAATAAATCCCTCGTTCATTTCCTGCCATTAGTGTGGCTACCCGCGCCCAGTCACTTTCGTCTTCATCACTTAGCCAGGGGTATTTCACTTTAACCCGACCTAGTCCTTCTGGGTCTTCATTGTTGGTAACTACACCAACTACGACACCATAAATACGAGAAGCATGAGCTTCCCTTTGCCCCGTATCAGTTAATAGGTCAAATAACTTCATGTGCTATTCCTCCGAGCTGTAAAATGGGTACGATATCCCGACTGGGCGTGATAATGATTAACAGTGGCAGTGACATAATACTGACCGTTGAAGCGTTTTGCTAAGCCCTCAATCTTGATGACTTTGCCTGCTCGTAAATCTGTACGCCCCCAACAAACCCCTTCACCAGTAACTAAGGTCAGTGCGACATTATTGAAGCGGGCTTTGGCAAATTGATCTGCTTCTGCTTGAGTTAATACTGGGCGATCGCTGACTTGAACAACTGCTGTACTAAAAGCGTCTTCAACCAGGGCAGCACCACTTTTTTGTCCCCCCATTGTTGAAACTTCATCCCCAACCTTTGCTTGTCCAACAATCTCTTGCTTTTCTTTAGGATTCCAACCCCGCACTGTTAACTCACTTATTTGGCCCATAGAAGACAAATGGGGATAAAATTCCATCAAGTCATCCTCAAAGCTCAGGGTTAGAATCTCACTTTCGGCATTACCTACAGGTCGGAAAAATAGGGTTTTATCTTCAACAACTACTTCGTAGTGAATCCGTTTAGCTCTCTGTTGCAAAAACTCAATGTCTGTTTGCTCGGCTTGTAAAATATATTCATGCACTACCTGGCTATCTTCAACTTTAGCCGTGAGTCCTGCATCCCTAGCAATTTTGGCAGCAATATCACTATCTTTCTGCTGGAGGAAGGTTTGGGTTTTTTTACCTAGCTGGAGACGATGGCGACGGTCATAACCCCGCACTGTTAATCTGGGCAGTCTATCAAAGACAAATTCTGGGTCTATGCCAGTAATTTCGCCAACAATCAGGGTTTCTAAATCATCATCATAGCCGAGTTTAACTTCTAAAACATTGCCAATGGCAAACAGTTCTTCGTCATTAATCCAAGTCGTTTCTTCTTGCTTACTATCTGAATCTGTAAGTTCCAGTGTAAACATGCCTGGTAATTTTACATCATGGTCAACGGTAAGGCTAATGACGTGCAATTTCGCTTCCACAGGCAAGGGTGAGCCGTTGATGATAATCTCAAAATTAGGAACAAGAGGGCTTTCGCGGTTAGCAACTGGCATAGATCATTTCTATTTGAGTTGTGAATATAGGATTGATGGTAAAAGGGAGCAGGGAGCAGGGAGCAGGGAGCATTCTGAAAGAGCTTGGAGGATTTTTTGGTGTTCTAAAAAATCAGCAAGATTGTTCATGACCTATTACCTGATAGCTGATAGCTGATAGCTGATAGCTGATAGCTGATAGCTGATAGCTGATAGCTTACAGAAATGCTATATATCATTCCTCTCAACCTAATTTTGGAATAGTTAACGTTTGACCAATGTACTTTTCTAAGTTACGTGGATCATCAAGTTGATTAGCTTCGGCAATAATGCGCCAAAGTTTAGGATTCCGGTAAAATTGGGCTGATATATCGCTTAACGTATCCCCACCCTTGATAATATGAGTGGTAAGTTCAGGATCGGTTTGACGTTGGTCTGCTAATGGACCGAGAAATTCTAGGACAGTAACGTTTAAATTAGCTCTGAGGGGTTGACCATTGCTTTTAAAGAGGGTGAAGTTTTGGGTCAAACTGGTAATGACACCAATAAAAGGGAAATCGGAACCAACAGGAGCGCCACCCCAAAAAATTTCACAAACTGGCGGATGACCTTGATCTCGATCAATGCGAGTTAGAGCTACAATTTTGTTGGTTTCTTGTCGTACATCCTGAAAAATACCTCTTTCAGTGACATCGAAAAACAGTTCCAACGTTAGCTGACGACTACCACCTCCTTTAAATTCCACAGTGGGCGCATTAACCTTTCTTTGGGTTTTGCATTCTTGTCTATTAGAGTTTTCCGGTGGTCCCCAGTTGACTGATTTACTGATAGAATAAGATTCTGGATTAAATTGCACTGAAATTGGGCACAACCTTTTGTACTGATTACCATCTTGTTTTAAGGGAGTAATGGTCAATTTCCCTAATCTCAGCGTATTTAATAGTCGTTGTAATAGTGTCATTTTTATATCCCCCGACGTTCCCTTTCTACCATTAGTTTACGAGCCAGAATACGACTGACTTGTTCAGCCACTTTAATTAAATCTATCCCTGATGCTGATGCTGTTTCTGGGGTAGACATCGGGGTTGTAGCATTTCCCGACTTTGCTTGAACCGTAGAGTTTTCCACTGCATTGGTTTGACGTGCGATCGCTCCATTCGGTTTTATTTGGGTGATTGCTAGAGGTAGAGGCAGTTTCTGATGATTGGAGCTTGTGGTTGATAACCCTTTACTAGCCTGGATGGTATTAGCCTCGATGGTATTGGTAGTTTTCAGCCAAACCCTGTTTAACTCAGATGAGGAAGATAACTGGGTAGGGGTTGTGGAAACTACACTAGGGTTACTAGCAATTGAGGCTTTTTGGGATAGTTGTACAGGTAAATTTTCCTGCTGTTTTTGTATTATATCAGTTGGTTGATAGTTTGTTTCTGCTAGTTTGGTTTGGATAATTCCTTTACTTAAAGGTTTATTTTTAGCTTGAATTGTGCTTTGGTATGATGGACTATTTGTTTTAGCGAGAGGTAAATCTGGACTAGAGTTACTGTGACTTATAGTGTGGGAATGACTAGCTTTCCTTATGGTATCACCTTGAGAGGTAATCTGACCTAATTTGGGCTGATTCGGGATAACTTTTGCTTGAATTACAGTCTCATGGTTATCCTCTTTTCTAGATACTGTAGTTGGGGATGATGGACTATTTGTTTTAGCGAGAGGTAAATCTGGACTAGAGTTACTGTGACTTATAGTTTGGGAATGACTAGCTTGATTGATGGTGGGACTTTGAGAGATTATTTTACCAGAAGGTTGCGAGAGTTTAGCTTGAATTACAGTCTCATCGTTATCCTCTTTTCTAGATACTTTAGTTGGGGATGAGGCACTTGTAGTTTTAGCGAGAGGTAAATCTGGACTAGAGTTACTGTGACTTATAGTTTGGGAATGACTAGCTTGATTGATGGTGGGACTTTGAGAGATTATTTTACCAGAAGGTTGCGAGAGTTTAGCTTGAATTACAGTCTCATCGTTATCCTCTTTTCTAGATACTTTAGTTGGGGATGAGGCACTTGTAGTTTTAGCGAGAGGTAAATCTGGGCTAGAGTTACTGTGACTTATAGTTTGGGAATGACTAGCTTGAGTGATGGTGGGAGTTTTAGAGATTATTTTACCAGAAGTTGGCGAGAGTTTAGCTTGAATTACAGTCTCATGGTTATCCTCTTTTCTAGATACTTGACTTGGGGATGAGGCACTTGTAGTTTTAGCGAGAGGTAAATCTGGGCTAGAGTTACTGTGACTTATAGTTTGGGAATGACTAGCTTGAGTAATGGTGGGATTTTGAGATATTATTTTACCAGAAATTGGCGAGAGTTTAGCTTGAATTACAGTATCCTCGTTATCCTCTTTTCTAGATACTGTAGTTGGGGATGATGGACTATTTGTTTTAGCCAGAGGTAAATCTTGAGCTGAGTTTTGAAAAGAATCACCTGGAGAGGTAATCTGACTTGATTTGGGCTGATTAGGGGTAATTTTGGTTTGAATTACCGTATCTGAGCTATCCTCTTTTCTAGAAACGGTACTTGAAGATGATGGACTATTGGTTTGAGAAAGAGGTAGATCTGGAATAGATTTACTTTGAACTCTAGCAACATTACTAGGGCGTGTCTTCAAACTCGGAGATCCCCCTAAATCCCCCTTAAAAAAGGGGGACTTTGAGTATGGCTCCCCCCTTAATAAGGGGGGCTGGGGGGGATCTAAATCTTGCGGAAAACTTTGAAAATACGCCCTAGCATTAGCTGCTGTCATGGTTGCTTTTCGACTAATCCGCAAAGTTCCCGATTTTTCAGGGTAGGGAGGTGACAAAGAGCTACTGGTTTCACCTTGAGTTGGAGTTACTGTAGGATTGGTACTAGATTTAGTACTAGATTTAGGGCGTTGCTGAATTGAAGTATGAATGGGGGATCGTCTGATTTTGGTCAAGCCCCCTAAATCCCCCAGCGAGGGATTGCTCGCTGGGGGACTTTCAGAGTTTTGTTCCCCCCAGAATTGGGGGGCTAGGGGGGCGGAATCATACCCAGAATCAGCAACGCTAGATTTAGTATCTCTTTGCGCTTGTACAGCATGAGACTCATGACGTGATAAGGTATTAACTTCTGCCAAGGTTGCTTTGCGATTAATCTTAAGCTGTGGTTGTGTTCCTTGCCTACTTCCCTTCTCCCCAGTGTCCTTAATTGTCTTCCCAAGGGGACTAGAGGAAGCAGACTTAGGCTTTTTTTCTACCAATGAAACTGGGGTTAATGAAACTGGGCTTTTACTCTGGTTGTGGTTAGTTTCTTTGACCAATGGCTTGGTCATTACTGTTACTTTATGGGATATTTCTGTCGGACTTTTCCCTACAATTTTCCTACTATTGTCCCTACTATTCTGAAATGCTATTGGTTGAGTCTGCACAAAGGTTTGAGCTGTTTTTCCCGTTCCTGAATAGCTGTCAGGATTGACTCGCCATTGCCCATCAAAGCCGTCCGCTGATTCTGTGCGCTGTCGCTGAAGACGTGACATGATCGCTGTAGGCTGCAAAACTCCAGAACCATAACGGAATTTTACTTGTTCCGGTAACATGGACTTTTGTACAAGTCTTCCCGCTGTGCTTTGAGTAGCTTGGTAATGAGAATGTAACTGCTGGGTATTAATGACCCCAGCAGGTTTAACCAGTCGCCGCTGTAGACGTTGCCCTAAGGTTGAACTGTAAGGAAAATCTTCCATTATTTTGTTGCAATATAAAGAGTAGGGAGCAGGGAGCAGGGAGCAGGGAGCAGGGAGCAGGGAGTAGGGAGTAGGGAGCAGTAACGGGCAAGATGCCCGTTCCACCCACCAGGTCAAGTAGCTTTGAGGAGATGCACCCCAGCTCAATAGCGATCGCTAATTTTGTGAGCCTTTAGATAAACTCTATCTGAACGGGCAAGATGCCCGTTCCACCCACCAGGTCAAGTAGCTTTGAGGAGATGCACCCCAGCTCAATAGCGATCGCTAATTTTGTGAACCTTCAGATAAACTCTATCTGACCGGTTTGGGCATTCAAACGTCGATTAATCTGGGCAACTTCCTCCACCCACCGTCGCCGCTGACTGTGTTCCATGGCCATGATCGATTCATAGTGCCAATGAAAGTGGTAGGCCAGATAGGCTACCTCCTGATGGAGTTGATCCAGGGGGTAGCCTAAGATTCCCCCGACATATCTAGTTCCACGGCAAAATCTTTTTCACAGTGGGGACAGATAATCTGGAGCGATCGCATGCCATTGCCATTGATGCGATTGTACAGATCCTGCAAATAAGCTAAATCAGAGGCAAATAACCCTTCAATCACTTTTGGGTTAATCATTTCCACAGAGCCGATGCGGGTGACCACCCGAGATAGCAGAATCACAATTAAATAGGCTGGGTTAGATTGTACGCGAGGGTCTTTCAGGGGCACAATTTCATCAGCAGCCGTCGCCAATCGCATTGTTCCTTCCCGATGTAAATTCCCCTGTTTGTCCACATAACCTGCTGGTAATGTAAACTCATACTCAGTTTGCAGCATTGTTGCTTGCTCAGGCATGGTGAAATTAGTCATAATTTATGCCCGCTCCAGACGTTCACAACTCACGGTTAGGGTATCAATAGCAACATCACTTCCTTTGGCATCCAAACTAGGTGCTTCATACTTACTAGCCCAGGCATTGAAGAAGTTCCAGCGTACTTTCTCCTGTCCGGTATCATCAAGCAGAATGATGGAACCATTTTTGCGTTCAACCTTGCCATTGACTGCGGCTAAGTGCCAGTCATAGAGTTCACGGGAATCGGTTATTCCCCATTTCAGGGAAATGTCAGGGTAACTGGCTTTCCCTCGCAGCTTACGTACTGTAGCATCGTCTCCACCTTCACGATATTCAACGATTTCTACTTCAGAACCAAAACCACTACATTCAGAAAATCCTGCCTGAACAATACCATCAATTTCCATCAGGAAACGAAAGTTCTTATAGGGATCAACTCTTGCCATGACTAAATCTCCTTTCCAGTTAGTTAGTTCAAAAGTTTATAGGGTTTCGTTGAGGAGATGTAAACCTAGGAGATCTTTTTTTATTTTAAAATAAAACTCCGGATCTCTTTCCCCTCTAGCATGCATGCCTTTTGCCTTTTGCCTTTTGCCTTTTTCGGCAATTCGCGTGTTTACAACCCAGATATAAATGCGCTTATTACTCACCAGCCATCTGTTGAATGCGGAAGATAACAAATTCCGCAGGCTTGACAATAGCTACCCCAATCAGAGTGACAACTTGTCCTGCTTCCCTTACCTCTTTGGGATTAGTTTCTGCATCGCACTTGACAAAGAAAGCTTGCTCCGGAGTTGCTCCAAACAAAGCTCCATCCCGCCATTCATTTAACAAGAAGTCACCTACTGTCCGTTGAATCCGTTGCCACAGGGCTAGATTATTCGGTTCAAAGACAGCAAACTGTGTCCCCTCATCAATGGACTCCCGCAGGAAATTAAAGTAACGACGGGTGCTAATGTACTTATATTCTCCGTTGTCATCCCCTCCCAGGGTGCGCGCTCCCCAAACTTTGATATTGCCTTTAAAAGAGCGAATGATATTAATTCCTAGAGGATTTAAACCGTCTTGGTCTGCTCTGGTGAGGTTGTATTCCAAATCTAGAGCGCCTCGAATCACTTCATTAGCTGGGGCTTTAAACACACCCCTTTCTCCATCGACTCGTGCGTAAACCCCAGCCATGTGTCCACTGGGAGGCAGGATTATACTGCCATTGCTTGATGGGTCTAGAATTTGTTGGGCAGGGTCAAAAACCGTAATCCAGGGGAAGTAAAGAGCCGCGTAGTTACTATCTCTGGTACTACCTTTAATGTTGTCTCGGTCAAGAGTGGTAGGGTTTTGTTGCCCATCGAGAATGGCAAATCTGTCTTGGAGGTTTTCACAGTGCTCTATAACAGCTTGTTGTTCTGCTTGGCTGGTAATCCCAGGAATAGCCACCATAGTAATTTCGTCAATAGCAGCAAAACTATTGAGAGCATCAGCTAAGTCGGGATTAGCATTAATCCGGATCACATAGCACCTGGTGCCACCATTATTGAAGAAACCGTAGACTGCTTGAGCAAAACGACTCCAGGCGTTGAGTTGATCGTCATTAAACTCAGTTGGATTTACATCTGTGAGATCCTCAAGAGTCTTGTCCCCAACTAAGTCAGCAAAGGTAGTGACGAACTGACTCCAATTAGTCACCAACTTAGGGGTTCCGGCTTCCGGAAGAGTCTTTGTTTCCACTTTGAGCGTAACAGTGGTAGTGCCATCACTAGTAGTTTCAACGACACGCTCGGCAGGAAGTTGGATACTTTCGGGTACGATACCGATAAATCCAGCTATACTGGTAGCCACTCCAGCAATAGGTCGAGATGAGGGTGGAACTTCTTCAACATATACGCCTGGCGAAAGATACTGTGGCATAATTTAACTCCTTGATTAAACAGAATTTACTGTTGTATAGGAAAGGGAATAGGGAACAGGGAGTAGGGAGTAGGGAGTAGGGAGTAGGGAGTAGGGAGTAGGGAGTAGGGAGTAGCTATGCAGCCCGGTCTTGGGAGTTTCCCCCACTCGCGCTTTGCATCAAGACGGGAGTAGGGAATATGGCATCAAAAATTCTCACAATTCCTACACGGATCCCTATAGTTGTAGGTTGTAATTACTTGTGCTGGTGTCTACTGGGATAGTGATAGTAACCTCCTGTACTACATCCTCTAACTGCACCCGTAAGGTATAAGCACCAGCAGGAATTGCCCCGATGCTATAGTTTCCATCTCTATCAGTGGCTGCCCTGAGATTACGCTCAACCAAAATAACCGTTGCGCCTACAACAGGGTTATTGTCAGCATCGGTAACTTGCCCACCAATGCGGAAAAATTGTTGTTCGGTGCCTGGCACCAGTGGTGGTGAGGATGGTAAGATCCTCTGACCTAAAAATCCTGATTGAGTGCTAGGCACCAGTGGTAGTGAGGATGGTGAAATCCGCTGACCTAATCGCCAATTTTGAGTAATGACAATGGGGGTTGGCTCTGGCTCAAATAGTTCCTTGATCGCAATGGTTACTGTGACTGTGATCGAAGGACGTAATTGATTCCCCAATGCAGTCCAAAACTCAGCAGTGCTTTGTACTCCATCTAGTTGAGCAGTTACCATTGGTAAGGCTGGTTCTTGCCCAGCAAGTCGGGTATTTTCTAAAAAAGGTATTTCTGGAATAGTTGGATAGGCTAAGAATACTTGCAGCACTTGGCTGAGTAATCGGTGTTCTTGCAGGGGTAATTCTTCGGCACCAATGGGCCAAGCTGTGACTAAATAAGAACAGGCTATGCGCTTTGGAGGATTATGAATAATTGCCTCTCCATTGCGCCTCTCGATCGTTGGTTCATTATTACGTAGTTCCAGGTGTTCCCGAATATCGTACAGAAATAAATTCACCGTCGTCTGTCCAGGACTAAACGTTTCTGAGGGACGCTCAAAGGAAATTTGAGCCTCCGCTAATTCTGGAAACCTCGACGATAGGCTGGTCTGTTCCAAAATTCTTCTCAACACTTGACTCAGATCGCTAATCATCCTGACTGACCTGGTTGGATTTACTGAGCAGCCACGCACCAGACTCTCAAAGCCTAGGGCGTGTTTGTCAACGTAATTATTATTAATTTTTCAGAGATCCTGTACAAGTCACGTTTTCTAGCTAGTCAAGTTTGACTAGCTCATTTGAACTAATCGATTTGGACTAGCAAAATTTTGTGACTTGTTTGTGAAATCCAAAATTGATAAATTAACGCTATTCCTATGGAGATAGGGAGATGGGTAGTAAGCATTCAGCCGTCAGCCGTCAGCCGTCAGCCGTCAGCCGTCAGCCGTCAGCCGTCAGCCGTCAGCCGTCAGCATTCAGCTGACGTAACAAAGATTAAACGAATGCTTACTTGTTTTATTTAAAAGCTGATAGCTGATAGCTGATAGCTGATAGCTGATAGCTGATAGCTGATAGCTGATAGCTGATAGCTGATAGCACCTCAAGTAGCGCTAATCGCTGATAGCTGATAGCTGATAGCTGATAGCTGATAGCTAATCGCTGATAGCTGATAGCTGATAGCTGATAGCTGATAGCTGATAGCTGATAGCTGATAGCTGATAGCTGAATACTTACGATGGGTAGATGGGTAGATGGGGAAATAGAGAGATGGAGAGATCGGGAAATGAGGAGATAAAATTGATGGCTAGCCGTAATTTACAGAATTGGGATAAAAACTGCTATTTTAATGGGAGTGACGTCTTTAAAATGCTGATAACTCCCCTTTTCAGCCAACTTGATTCCAAGCAATGGATCTGTGTACTGGATCCAGCCTTGGCGCTCTCCTATTATGGAGTCCACATAGCTCAGCAGCTAGGAGAAATAATGGAACTCTGGATAGCAAGAGAGCTTTGGCATATTCTCAACAATACTAAGTTTTATTTACAACAACCAGAACTACTTATTCCCAAAAGCACTCTCAATGACAAGGCATCTGAACAGGACAGAGCAACCTTAGAGAGTGTAATTTGGGCACTTCAAGAGTGGAAACGATTACAAAGCGAGAATGATTTGCTAGGACTCAATCTATTCTGGCTGGGCGATAGTCTAAGGGAGTCTTTACTGCCAAAAGGTACAACTATCAAGCTCTTGCCACGATGGGAATACTTAGCACGCTTATTAGATCGACGCATTAACCAGTCACAGGGGACCAATGATACCTTAATGGCGTCATTTCGGGATACTTTAGCCCTAAGTGCGAGTTTAGGTTCTGCTTTTATACTTAGCTATCAGAATCCTACAGATTTTAGTAATAATCGTCCTCCAGATATCTGCAAAGCTTTGGACAACTTGGGAATCTCTTGCGAACTGGTCAGTCCGCAGGATCGAATTGTGGCTTTGGAATCGGACTACTTACGCCAATTGATGATTTACACCGGACTGGCAAAACTTTTATGGGAAGGGCTTCATCTGTGTATTATACATCTTGTGACACCTGCAGTGCCAGCATCTGACAGAATGTCTAAGCTGTCTTGGAGCGATAACGTTGCCTGTGATCCTGAAGACTTGGGGAATTTCCCAGAGTTGAAGAAGGATCTATGGATAAATACTAAAGCGTTCTGGTATAGTCTTTCGATGTGAGATGTAAACATAGAACTAAACCCTTTAGAGAAGAGAAAACTCCGGATCGGCTAACAGGAGTAAGGAATACAGCGTTTTTTTGATTAGAAAAAATAACCATCTAGTTTTACAACTCATTTGTAAAGCCTAGAGAAATTATAAGTTTTTTAACAATTTAATTCCTTTTTGATTCCTATTCAACAAAATGGAAGGGGGGTAAGACCATCCATGGATCGGATCTTCCTAAATCATTTGTGAATAGTTATAGCAATCGGTGTAATGGTGTTGACAAATTTAAGGAACGAAGCTATGCAGCGAAGTTTTAGGGAGCTCAATCATTCCCTGATTCAAAGTTACCTATTTCCTATTCCCTACACACAGCGCTATAGTTTTTGCGTCAGCAGTCAGCCCTCAGCAGTCAGCAGTCAGCAGTCAGCCGTAGCCCAAATCGCTGTTCGCTAATAGCTGAACGCGCACGCGTGCGCGTAGCGCATAAACTGAAAACTGAACGCGCACGCGTGCGCGTAGCGCTAATCGCTGTTCGCTAATAGCTGATAGCTGATAGCTGATAGCTGATAGCTATCAGCTTACTTTTATCTTTCCCCAGGTTCCGCTCATCAATCAAACAGGATGTTTATAGGTACTTGACATTTTTATTATGAAAGAGAAACTTAATTTTCCTCTTTATCGTCAAGATATAGCTAGTAAAGATCTAGAATCAGAGTTAGGAAATCAAGTGATTGGTAAGCTGTTTATCAATAATTCTTGTTTTTTAGTTTGTGAAACAAACCACGAATTTAAAAGTAGTTTAGGGTCTAGCTCTAATTCACCCCCTGAAAGCAGTTGTCCTTTGAATGCAGTTGGTTATCTGGAGGTAAATGGAAAAGTTTATGCAATTACAGAATTCCAAGACAATACTACTTCCGCCACATCTCATCTTGCTAGTCTCTTAACAGAACGAGAGTTACAAATTGTTACTCTTGTTGCTTCAGGTCAGTCTAATAAGCTAATTGCTAAACACCTTGAAATTAGTGAATGGACAGTTTCGGCTCATCTACGTCGGATCTTCCTGAAGCTGGATGTCGATAGTCGAGCCGCTATGGTTTATCAATGTGCTCCTTTGATTCAGCAATTAGAAATGAAGTAGCTAAGCGCGTTTGTATCTGGGTTGTAAACACACTTCTTGCTCAAAAAGGCAAGAGGCAAGAGGCATGCATGCTAGAGGGGAAAGAGATCCGAAGTTTTATTGTCCAAGAAAAAAAGACCATACAAGTTTACATCTCAAATACAAACGCGCTTATAGGCTGAGTAACTGCATTGCTGTGGCCAAGCCAGTGCGATCGCATCATCTGGTCGAGCACTCGATGCGATCGCATAATCTGGTCGAGCACTCGATGCGATCGCATAATCTTGTGGAGCACTCGATGCGATCGCATAATCTTGTGGAGCACTCGATGCGATCGCATCATATTTTCAGGCACGAAACGCGATGCTCTGAAAGAGCCGCTACGCGAACGCGTAATATTTTCAGGCACGAAACGCGATGCTCTGAAAGAGCCGCTACGCGAACGCACTTTTGCCTCTTGCCTCTTGCCTCTTGCCTTGCCTCTTGCCTCTTGCCTCTTGCCTATTGCCTCTTGCCTATTGCCTCTTGCCTTGCCTATTGCCTATTGCCTATTGCCTCTTGCCTATTGCCTCTTGCCCCAACAGATGCCATATTCCCTACTCCCTACTCCCTACTCCCTACTTTGGTATAGTTGCCAATTCACCTAAATGTTTTAATACCCCCAAGACCTGGTACAAATCATTGTCTGGATTGAACAGATCGAAGAGTCTAGATACAGCATAGTGTGATGTTTCTCCTTTCACCAATTTCAAAAACCGAAAACTGCTGCCATTGAGAATCAAGCCATAGGTCGGTCGATGGGGATGAGGATTGGCTAACATATACGTCAGTAATTGGGCTCTGCCAACTTCCAGGGAAAAAGCAGCTTGTTTCGATTCGATCACTACTACCCAAAATTGGTCGTACACAGCTAATACATCGATCTGTCCCCTAATAATTACCCCTTCATCTTCCAGGGAAATTTCGATAGATTTTTCCGATCTGATCCGAAAGGGCGACAGGTAGAACCCAGCCAAATCCAACAGGGGAGATAGGACTACCATTTTTACAGTATTTTCCAACAGGGGCGGATAGGCCACTAAATTATAATAGCTCGCCTTAACCCGATCTAATCTTTGCTTTTCTGCTTCAGTAATTTCGGGGAGATTATCTTGCCATTCTCTAAAAAAATGGTCATTTTCAATTAACTTAAGACCAAACTTATCCGTTAATTCATGTAAAGTAATTTCTTTGGCTGGGAGAGTTGTAACCATAATTGTTCAAGTTTTTAATTAGTCACATCAATGTCTATACCAAAGGGAACAGGGAACAGGGAACAGGGAGTAGGGAGTAGCGATGCAGAGGTTTTGGGGGTTTCCCCCATGAGCGACTGCATCAAGACGGGAGTAGGGAAAAGGAAACAAAAATTCTCACAATTCCTACACAGATTGGTATACCTTAAAAAAGTGGTGTACCGCGAAGTTGATTTCTACGGGATTGACTGTAGGTCACGCTACGCGAAAGCACTCAAAAAATCTTAACCAATATCTTACAGCACTCAAGTAAAGTCTAGCATATAGTAGCTTTTACCCAACATCAAAATTAATTTAAAATTACACATAAATGAGTCTATAAATAGCTAATTTTAATATTTGTAAATAAATGTAAATATTATTCATTTAGCCATTGCATTTTTTCGAAAAGTTATCTATACTATAGAAGGTAAAGATCGATACTAATAGCCGCGCTGGTCAGAACCGTTAATAACTACCAGCGCGGCTTTCCTCCCAACCAAGTAGGAGTTACTTCCATGATGGCAGACAAATCACGATCATCAATCCCAGCTTTTAAGCAACCCACCGGTGCTAATCATGCTGGTTTGGTTAAGAGTTGGAATTTTTTACTCTTTTCCGCTTGCAGCGTTACCCTGTCCAGGGCGCAGCGTACAATATCCTGGGATTAGCCCAAACGGCTACGCTTCGCGTAGGCACTAAAACCCAGAACAAAAGTACCTCACCTATTTGGTAAATGCTATACTATTAGTTTATAAGCAGGTGCACAAAATTAATTACACATTTTCCAAAACTCAAAGTCTTACGATGTAAGGGGTACAGAGATTGGTAGTAGGAAATTAATTTTGTTTAGGTGCTTAGTAAATTTTAGTAAGCAATAAATACTCTATTTAGTCAATAAATTGAAATCAAAAATGAGCCGAGAATTTAATGTAATTATCGAGCGGGATGCTGATGGCTACTTTGTAGCTTCTGTTCCTACTCTTAAAGGGTGTCATACCCAAGCCAAATCTTTGGATGAATTGATGGAGCGCATTCGAGAAGCGATCGCCCTTTGTTTGGAATTTGAAGAAAATGTAGAAGATTCCCTCGACTTCGTTGGTGTACAGCGAGTTGCAGTGGAAGTATGAGTCAATTACCAAGTTTAACTGGACGGGAAATTATTGCAGCACTGGAGAAAGCAGGGTTTACAGTGGCGAGGGTACGTGGAAGTCACCATATTTTAATTCATGATGACGGACGTAGAACAGTTATCCCGGTACATTCTGGTGAAACCATTGGACGTGGTTTATTGTCCCAAATCTTGCGTGACACTCAGCTTAGTCGTGAGGAATTCAGGGAATTGTTGTGATGGCTGTGTCAATCCACTACAAGCTCGTGGCATTAGCCCAAAGGGCTAGGGCTTGACGTAGGCACTGGCAATCAATGCTCCGTTCGCGTTAAGAGGACAAAATCTAATGCGCTATGCAGTTGTTATTGAAAAAGGAAAAAATAGCTACGGTGCTTATGTTCCCGATCTTCCTGGGTGTGTTGCGGTGGCAGAAACATTAGAAGAAGTTAAACAATTAATTACTGAGGCAGTGATTTTTCATTTGGAAGGATTAAAAGAAGATGGATTAACTGCTCCTGAATCAGTGTCATTCTGTGAGTATATTGAGGTGGCTTAGGGCGCACCCATCACACTCAAGCAGAAACGATCCTGTGCGGTATCAAATTAAATTATAGCATTTCTAGGACTCATGAGGTACACATTATTTTTTACCTCTTCCCTCTTCTCTTCCCCTCCTGGGAGGGGTTAGGGGTGGGTTCCTCTTACCTGCTCCCTGCTCCCTGCTCCCTGCTCCCTAAAAACCATAAATTTGTACCTCACAATTCGTAGAATTGCTATAGTAATTTATAATGTGAAACAGGAGGTAATTGTTCAATGGCTGTAGAGCAATATCGCCAGTATATTCGACATCTTCTTTCGCAACGTGCTCAACGGGCTTCACGGCAAACAATTGCACCAGAATACGTAGGTGCGCTTTCCAATGGGCGAGTAAATCGCCCTTGGGTCGCACCTGAGGTTCAGACTGTCTTTGATACAGAGCAGGATCACTACCAACTGCTCTATGTTGGTTGGCGTGGGAATAAACGTGATTTTGGCTGTATTTTACATGTTGATATCAAGGGTGGAAAAATTTGGATTCAGCATGACGGCACGGAAGAGGGACTTGCCAACCGATTAGTGGAAATGGGAGTGCCTAAACAGGATATTGTTTTAGCTTTTCATGAACCTGAAGTACGGGAGTTTACCGGTTTTGGTATAGGTTAAGGGTTAGAATAGATTTATAGATTAACGCCGAAATACGGGGGTTTCAATAACTATCAAGTACACAGAATTGTTTTCCTGCTCCCTGCTCCCTGCTCCCTGCTCCCTGCTCCCTGCTCCCTGCTCCCTAAAAACCAGAGATTTGTACCTCATGGGTATAAGACTTGCTATATATTATAATACATGTATGTACATCTCTAAATAAACTGATGTTTGATTACGAAATAACATCTCCAAACGATGCTAAAAATAACTTCTTTAAGTTGTTGGATATAGTTGCAGAAAATAATCAGGTATATATCATCAATCGTCGTGATGGGGAGAATGTTGCTTTGATTACAGAATCTGATTTGAGGAGTTTAGTAGAGACAGTTTATCTGTTAAGAAGCCCTACCAATGCAATGCGCCTGCTGGATGCAATTGAGGAGTCTAAGGCTGGAAAAATAAAACCTCAAACCATTGAAGAACTTTACTCTGAGTTGGGCATTGAGCAAGAAGAAGAAGAAAAGGGCTGAATCCGATCAAGTAAAGCCAGTGGTTGTTAATCGCACTCCTGGTTTTAGCTCTAGGTTTAAGGAAGATTTGGCTTGGTGGTTTAAGCACGATTTTAAAGTCGCGTCGAAAATTTTGGATTTAGTTACTGCTGTCATGGACAATCCATTTGAGGGCATTGGTAAACCAGAACCATTAAAGTATATGGATGCAGATATTTGGTCACGACGTATTGATTTAGAGCATCGGCTGGTTTATCGGGTTGGAAGTACTAAGATTGATTTTCTGGCTTGTCGGTATCATTATGAGTAGTCTTTCAGTCCGCGATAGTAAAATCTGGATTCACTACGATGGGATTGAGGATGGTATCACGGATGAATTGGTTGCCACAGGAGTTCCGAAGGATAGGATTGTTCTTGCTTTTCATCCCCCTGATATTCGTCAACATACTGGGTATGGGATTGCATAGCAAAGGTAACACTCCAGTAGGGTGATAATGATGTTTTTTTTGGTTAAGATAAGGTTTTTGATATGACAAGTTTATTACAGTATGTCACGAATGAGCAGGGGGAACGAATTGGGGTTTTATTGGACTGGAACACCTATTCTCGACTCGCTAATCCATTAGGGTTGGATGAGGAGTGTTTACTTGGTTTGAGTGTAGATGAGTTAGAAGCACTGGCAACTTGTAAATTGGCTGTGGCGGATCAAACTCGTTTGGATGATTTAGTGGCGAGAAATGTAGAATCATTGCTCTGCACTGATGAGGTGGCTGAGTTAGATGACTTGTTGGGAAAGGCGGATCAATTGACCATTCTCAAAACTCGCGCCAGATATACACTTAAGTGCTTAGAAAATGGGACAACAGCAGCGTGAGTGTTTACATTCGGATTCAGTTACAGCGACAAATTTGTAATCGCTTTAGTTATTCTATTTATCAACAATTTTGATTCTTATTTTTCAGACGTTGAGCGAGTAGACAATCCTCAAAGCTCAATGCTTCTTGGTCTAGGAAGTTGGAAATTGCCATTTCAATGGTAGCTTCCAGGGAACATTCCAATTCTGTAGACTTTTCCTGGAGTGCAACGTTTATGTAGTCAGGCAAATACTTGACAAGCTGAGCGATCGCTTCTGGGGAAAGGTGTTGGGTGGTGAAGGTTTGAGTCATAAGACTAGGGTTGGTTAAACGGGCATCAGGTGTGGAACCAGCATCTTGGGTGGAACTGGCATCTTGCCAGTTTCATGCTTATTATCGGGCGGGCATCTTGCCGTGGAACTGGCATCAGGTGTGGAACTGGCATCTTGCCAGTTTCAAGATATTATCAGGCGGGCAGGATGCCCACTCTACTCCTATTCATGGGAAGATTCAGCAACCCTCTATCGATTGCTTTGCTCACTTATCCTGTCGAAGGACCCACTACAACACGTGCGATTAGCCCAACGGGCTAGGGCTTAGCCTACGCACTTTCAACGCTTCTTGAGAATTGAGTTTACGCTTTCCGTTTAATATATCTACAATCGTTTGCTCTTGCTCAAAAATACCTAACAAATCTTGTATCCTTAGATTATAGTCTTCCATTAATGTCTGTAATAATTCTGCATCGGTTAATTCGGGAAATTGTTCAGTTTTTTCTTCATAGTCATAGACTAACATCCCTAATACCCTGAGATAATCTTGATCATCTTGATTAAGCGGTTTTTGATCTAATAGGTCGTTGATTCTTTGTTGGGTGGCGATTAAGTCACCATCATTGGTAATGGGACGGGGCGCAAAGTCAGTGATTAATTTCAGGTAATAAGGACTAGGGTTGGTTAAACCAGTTGTCATTTTTCCATTTCTCTTTATCCTAGTCTGCCTTAGTATACTATTCCTTGGCTCAGTAACGCCATCGCCCAAGCATTCTCGACTAACTTCGCTGCACCAGCAACTGCACCAGATGGGTACCCTAAGCGCTAGCCGTTTGGGCTAATTCCATCATACCTGGAAGACTTCGAGCTTTTGGTCCATATCACCTACTACTAATGACGCAAAAAGGTTTTCGATTGTAGCACATCAGCAATATTTTGCTCTTTTGGGTCGTAACGCACCATTATTGTGTTTTTGGTGCGTTACGCTGCCGCAGTAGCCAGTACAAGATCGGCTAATGTCTACTTAACTACTTCTTCAGGCTTCCAAGCATTTAAAGAGTTATCGATCATCTTCAATTCATCGATATGAGTTTTTAATGACTTTTTTTTCAACTCAATAGTCTGACGAACTTGCTGTGCTTTGGCACCTTTTATTTCTCTTTCTTTTAGTATGCGGTCAAACTGATTTTGAAATTTTTCGATATAGCCACTGATTTGTTGCTCCGCACTTCTAAAGTGAATCATGACCTGTTTGTCAATAATACGCTCAAGCATTTTTTTGCTTGCATTAGATTGCTGGTCTATTTTTTTAGTGATGGCCGTAGCTGTCTGGTTTAAGTCAATTTCGTACACAGTTTTAGATTTAGTTGTAGCAACTTTATCTTCATAAGGGACTTCCACAGTGTATGGCTTATAAGAGTAATCGTAATATCCAGATCCACAAAACCCTCCTTCTACCCAGTGTTTTTCTTTTCTATATTCTGTTTGAGATTTGTATTTTGTGACAACCTCATATTTTCGATAAGATTCCTGCTGTTTTTTAATCTGGTCATCAATAGTTGGAAACTCATAACTAGGAAATTGAATCGGATTGTGATTCAACTTGATTTTTAGGGATTCTCTCAAATAGCTGGATAGATAATTTGAAATTTCTTGAATTTTTTGCTGGATTTCAAAACGCAATTCTTCTTGAATTTTATTACCTTCTCGGATGAGTCGATCTTCTGTATCCATCCACCAATCGCTGATTGCAGGTTGGCAAAAATCATTAATCGCTTCTAAAACCTTCTGAGCCTGGGATTCACTATCAATTTTTATTTTATAAGGATCTGAGCCAGATTTTGAGCTATCAAAGACGAACGGTAATTGTTTTTTGAATAAATCTTCAAGTGGTTTTATCCATCCGAATTCTCCAAATCCTCCAAATCCGAATATGTTAATAGGAGATATATTGCTTAGATTATCCTTTGGCTTTCTTGACTCTGCAAATTTTTGAAACTCGTCTCTTATCCGAAGTTTAGCCAAATCTGAAAACTGATTTAGCTGATCCATGTAGCGTTCTATTAACTCCTGTTCTTTAGCTTTTACAACCTTTTTAACATTCCCAACTTGCTTCTTAGCTAAATCCGATCGATGCTTATACTCTTCTACCGTTTTTTGAAGCTTTTTTAGCTCCATACCCCAGCCAGATATTGCCGTATTGAATGTATCTTCAATAGCCTTGCAAGCCTTATCAAGCTTTGCACAAACACTACTTAAAAGATTCCAACCAGAATTCTTGATAATTGTCTGGATTACTTCTTTCTCAATTGCAGTAATACCGCTATCTTTTAGAGCTTTAGGAGCAATTTCCGATGCTAAAGGAACCACTAGCCTACCCCTTTCATCACGTTCAGCATATTGTGGACCATAGCGCTTTTCAAATTCTTCTTATAAAGATTTAGGTGCTAAATTTTGTTGAATTAGCTTTGACCACAATCCTTGTCTAGCACTTGCAGGATAAATGGTCGGGTTGGTAAAACCAAAGTTTTTGAGATCTTGCTCTAAACTTGAAATTACCTCATCAATCGGTCTGTCTTTATCCGTTTTCATATCTACTTTGTTTAGGATAAAGTAAATCTTTCCTGTATTAGTTTTAAGGAATTATTTTCGGCTATTCAGTAATTCCTTAAAAAGTTCCGAAGAAGCTTCATCTTTGAAAGATGTGTAATCTAATATGAATAGGATAGCATCGCAAGTTCTTACTGCTTCTAAAGACACTCGTTTTAATTCTGCTGTGTTGAATCCTGTGGACTCCCACTCATTAGGTCCTGGAGTGTCAACTAGCGTAAACCCTGCAAGAGATGAGTAATCACTAATGGCTTCAATAGGATGCCAAAGTTCAAAGTAGGTAACCTTATCTTGATTAGATTGCTCTCGTATTTCACGGGTTCGATCTAAAAATGTTTTTACAATATTTGTTGAATCACCTTCAGCTATAACAAGAGGTTTATCTTGACCTTCTCGGTATTCCCAAAGTTCAGGTGTTCCAGAATTAATATGTCGGACACCTGTGCGGCAAACTGTACATGCTGCAGTTTCACTTGCGAGAATATCTGCGCCAATAATAGCATTCAAGAATGTACTTTTTCCTGCTTTAATTGGAGCAATTACAGCAACATTATACTGTTGATTGTCTAAAGCTTCTAAAGATTTTTCAATATCTCTTTTAATAGTTTGCAATCCTTGGATATCGACTTCATAATCATCGTCGGATGCTCTGACATTATCTTCGATAAATTCTAATAAATTGTTTCCAGCATTTTTAATCTGTATATAGGTGTTTTGAAATTCTGATGAAATCATCTTTGTTCTCCTATTTTTTGTAAAAATATCCAAAATTTGTTGACTTTGCTGAATATCTCCAAGAGACTTCAGGCACTCCACAATTTTATCGTGGTAATCGACGTCGGCACTGGTCATGTTTGTTACAACTTCATCAAGCAAAGCCTGACGACCTTCTGGTTGTGGTAATCCTCGAAGCTGTAACCAGGATTGCAGGGATTCTTTGAATTGTTCCCTTGCCCAAGATTTATCTTCCAAAACCGATAAACTTAAGGCTAAATCCAGCTTTAATTCTGGAACCCAAGCTGATTCTTCTTCCTCTAAAACGCCATAGAGGGCAATGCAGCCAGAGACAACCATTTCAATTACATCCTCTCTATATTCCTCTGGCACTTTTTGTAATAACTCAGGCAAGAGTTCTGGTAACAAAGGACGTTGGCGTTCCCTGGGATGCACATTCAGGAGGAAATGCTCATCAGCTTTTCGACCAGCCAAAAGATAAAGCTGAACACTCAAGAAACGGCGGAGTTCGTCTGGGTCGCAATCCTCTAAAAATTGCCGCCAAGATGGATTGAAGTCGGGATCCTCAGGAATGGATTTAAGGTCGGGTTTGTTGTATGTGCTATTCCAACTGCCACAATTGAAGTGGTAGGTATCCTCCTCTAATAAAATATCCAAGAAGACAGTGGGTATAGGTCTTAGACTCCTAAACAAAGGGCTATTAGCACCTTCACTATGAAAAGCCTTCGTCTTCCATAAACCGGATTGACAATTGATAGGTCTTCCGTTTTTAGTGTATTTCCCGAAGAACCACCGTAATCCCTGCCCCAGCCTCAATTCCATATCGGAAAAATCTGCAGTGGCTTTATTTCTATTTCCAGCTCGATCATATCTTAATGTCGGAGGAGAAAACAAAACTAATAATTCATTTTGTGAATCGATTAGCTCAATAATTTGTTCTTCATCTAGAGTTAAGGGCCAATTGTCCTGCCGACGTTTTTCGCGAATAACAAGTAAACTTGTCTCTCGATGGTATATTGCTAACTCTTTTTGTAGAGTCGCCTGATTCTCGCTTAACTGGACTTGTAAGTCGTTTTGTCGCTCCTGTAAGAAAATTTGCAGTTGAGCGCGGAATGACTCTATCTCAGCTGTGTGTTGTCGATTCAGTTTCCCTTCATTAACCTGAAACTCTCGATTCAGACGCGCTATATCTGCCTGCAACTCTCGATTAAGTTTTCCCTCGTTCCGGTTAAAAGCTTGGTTAAGGGTTGCTAAGTACTCTTTTAGCTGTCGATTTAATTGTCCTTCATTAGCTTGAAACTCCAGACTTTTGTGCTGCATGACCACTTGAAGGTCCATTTTTGCTGCTTCAATCTGCTCCTGGAGTTGATCTCGCGTTTGGTTATAAGCAATTAAATTTTGATTGTTTTCCAGATAAGCATTGGCAGTAATTCGCGCGCCTCTACTTCCAGGAGTTATACAGTCTAGAACGTTTGAGCCAAATTGCTTCATCTGTCCCCAAAGTCCCTTTTTCCCAGGTAATGCTTTTGCCATCGTTTTACTCCTTTCTCCTACTCAACACCACCGTAGTAAACATCTAGTAGATAAACCGCACCACCAACAACGCCTTTGGTGGTGTGATAGACTTTCTCTCCTGCTGCGTTATAAACATCGCCGCAAGCATCGACCCGACCCATCAGATGGTCAAAGTGATCGTAAATCTTGCCATCTCGCCCACCATAACCAAGCTCCTCACCGGAAGCGTTGTAGACTGTCCTTTCGATCACATAACCCTCATAGTAAGAATTGCCATCAGGAGTATGTTTGTAAATTGAGCCGCTATGGTTGATGGTTGTGTAAATTTCTCCAGAACAAGAGGATGGATCGCTGTAGGAAACCGTCTGCCCATGAGTGCTGTGTGGGGAGTATAGTCCTGAAGAATCCTGGTAGTCAGGGACAGAGTTCCGGAAGAAGCCATTCTCATAAAAACTAGAGTCGATAGCAGGACTCGCCACATCTTCAAAAGTATTCGCACCATGATAACTGTCATTACTCTGAAAGTTATGGTTCGGCTCAGACACCACCGCATCTGTACGGGTCGTAGGATCGGAGTGCATCCAGTTACCCTGTTCATGCCATGCATTGAAATGCTCTAGGCTATGATAATTCCAAGGTTCGGAACCGGGCTGGCTGATGTCCGATGAATCATTAAACCCACTCGGTTGCATCCAATCGTTAGTAGCACTCATATCTAGATCCAACTCAGGTGACTGAGAGTGATTGAGATCGATGCCAAGATCGTGAGCCAAGCTGATTAGCCCGTCGTTGATATTCGAGTCAGGGTCCATAAATTTTCCCTAGCAATAGGGTGAGACAACAGGGCTTTGATCCTGTTCCCACCAGGATTTGGGATGTTTTAATTTCTCCCATTAATATTGTTAAAGCTTAGGAAAAAAAATGCCAACTTGTCAGAAAATATTCCCTGAAGCTTAAGTATGCTAAGGCTTACAGCTTAGGATATAGCCGAATCGAATGACTCGACCTCTGAAAAGACACAAGAACTACGCGGAACTTTTGATTGCCGCACTGCTCACCCGCCTAACCTGGCGTTATTATGGACGTAAATTCCCTGGGATTCAAAATCTGAAGCCCCTTCAACTCAAAGATCACAAGACACTAAAGGTAGAGGGCACACCAGATGCATTTGTGAGGTTGATTACCTGGTGTGCTCAACTGGAAGACTTTAAACACAACCAGCGAAAAAACCTTATCAAGTTCCAAACCCTAGATCCTAAGGAGCAATATGAGGAAATTCGAGATACCCTTTCCACCCTTGCAAAATACGAAGTGATTCAAAGTAACCAGCAGCGCAGACATGGGTATTCCAAGCCCATGTGGGATTTTTCCCTATCCCTGCCCCATCGCCCCTCACCTCAAAACGAACAAAAAATCCTAAGATCGCTATTTGGTGAAGGAAAGGTGTGGGATCAACGCAAATCCAAATATCACGACAATCTAGAGAAGGCTAAACGGCGAAAGACAAAAGAAAGGGTTAACTTCGCCGTGACAGCTCAAAAAGCCTTTTGCCAAGCCATGGCTACTGAGGTCATTCCCCATTTTCCTGATCGACTCAGCAACTATACCAAAGAAGCCCTGACCGGTCTGGCAGATATAATAGTACCCTTGGAGACAGCTATTAAGTTGCCTTCTGTGGATGCCAAGGATCATGGGCCATTATTATTGAGTGTAGGTCGGGTATATCTGGCTCAACAGCAACTGGATGAGGCTCAAAACGCCTTCGAGGAATGCTTAACCCTTAAACTTAATCGAACCTTAGCGGCAGATAGCCGTCATTGGCTGGGTATTATCCACCATCAACGGGGCAACTACAATCTAGCCCAGCAATACTTTACTAAGGCATTAGGCCAACGCACCCAGCTTCACGGAGAAAAGCATCCCGATGTGGCTGCCAGCACCCATGCTTTAGCTGAACTTTTTAGCGATCGCGGGCAATTCCCAGAAGCCGAAACCCAGTTTGAGCGGGCACGGTCGTTGTACGAAGCTATCTATGGGAAAAAACACTCACGGGTAGCCTGCGTCCTGAATGGATTAGCAGCACTCTACAGCAAAACCGATCGGCGAGAGCAAGCCGAGTCTTTATATAATAAAGCATTAGATATCTTGATCCAAAAATCGGATGCTGAAGCCTACCCTCACCTGGCAGCCACTCAACAGGGTTTAGGCAACCTCCATCTTTATCGAGGGGAATATCATAAGGCAGAACAATTTCACCAGGACGCGATTAACGTAATTGAAGAGTTCTACGGTCCCAATCACCCTAACTTAGCAGTGCATAAAGCAAGTTTGGCACTGACCTACAAAACCCTGGGGCGGCTGACTGAGGCCATTGAATTGTATCAAGAGTGCATCAAGTCCCTGAACTCAACTTACGGCAACAATCATCCCCAAGTGGGAATGTACCTGAGTGATTTGGCTTGGCTGATCTCGCAAGAGAGTAACGAATTGGATAAGTTAAAGCTAGCTGTGAGCTTTTTCCACAAATCTCTGAGCATCCTCACGCCAGTGTTAGACCCCAATCATCCTAGTATTCGCAATGCCCGGAAGGGGCTAAATGTGCTCTACGGTCGAATAGGGAATAGGGAGTAGGGAGTAGGGAGTAGGGAATAGGCAAGAGTTTACTAGAACAGCTTTTGCTGCTTGTATCAATCTCAAACACTAGCTCAGGCCATTGAGACGTGGGATTAGCGGAAAGGGTTAGGGCTTTGCGATGGTCTTTTGGAGCGGCTAAAAGCGATTGGCCGTAGGCCTCAGCTTCCGCACTTGTGCGATGAAGCGTTCGCGAAGCGTGGCCTACGGCCTCAGCTTCCGCTAAAAGCGATTGGCCGTAGGCCACGCTACGCGAACGCATTTGGACACACTTGAGATCACCTTCAATATCGCGTTAGGATGGAACCGGTCTTTGCTGCAACAATGCCCATGCCTGCTAAAGATATTTACCATAATGCTGTTAGATTTGCATTAGTCAAAGATGGCTGGGAGATTTTAACTGATGATTATACTTTGGAGTATGGTGGCGAGCGCTTATACGTGGATATTGCAGCAGAAAAATCGATCGCAGCAGAAAAGCAGGGTCGAAAAATTCTTGTAGAGGTCAAGAGTTTCTTGGGTCGCTCGTTTGTAAATGACCTAGAAAAGGCTGTGGGTCAGTATATTGTTTATAGGGATATTTTGGTAGAAAAACAATTGGATTTCAAACTGTATTTGGCAATTACCAAAGGAACTTACAAAAATTATTTTAAACGCCAGTTAACTCAGATGATTATCAATCGCAATCAGGTTAAGTTATTGGTCGTTGATTCGGAAAGTGAGGTGATTGAGCAATGGATAGATTAAAGCATTATCGAGAAATTGTCCAGGAAGTTTTAAAAGACTATCATCAGATCAATCAAAAATCTGATTCTACCACTGAAAGTGCTTTAGCTTTTGATGAGGTACAGGATCAGTATCTTTTGCTGCTGATGGGTTGGTGGAAAGATGAACGGATTAAGAGTGTGATGATTCATATCCGTTTCAAAGATGACAAGATTTGGATTGAGGAAGATTGGACCGAGGATGGAGTGGCCACAGATTTGTTACAGAAGGGGATACCACCAGAGGAGATTGTTTTAGCATTTCATCCACCTCATCTCAGACAATATACTGAATTTGCTCCTCAAGTAGCGGAACGCACTATGCTAATAGACGATCAATCGCGCTAAGATAAGCTAAGGTAAAGTCCACTCATTCTACTGGCAATGGAAGTTCTAAAACTGACCACTAAAACTGATGAATCTGGTTGTTTGAATCTTACTATTCCGACTCAGTTAAGGGCAGTTGAGGTTAATGTTGTTCTTGTTTTAGATCCAGTTTCATCAGTTGAGAAGCAGGAATTAAAGTATGATTTTTCTGATTTGGTGGGGCGATTAACCTTTGGGGGAGATGCGGTAGCTATGCAAAGGAATCTAAGGGATGAGTGGTAATCGCTATTTTCTGGATACGAATGCAATTGTGGCCCTACTGCAAGGAAATACTCAACTAATTCAATTATTACAAAATGCTGAGTGGATCGGGATTTCAGTTATTAGCCAAATTGAGTTTCTGGCGTTTTCTGGGCTAGCCGAAAGCGATCGCCAACTTTTTAAACAGTTTCTTCAGCGAGTAGAGGTGATCGGTTTAGTGTCGATTGACACTGGGTTGATTGAGAAAATTATTGAAATTCGCCAGCAATATAGGTTGAAATTGCCCGATGCTATAATTGCGGCGATGGCTATACAAAATTCTGCCAGTTTGGTGACGGCTGATCAAGAATTTGCGAAGGTAACGGTTTTAACAGTAATTAATTGGTAGCGACTGCCCTATATAGCACTACGTATTAAGGTGTTTGACATTGATACAAGCAGCAAAAGCTATTTATGTACTTCATGTTTTCCATAAAAAAACACAGAAGACCTCAAAGCGGGACATTCAACTAGGACAGAAGCGTTATCAGGAGATGGTTCAGTTTAGAAAGGAACAAAAGGATAAACATAAAAATGACTGAGGAAAAAACCGTAAACGTCCTGTTAGGGGACGACAATGTATTTAAAGATTTGGGATTTGAGGCAGAAGAAGCAATGAATCTCAAGGTAAGAGCGGATCTGATGTTAGATTTACGTTCCTATATTCAGGAGCGGGGATGGACTCAAAATGAGGCAGCAGAGTTTTTGGGAGAAACCCAACCGAGGATTAGTAATTTAATGAATGGTGAAATTAGTCGATTCAGTGTGGATAAGTTAATTAATTTGCTAGGAAAAGTAGGGATGGAAGTGAAGGTAGAAGTCGTCCCGAAAGTTTGATAGTTGTAAACTATCAGCTATCAGCTATCAGCTATCAGCTATCAGCTATCAGCTATCAGCTATCAGCTATCAGCTATCAGCTTATGCGCACGCTACTTGAGCTGCTATCAGCTATCAGCTAAAGGCTGACCACTGACCACTGACCACTGACTGCTGACCACTGACTGCTAAATGGATCCCATTAGACAAAACAGTTTCAAGCTATTAACATTAAATTATCAAATAATTTCTAAAAACTATCATGTTTAGTCTGAGTGACATCCATCCCCTCTCAGAATTCCAACGGGGCGCTAAAGCCTTTATCGCAAGGCTCAAAGAAACTAAAGCACCAATCGTTCTTACTGTTAATGGCAAAGCTGCTGCAGTTGTTCAAGATGCTGAAAGCTATCAGCAACTTCTCGATAGGATGGAATTGCTTGAGTCTATTGCGGGCATCCGAAAGAGTATTAAGGAGTTTGAGCAAGGAGAAGGTATTCCGTTAAAGGAAGCATTTCATCGTGTTCGCCGTGGTTCTCAACAAAGGCTCGAAAGTATAGATCAACTTTTAGGTGATGATCCAGAAATCTAAAGCACGTTTATTAAGCTATTGAATCGAGTGAGTGCTGGGTTCGAGATACGAAATCAGGTTAAGTTATTGGTCGTTGATTCGGAAAGTGAGGTGATTGAGCAATGGATAGATTAAAGCGTTATCGGGAAATTGTCCAGGAAGTTTTAACAGAGTATCATCAGATCAATGAAAAATCTGGTTCTACCACTGAAAGTGCTTTAGCGTTTGATCAGCTACAGGATCAGTACCTTTTGCTGCTGATGGGTTGGTGGAAAGATGAACGGATTAAGAGTGTGATGATTCATATCCGTTTCAAAGATGACAAGATTTGGATTGAGGAAGATTGGACCGAGGATGGGGTGGCCACAGATTTGTTACAGAAGGGGATACCACCAGAGGAGATTGTTTTAGCATTTCATCCACCTCATCTGAGACAATATACTGAATTTGCTCCTCAAGTAGCTTGATCTACGGTCAATCGCACTAACTAGGCTGCTGTATTGATAGTTGGTTCGGGAAGATTTTCACCTGTTTCTTGATAGGCTATTACCAAAGATTCTAAAGCTTCAGTTCCATTATTAACCGCTTCTTCATAAGTATCGCCATGACTCCGCCATTGTTGTCCGGGGAAGTCGGGAAAACCAACTAAAAAACAATTATCTTCTTCTGACCATTGAATTATCATTTGATATTTAAGTTTGATCATTATTAAGATTACCTAGTACTTCATCAATAGCTTTTTGTACATTCTTTTCTTGATAGGGTTTAGCCTCGTTTCCGTCTTTACCTGAAACTGTTAGTTTTCCAGCATAAAGAGGATGTATCCAGTTTGTATGACTTCCTTTACCTCGTATTTCTGTAAAACCCGCTTGGTGAAGCATTTGTTTGAGTTCTATGAGGTGCGCTTTCCGTTGGCGAATTAAATTCGCCACGGGTCGCACCTCCTGATTTTCTTTGGCATTGGGTAGAGATTTTACATATTACCTAGTGTATCTAACTCCAAGCTAGATTAAAATCTCAACTGGTGAAAGTGGCTTAAGTAGCGTGCCAAATTTTTGTGCGAATATTGTCAAGCAGCGCGAACAGTGGCAATAGCTTACTTTTGCTAAACTGTTTTTTAACCTGTTCCCACAGTCCCATGGCAATGCGATCGCAAAAATTGAACGTATCTTGGGTAGGCTCCTCAATCCCAGATCTCATCCATCTGGAGCACAAACCCAGGTAAAACTGGCTCACCACTCACCTTCGCTGGATTATCCAGTTGTTCAACTTCCGCCCCAAGACGATATACATAAACTTGCCGCTGATTCGGGTCAATCAGCCAACCTAGCAAAGTCCCATTTGACCTATACTCTGCCATTTTGTCTTGCAAGTTTTCCAGGCGATCACTTCCAGAACGTAGCTCAATCACAAAATCGGGGCATAGGGGTACAAACTTCTTTCGTTGTTCTTTAGTTAGGGATTCCCACCTCTCAAGCTTGACCCAAGCAACATCAGGAGAACGATTTGCTCCATTGGGAAGTATAAAGCCAGTAGAAGAATCAAAACCTTTCCCTGTACCATCTTGGCATACCCAATTGCCAAACTGAACAATCAAATCAAAATTGCGACCGCCAGTTTCCCCTCCTGTAGGAGTCATAATAACAAGCCTTCCATCTTGGTCCCGTTCGATCCGTAACTCCCGATTAAGCTGACAAAAAGCAAAGAATTCGTCATCACTCATATCAAAAGCCGGACGAGTCTTGAGCTCTAGGGGCGTTGCTAGTTGTGGTGTGATCGATCTAGTCATAATTATCAGGGGCGATTTGCCTTCCCCAACAGGAATCTTGGTGGAACCGGCATCTTGGTGGAACCGGCATCTTGCTGGTTACAATTTCCACCCTTATCCCTCTACCTTATTATTAGCCTTATATAGATTTTAGATCAATTCGCGATCAGCCCGATAACTACCCATGTCCTCCAACCTCGGCCCAAAGAATAGAAACGTTAAACTAGAAACGCTGCTTCACCATCTGCCACCATGCCATCTACCAGTCAACCCCTGAACTATCCCAAAAGCCGCAAAGCCGACCAAGTCGATGATTACCACGGTACTCTAGTTGCTGACCCTTACCGGTGGCTAGAAGACCCAGATTCAGAGGAAACTAAAGCTTGGGTAGAAGCACAGAATCAAGTCACCTTTGGTTATCTCAGCGAAATACCAACACGGGAAACACTTAAGCAGCGCATCACCAAGCTATGGAATTACGAGAAATATAGCACTCCGTTTAAAAAAGGCGATCGCTACTTCTATTTCAAAAACGATGGTCTCCAGAACCAAAGTGTTCTCTACACCTTGACCTCCCTGGATGCTGAACCAACCCTATTACTTGACCCCAACACCCTTTCAGAAGACGGTACCGTTGCCCTATCAGGTTTAGCCATTAGTAAAGATGGCAAACTGCTGGCCTATGGTCTGTCTAGGTCTGGTTCTGACTGGCAAGAGTGGCAAGTGCGGGAGGTGGAAACAGGTCTTGACCTCTCGGATCAGATTAAGTGGGTAAAGTTTTCTGGGGCATCTTGGACTCACGACCATCAAGGGTTCTTCTATAGCCGCTTCGATGAACCCAATGAAGCCACTAAATTAGAAGACCTCAATTATTATCAAAAGCTCTATTATCATAAGCTGGGAACACCCCAGTCAGAAGATATTCTGATTTATGAGCGCCCTGACCAGAAAGAATGGGGTGTCAGTGGTGGAGTCACTGAAGATGGTAATTATCTGATAATTATAGTTACCCTGGGTACTGACCCCAAGAATCTGGTGTTTTATAAAAATTTGCAAGACCCAGATTCCCCGGTTGTGGAACTCATTAAAGAATTTGATGCCAGCTATAGCTTCATCGGCAATGATCAATCAGTATTTTGGTTCCGCACAGACTTAGATGCCCCTCGCAGTCGAGTCATTGCCATTGATACTAATCATCCTGATCAGGCACAGTGGCAAGAAATAATTCCCCAAGCCGATGAAACCCTAGAAGGTGTAGGCTTACTCAACAACCAATTTGTGACCGATTACCTCAAAGATGCTCACTCCTCCATCAAAATTTTTGACCTAGATGGTTCCTTTGTGCGGGAAGTCGAATTACCTGGTATTGGTTCGGTTGGTGGTTTCAATGGCTTACGTTATGATACCGAAACCTTCTACAGCTATACCAGCTTCACCACCCCTGCAACCATCTATCGCTACGACATGGTCAGTGGAGAAAGTACCATTTTCCGGCAGCCCCAGGTAGACTTTAATCCCGATGACTACGAGACCAAACAAGTTTTCTACCCTAGCAAAGATGGCACCCAAGTGCCTATGTTTATCACCCACAAGAAGGGATTGGAGTTAGATAGCAATAACCCCACTTACCTCTATGGCTACGGCGGCTTTAATATCTCCATAACCCCCAATTTCTCCATTAGCAATCTGGTATGGATGGAAATGGGAGGTGTTTATGCTGTTGCCAATCTCCGTGGTGGCGGTGAGTATGGGGAAGATTGGCACCAATCTGGCACAAAACTCAACAAGCAAAATGTATTTGATGATTTTATATGGGCGGCGGAGTGGCTAATTGGTGCTCAGTACACCTCACCACAGAAACTTGCGATCGCAGGCGGTAGCAATGGGGGATTATTAGTCGGTGCTTGCATGACTCAGCGTCCAGACTTATTCGGTGCAGCCCTACCAGCGGTGGGAGTACTAGATATGTTGCGCTTCCATAAATTTACCATTGGTTGGGCCTGGTGTTCCGATTTCGGTTCCCCAGATAACCCAGAGGAATTTAAAGCCCTTTACGCCTATTCCCCATTACACAATCTCAAACCAGGAACCGCTTATCCCCCTACCCTGATTACCACCGCTGACCATGATGACCGGGTTGTCCCTGCCCATAGTTTCAAATTTGCCGCAGCCTTGCAGGAAGCCCATGAAGGGGAACAACCAGTGTTAATTCGGATTGAGACCAAAGCAGGACATGGTGCCGGGAAGCCCACCAGTAAGATAATTGAGGAGATTGCTGATAAGTGGGCGTTCTTACTCAGAACCCTAGAGGTAGAAGTTTAGAGCTTCAACAGACCATGATTTGCCTAGGATTTTCAGGCTAGGATTTAGGACGCAGTTCACGATAAAATATAGGGATCCGTGTAGGAATTGTGAGAATTTTTTTCCTCTGTTCCCAGGGCGTGCGCTTGACCCGTAATTAAATTCGCCACGGGTCGCACCGCTCCCTACTCCCTACTCCCTGTTCGCTGTTCCCTTTGCTGCTCTTTTTGACGAGACTGCTGGTTACTCATGGACTTATCTGCTATTCTAAACGTTGCCCTTGGCTTATTTTTTGTCTACCTGATCACCAGTCTGTTAGCCTCTGAAATTCAAGAATATCTTGCTAGCGTTTTACAATGGCGGACTAAACACTTACAGAGGGCTATCGAAAATTTAATTAATGGTGGGATTCAGTTACAAAATATAACCCTGAAAGATGTGGTTGATGAGTCAGATGAAGAATCAGTTAATGTAACCGTTGATCAGATTAACAATTTAAAAAAGACCAAACGGCTTTTAAAAAAACTCTATCAAAATCCGTTGCTTAAATCAGTTAATCACGAAGCAAAAGGTCTAGATAACCAAAATCAATTAAAGTCAAAATCCAACTCAAAGGTTAGTGGACCTTCCTATATTCCATCAGATACCTTTGCCACCGCTTTAATCATGATCATTGTTCAGCAGGCATCAACCTTCAAAAATAATGCCGATATTACCCTGGACAATTTTAAAACAGCCCTTGAAGAAGATAAAATAAAAAATTTACTTCCTGAAGACTTAAAGATAACTCTTTTAACCCTGATTGATAAAGCCAAATTTGAATACTCTGACCGGAACAAAGACCTGAAAAAACTCCAAGAAGAACTAACAACATGGTTTGACGAATCCATGACACGAGCTGCAGGGGTATACAAGCGTCAGTCTAAAGCCATATCTTTTTTAATTGGATTAGTGATTTCCCTAGCCTTGAATATTGATACCATCAATATCAGCAATCAATTCTATAAAAACCACAGTGTAAGAGCTGCTGTCAATCAAGTCACTAATAGGATTGTTAATGAAACCGGTGCCTGTTTACAGCAAGAATCAAACAGTAATGACTGTTATGATAGTATCACCTCAGCTGTAGATGACCTAGCTTTCCTTCCCATTGGCTGGGGAGAAACTAATCTTGTAGAGCAGTTTGAAGAACCCAATCACCTTCCCAGAGAGCTGGGTTTGACTTGGGTTTACTTCAAATTTGTTGTAGGGATTATTTTGAGTGCGATCGCAATCTGTATGGGAGCCCCCTTTTGGTTTGAAGTACTCAATAAGCTGGTCAACGTTCGTAATACTGGAGACAAACCAAAATCGTCTAAATAGACTCCCAACTGCTATTCCTCTTTAGTACTCCTATTGAGGTTGCAAGGCAAGAACTATAGCCTGAGTCCAGTGTAACTTGATAGGTTTAAACCTACAGGGTAAGTAGCACGAACTGCTTTTTCCAGTATTTGGTTCAAATATATTGAATAATAATTGGAGATTAAATTTGCCACCATTTTTTATCGCATTCTTCAAGTCGTTTACCGGAAACAACGCATTTTTAATATTTTCATCGCTCAGCTTAAATTCGCAATTTTGACCAGGACGAATTTTTCCAACGTCTTGGCTTTTGGGGGCTTCTTCCATATCATCAGAATTTACCCAAATCATGGGTCGGGAATTATTTTCTAAGTCAGTTATCAGACTCTTGTCCCAGTCTATTTCAATATAAACAGGATTCTCGTTGGTTTTATTTTTAACAGTCAGTTTAAGATCCTTTAACTCATCCAATTTATAGCTAGGATCGAAGCCAAAGTTGACTTCCATGAAATCATTAAGTTCTTTCTTTTCCAGTTCCTGATTGATAGCCTCAGAGTCTACCTCAACCGTTATGAGTTGGTCTATTTGCTTGAAAGCTTTGTACAAAACGTAAGTAACACTGATTATATAAATCGTCAGGATTAGCAAGTTTTGGTCGTTATCCATTTATAGTAAACCTCTTAAAAAGACTAGTTTAAGGTTTTTTTCGTAAAGGGGGATAAGAAGAGTCTGGATAATTATTGGTAAATTATACCCCATAAATGAGTTTACTCAAGATTGACTCACGCCATGACTAATGACGAATCAAAAAGCAGCTTGTCCGTTAGGACAGGCTGCTTCAAGGCTTTATGCTACCAAAGGAATGGACTACATGATGGCACTAGCTCATGGCACTACATCATGCCCATGCCGCCCATGCCGCCCATGCCGCCCATGCCGCCCATGCCGCCCATGCCGCCCATGTCGGGAGCAGGAGCAGCGGATTTAGGTTCAGGTTTCTCTACCACCAGGGCTTCTGTGGTCAACACCATACCAGCGATAGAGGCAGCATTCTGTAAGGATGAGCGTACCACCTTGGCAGGGTCAATAATACCTGCAGCAATCAAGTCTTCAAGGGTGTCAGTAGCAGCATTATAGCCAACGTTACCAGTACTCTCCCGTACTTTCTCTACAATGACGGAACCTTCAACGCCAGCATTATCCGCCATCTGAGACAAGGGAGCTTCTAATGACTTGGCTACAATAGTTGCACCAACTTTCTCTTCTTCCTCTAGGTCGTTTGTCAGTGCAGGAATTTTTTCTATTAACCGAATCAAGGTTGTACCACCACCAGGAACAATCCCTTCATCTACCGCAGCTTTAGTAGCGTTGAGGGCATCTTCAATCCGCAGCTTGCGGTCTTTGAGTTCTGTTTCAGTTGCAGCACCAACCTTAATCACTGCTACACCACCGGCCAGTTTAGCAATCCGTTCTTGCAGTTTTTCCTTATCGTATTCGGAGTCAGTTTCTGCTAGCTGGCGGCGGATTTGCTCAACTCGCTTTTCTACATCTGCCTTAGTTTGACCACCAGCTACTATGGTGGTGCTGTCTTTGTCAATGCTAACTTTGGTAGCATTTCCCAGCATATCTAGGGAAACAGTATCCAGGCTCAAACCAACGTCTTCGGATATCACCTGACCACCGCTCAAAACTGCAATATCCTGTAACATTTGCTTGCGGCGATCGCCAAATCCTGGTGCCTTAACGGCTGCAGCATTCAATACACCCCTAGCCTTATTTACAACCAGAGTTGCCAAGGCTTCTCCTTCTAGATCTTCGGAAATAATCAGCAACGGTTGACCGGCACGAGCTACTTTTTCCAGAACCGGTACCAAATCCTGGATAACACTAATCTTTTTATCGGTAATCAGGATGTAGGGGTTTTCAAATTCCACTGTCATCCGTTCGTTATCGGTCACGAAGTAAGGGGAAATATAACCCCGATCGATCTGCATCCCTTCCACTACCTCTAATTCGGTCGATAGGGATTTGGATTCTTCAACGGTGATCACACCATCTTTGGTGACCTTTTCCATGGCTTGGGCAATCATGTCACCCACTTCTTGATCGTTACCGGCGGAGACTGTAGCAACTTGAGCGATCCCAGTTCCCTGAACCGGCTGTGCCATTGCCTCAATCTCTGTGACCAGCTCGGCAACAGTTTTCTCGATTCCTCGGCGCACAGCTACAGGATTTGCCCCAGCTGCGACATTCTTAAGACCTTCCCGAATCATGGCTTGAGCCAGAATGGTAGCTGTGGTAGTGCCATCCCCAGCAACGTCTTTAGTCTTGGATGCGACTTCTTGAATCAGTCTAGCGCCAGTATTTTCTAAGGGGTCTTCCAGTTCAATCTCTTTGGCAACGGTAATACCATCATTGACAATCTGGGGTGCCCCATACTGTTTTTCCAGAAGCACATTACGACCTTTTGGACCAAGGGTAATACGTACAGCATCAGCTAGGGCATTGACCCCCCGCTCCAATGAACGTCTGGATTCTTCGTCAAACGAAACGATTTTTGCCATTGGTTGTTTGAACTTGCTTTGTGTCTCCATTAGCAAATTTAGCACTCTTACACGAAGAGTGCTAATTCGTCTGACAATTTTGAACTTTCAAGAACTTGAAACACCGACGTGCGGCGGGGTTCAAGCCATAACCATACCACCATCGACATTAAACACTTGTCCAGTGATATAGGCAGCAGCTGGATCAGCTGCCAAAAACCTCACCATTCCAGCTACTTCTTCTGGCTGACCGTAACGACCTAGAGGGATCTGCTCGATAATGGCTTCTGACTTAAGGTCAGTGGTCATATCAGTGTCAATAAAACCCGGAGCTACGGCATTGACTGTAATGCCACGACTAGCAAACTCTTTGGCAACGGTTCTGGTCAAGGCAATCACACCAGCCTTGGCAGCACTATAATTGGCTTGACCAGGGTTTCCCATCTGTCCTGACACGGAAGCAATATTGATAATCCGACCAGACTTTTGCTTGAGCATCCGTTTGCTCACTGCTTTGATACATAAAAATACCCCAGTCAGGTTCAGATCAATTACTGCCTGCCAATCTGAGGGTTTCATCCGCAATAACAAGTTGTCGCGGGTAATCCCAGCATTATTCACTAGCACGTCTATACGACCAAACTTTTCGAGAGTCCCTTTAACTAGGGCATCGACTTGTTCAGCTTGAGACACATCAGCCTGAAGTGCTAAGGCTTCACCCCCAGCATCAATGATAGCCCCTACGACCTGATCAGCTGCAGTACTGGAACTGGCGTAGTTGACTACAACCTTTGCCCCTGACCCAGCTAAGGCCAGGGCCACAGCTCGACCAATTCCTCGCGAGGCACCGGTCACGATGGCTATGCGATCGCTTAATTGTTGCGCAGATGTCTGTAATGTTTCCATAAACCTTGAACTGTTTTCTATCCTGCCTGATTTTGTCCTGTGGGCAGTAAAGGTTTCCTCCAAAGTTAACTTTACCGGAATCTTTGGTTAATCCAGCTATCACACAATCCCAAAGATTTTGGACTAGAATCGAGCAGAAGGACTAGGAAAGGTTTTCTTGCTCATGGCCGTTAAAAAGCAGTTCAAAACATTCCAAGAATTATTATCTGGCTCAGATGTACCCGTGTTGGTAGATTTCTATGCCACTTGGTGTGGGCCATGTCAGATGATGGCTCCTATCCTAGAACAGGTCAAGGCTGAGCTCAAAGATCGTTTGCAAGTTGTAAAAATTGATACACAAAAATACCCCCAGCTTGCTTCCCAGTATCACATTGAGGCGTTACCAACTTTGGTACTGTTTAAAAACGGTCAGCCTCAACAACGGATAGAGGGGCTCAGACCAGCAGAAGACCTTATTCCACTATTACAAGCTTTGATTTAAGATAATTAGGGGTGAAATTATCCTTGCCCTTTGACCTTTTTTCCCAGGGTAATGGGATGAGCCCCCCTGATTTATCTGGGATTTATCCGGGGGATATCAGCGTGCTAGACCAAAAAACCTAGCTAGGAAGACGGGGCTTCATCGGAAGAGGCATCGGAAGAGGCATCTGATTCTTCTTGGGTTGATGGGGTGGAATCGCTGCTAGGTGTCGCTGATTTTTCTTTCTCTTTAGCACGCTCCTCCCGCTTTTTACGATCAGCTTGAATGGCATCTTCTATGACTACCCGAGCCTGTGCCATTTTTTCCAGGTTGCTGCGGTACAACTCCAAGTCTTTTTGTAGCTTTTCGGAAGGAAGGTTTAATCCACTGCTAATTTTGTTAAGTACCTCTTCGAGCTGCTTTTGGTCCTGAGCTAACTCCGAGTCCGCCTGCTCTAGTAGTGAAAATAAACCAATGGCAAACAATCTGCTGTACTTAAACTGAGAATTTTGTGCGATCGCAGCTATAGTGGTAGCCAAATCCCCAGTCCCATTTTCAGAGGTTGGGGAACTGAACCAGGAGATCAAATCTTTTCCAGACATAGACTCTACGCTAGTTTTGAGCCTTTGGGCATCTTCCTGGTACTGCTGAGCTTCACCTCCGACTGCTTGACACAGAGCATTAAAAATTGATTCTTTATCATGTTCCGGTTGATAGCTTTGCATAAACCGGTCAAAGCATGTCACCACACCTAAGCCATAGATGGGGTCGTAGTTAAAATCGACATTAACCGACAGCAAATGCATCTCTACCATCAACTCTTCTACTACACGTCGGTAAATAGAGTTAATGGGGCGAGTGTGATAGGTGTAGAAATCCCGTTTAGTATCCGAGACTGTGCGAACAGTATTCACAAGGCAGATCAGAATTGAAGCTTTATATTATTGTTATTGTCTTATTGTCTACCATGAAGTACCTACCACCAAATCCAAGATGATGGTGGGGGTTTCCAGTTTCATCCGCTGATGCCAGATTGGTCTTAATCAGCGTCCGGAGGTTTTGCTTTGTCGCACTCACTCCCGCAGTAGGGGCTAAAGGCTTTGCCCCCCTACTACCCTGGCCGCAACCCGCCTCCCGCAGGTCGTTTGATTTCTTTGAGTTCAACTTGCTGTGGACTTATCTTTACAAAGCTAAGGCAAGTTCTTTCCCCGGGCGAGCTGCCCCTAGTAGCATCCAAGCCCTTTTAGTAGGTTGCTTGGGTAAGTAAGCACCTTTGCTATACTAACACCCTCTGATCAGACATCTGTGGGAAAAGATTCACCGAAGCCAAGCCAAGCTTAATCTCAAACCTAATGGGTCGCAGATGTCTATTCAGGTGGCGATACTACTAGATAAACCATCTAAGGCTTCTTCCTCCGTTTCAAAAATTTCAAATACTGTGTCCATCATAGTTACTTCAAACACGAGCTTGGCGTCTGGATGAACAGAACAAATGCGAAAGCTGCCCTTAATTTTGTCAGCATCTCGCATGCCAGCCACTAAGGATGTCAAACCCGAACTATCAATAAAATCAACCTGACTCAGATTAACCACTACATGCCTGCGCAGTTTGGATATACACTCTTGCAATTTCAGACGAAAGGGCCAAGCTGTAGTGATGTCCAGGCGTCCAATCGGTTTCAAAACAATCACATTTGTACCATCTTCAGTAGTATGAGTTTTCTGATCGATATGAACCATCAGCACCTCCTTGTCACAGCTACCGCTGATTGAAACCATACCAAATCTAATGATTAAGATTTGAGAGTGCGTCCCGAACGATTCAGGTGCGCGCCCGTTCGCGCCCCGCGTCGGCTTTGCCGATAGGTGCGACCCTAGGGCGATTTACTCGCCCTAGGAGGCGCGCACCTTGAGGTGCGACCCTAGGGCGATTTACTCGCCCTAGGAGGCGCGCACCTATAGCGAATTTAATTCTTAATGGGTCAAGGGCACCTGTAGGACTATCGCCACCTGTAGTCCCTGACTGCTTCCCAGCCGACTGAAAAAACTCCTCGTGATTTTTATTAATACGCCCTGACTAACAAATTAAGCCGGGAAGACCTATTCTAAACCAAGCCCTCTGTGATTGGGCTCATCGAGCTACTCACTGAATGCTAGTTTAGCTTAGAGGGATTGGTGAAATTTAAGGGAGCGTATCCAAATTGTTGCACAAATCTGGTCAGAGGAACTGAGGATGAAGGGAATGATGGCGAGCGAGTGCATCAAGACAATGGGAAAAATGACAGGATAGTCGAATGAGGGGGATGAATCCAGGATTTCTATTCTATCTTCCCCCACTGCTCCAGCATTCAGTATTCAGTATTCAGTATTCAGCATTCAGCATTCAGCATTCAGCATTCAGCTATTAGCGTGTCGCGTATCAGTCATTGGCCGTAGGCCATGCTACTTGAGGTGCTATCAGCTTGTGAATAAAACAGGTAAGCATTGGAATAATGCTGAGTTACTTCAGCTGACGGCTGATAGCTGACGGCTGATAGCTGAATGGGTACGTCGAACCATCCTAGTATTGCCATAAGTGATCTGACAACAGTTTAAGCTGTCCAGTTCGCCCAGTCTTGAGGCTTGAGGAATGTCTCATAGAGTTCGGATTCTGGTGTATTGGGCTCAGGTTGGTAACCGTATTCCCAACGCACCAAGGGGGGTAAGGACATCAGGATGGATTCAGTACGCCCGTTAGTTTGCAGACCAAAAATTGTGCCTCGGTCATACACCAGGTTAAATTCTACATATCGACCCCGACGATAGAGTTGGAAGTTACGCTCTCTGTCTCCATATTCGAGATCGTGACGGCGCTCTACAATGGGTAGATAAGCTGGTAAAAATGACTCAGAGCAGGTTGTGACAAAGGCAAATAACTCTTCCCAACTGCGAGGCTCTAAATCCCCAATCTTTTCACTGTAAGCTGCTGCGGGACCATCTTGATGGGGACCACGATAGAGTTTACCTGTGCCATCTTGATAGTCAAAAAATAAGCCCCCAACACCCCGCATTTCTTGGCGGTGTTTCAGATAAAAATACTCATCGCACCAAGACTTGAACACTGGGTAATACTCAGGGTGATGAGCATCACAGGCTTCTTTCAATTGGCGATGCAAATGGGCAGCATCTTCAGCAAAGGGATAGTAAGGGGTCAAATCGATTCCCCCACCAAACCACCAGACTGGTCCTGCTTCAAAGTAGCGATAATTTAGGTGAACCGTGGGCACATACGGATTACGAGGATGCAATACTAGGGAGGTACCAGTAGCGAAAAAACCATGTCCAGCTGCCTCGGGGCGCTGCTTCAAAATTGAAGGTGGCAGCTGTTTGCCCCAAACTTCAGAAAAGTTAACCCCACCCTGTTCAAATACTGAACCATCGCGCATCACACGGGAACGACCACCACCCCCTTCTTCTCTTTCCCAAGCATCTTCTCTGAAGGTGCCAACCCCGTCCAGTTTTACTAGAGCATCACAAATCGTATCTTGCAGCTGTTGCATCAACTGCTTGACTCTCTCCCTAGAGTCAGCAGGAGGTAAAGAAGTGGTATTAGTGGTAGTTGTTGTATCGGTCTGAAAAGCTGTCATAAACAATCCTAGTGAGTTTGGAAACCTTAGGTGCGCTCTTACCATTAAGAATTAAATTCGCCACGGGTCGCACCTCTGGTTCTTTAGGCTGGGGAGGAAAAACCAGCCGGGGTCTTTCTTTAGTCCCCTTTCCCCGAATGGGGATGGGAAGATGTGCAGTTCTTACCCATTCTTGGTTGAGCGCCAACAAGCGCCTATGGAAACAAAACGTTAAGTTTACCTCGCCAATGTTATTGGTTGGTGTTGTTAGTTGGTAGTTATTGGTTGGTAGTTATTCGTTGCTACCATCCGGTACCGTCAGGGTAAGCCCTGGGGGTTGGCATAACTTCCAGGCAGTTGAGATCATATCCTAAATAGAGAGGGATTTTTCAACCAAAGCCATTTGGGGAAGATCATAAATCTGCCTGAGCATAGCTGCGGGAGGCGTGTAGTGATTCTTAATTTTTCTTTCAAGTTAATTGCTGGTCAGGAGGGGATTTGGTGTAAGTTTGCCCTCTTCAAGACCTATCGCGCCCTGAGTACTGCCCCAGTGGAAGTTCTCTGGCAAAAATTGATCAACTTAGCAGATGTGTCTTGGAATCCTCTGCTGTCAAGTACCAATGCTCCGAAAGGTTTAATGGCTAAACCTGGTTTAATTTATCAGGTAGTCACTCGCTTGATCCCAATTCCGGTGCGAATTTTTGTAGAGCGTGTCTTACCCGGTGAGCTACTCAGTATAAGATTTCTGGCAATCCCTGGAGTTGAAAATCGCGTGACTTACCAGGTAGAGTCCACCCTTTGTGGTACCTATATTTCCTACTCAGTTACCCTAAAGGGCTGGTTATCCCCCTTAATCTGGTGGATGATTCGCCCCTACGTGGCGCGGGTGGTATTTGAATTAGCCCAGGCCGCCGAGCAGGTCGGAGCAATCTAAACTTATAGCCGTTGACCCTTGGGAGAGGTAGACACCAACAATCCACCAGTGCCAAAGCTGGTCTACCCTCCTTACAAGGGTAGGTTTTTTACAAAGGGGCGAGTACTTTTATTAGGTATAAATTCCTAAAAATCTGTATCAAAATACACAATTATTTCCGGGATAATTCTCCCCATTTCCCGCTCTTCCCCTCCTGGGAGGGGTTAGGGGTGGGTTCCGATTCCCGACTCCCGATTCCCGTTCCCCTCCTGGGAGGGGTTAGGGGTGGGTTCCGATTCCCGACTCCCGACCCAAATGTAAAAAACCTACCCCTGTGAGGTTCCCCCCACTCGCGCTTTGCATCAAGACAGGGACAAGAGTTTCAGGTTTTTTGTCCTGATTTAATAAAAGGTCGTAATAATACCACTTTAATAGAAGTTTATTGATTACTGACACACCTATCCGGACTTAATCGATAAATCTTGAAAATGTTAAAGTACGAGGCTCCTAGCAGAGCCTAACTTTAGGATAGGCTGTAGCAAAATGAGTAACGTTTTTCAGTATACCTGTGGTTATCCTTCGGATATTGATCATGTGATTCAACCTCAGGCTAAGAGCTATCAAAAAAGTGCCATTACCACCCTTGACATTGGGCTGCTCACTGAGACCAAACTACCAATAGGACTTACGCAGAAACCCCTTTTATTAAAGTAATTACAGCGATTTCAGCCTTTTAATTATAGCAGTTTTAAATTGGTTGAAGTACTTTGCTTATCCTTTTAATGCAGAGGGCATCAGGCATTTTGCACCAAGCAAAGAATGTCTTAAAGCCAATCAGCGCCAATAAAGACTGTACCTCATATATTTTATAAACCCTATATTTTCAAACTTTTTCATAGCATTAATATTGAAAATAATCAAACAATTATAATTGTTAATTAATCACATTTATTACCTTTAAATGACTATTTTTATTCATAAAAATTAAAGATAAATCAATATACAGCGTTTTTCATAACTATGAGGTACACAGGATTTTTTACCTCTTCCCTCTTCTATGTTCCCTGTTCCCTATTCCCTGTTCCCTAAAACCATGGAATCTGTACCTTGCTCAATTTAAAACCGCTATATTTAAATACATTATTAATCAGCAATTAAACCCATCGTCAAAAAAATACTCAACAAAAGTATCGAGAAATGCAGCCATCATATATTACCAAGTATATAGGACAAGATACCGATAACATTATAGAAAAGCCAATCCAAGACTATCTGCCACAACTATTGACCAAAATCGAATCGGCTTTGTTAGCAAATTCGTTAGTTGACGACTGTGTTGTCCTAGAGAGGAAAATTACAGAAGAAAAGAAAAAAATAACCCTCAGAGACAATTGTAGTTTTTTACCTATTATTGCCTATGTAGTCTCAGCTGGATCATCTTCATCAGAACAACTGCGATCGCTCCTGCAAGGGGTCGTGTCAGACACCATCTCAGACACTCTGCTATCTAGTGGTGAACCAAAAGTCCCCCCTAATTTCCCCCCTAATTTATCCCCTAACATAATTATTGTTCCGGTAACTACCTTGCCCCTAACTCCCACAGGTGAGATAGATCAACAAGCACTAGCTTCTGTAGAAATAATTGATACCGACTTAGTGCAGCAATGGGAAGAGCAGCTACAGTCATATAGTTATGGAGGGGCAGAAATCAAGCAAGTCGCCGTAGTACTACAAGACTACACCCAGCCCGACACACCCCTACATCTATTAGACCTACTTCCACCCTCCACCGAAACTAGTCCAAAGCAACCTACAGAATTATCACAAGCCAAGCCCCTACCGAGCCCTTACCCCAAGGCATCTTCCGATTGCGTTCCCGTAGCGGCTCAGGGGGAGCATCGCTCAAATTCCACCCCATCAAAACCCGCCATCAGTCATGGTGAAGCGCTACAGTTACCAACAGATATCTCAACTCTCTCCCAAGCGCTACTAAAAACTGCAAGGGTTGCGCCGGAGCAAGGGATTATCTATCTCGACACTGATAGTCAGGGAAATACTCACCAAAACTATCAATCTTACCCAGCTCTCCTCGAAGAAGCACAGCGGATTCTTGGTGGCTTAAGAAAACTAAATCTAAAGCCTCAAGACAAAGTAATCTTCCAATTTGACCAAAATCAAGACTTCATTCCAACCTTCTGGGCTTGTATTTTGGGCGGTTTTGTCCCAGTCCCGATTGCGATCGCACCGACCTATGAGTCATCTAACAGTACCGTCAATAAGCTGTGCAATGCCTGGAAAATGCTAGAGCAACCGGTCATCCTAACCAGTGATACCCTTGCTCCAGCAATCCGTGCTTTATGCTTTCGTGTAGCGGCTCCTACCAAGCATCCCTTGCCCAAAAAAGAAATTTTAATTGAAACCGTAGACAACTTGCGCTCATCTGAGCCTGACCTAAATTACTATCACAGCCAACCGGATGATTTAGCAATATTGTTACTGACCTCTGGAAGTACAGGAATGGCTAAAGGCGTCAGGTTGACCCATGCCAATTTAATTAATAATGTCGCCGCCAGTGCCCAGAGGAATAATCTGACCCAAGATGATATCTCCTTGAACTGGCTTAACTTAGACCATGTTGGCTCTCTGGTACGCTGTTGTATTCGGGATGTCTATGTCGGTAACCTGCAAATCCATGCTCCCGCTAAAGCTTTCTTGGAAAATCCCCTCAATTGGTTGGATTGGATTGAAAACTATCGGGTTACCTTTGCCTGGGCTCCTAATTTTGCCCTAGGTTTGATAAATCAGAAAATAAATCAGAAATCCGTTGCGAACAGCCACCGGAAATGGGATTTATCTTCCCTCAAATCTGTATTAAGTGTCGCTGAGCCGATTGTACCTCAAACTGCAAAGCGATTCTTGCAGTTGCTTTCTCCCCATGGGTTATCGGTCAATGCCATGCATTCAGCTTGGGGAATGTCTGAAACCTGTGCTGCTGTGGTATTTTCCCATCGGTACTTGTTGAATTTACCGTCGGATAACCAGTCTGTTAACCACTCTGTTGTAGAAGTTGGCAGACCTGTGCCTGGCTTTTCTGTGCGGATTGTGGATGCACTCGGACAAATAGTTGAAGAAGATACAGTGGGTCAGGTACAGATTTCTGGTCCGATGGTTAGTGATGGTTATTACCAGAATCCTGAGCTAAATCGAGAAGCCTTTACACCGGATGGATGGTTAAAAACCGGAGATAATGGTGTACTGCGTGACGGACGTCTCACGATTACCGGTCGAGAAAAAGATGTCATTATTATTAATGGTCTCAATCACTATAGTTATGAAATAGAAGCAGTGGTTGAGCAGGTAGAGGGGGTGATTCCCTCTTACACAGCAGCTTGCGGAATTCGACAACCAAGTAAAGATACTGACCAATTGGTCATTTTCTTCCATACTGATTGGTCTGAGGATGACCAGTTAACCCCATTACTCCAGGACATCTCCACTGAGGTGGTTAGCAAACTAGGGGTGAGTCCGAGTTATCTTATTCCTCTACCAAAAGAGGCAATCCCCAAGAGTTCGATTGGGAAAATTTTGCGATCGCAACTCAAGGAGCAGTTTAACGCTGGTGAATTTGACCCGATTCTCAAAAAAGTTGATTGTCTTCTGGGTAATGAGAATACCCTTCCAGACTGGTTTTATCGTAAAGTTTGGCATCGAAAAGAAGCAGTAACCTTAGGTAGGACACCTAAAAATGGTAGAACTCTGATATTTCTAGATTCCTTGGGATTAGGAGAAGTATTGTGCTCCAAGCTAGGTAAAGACCAATGTGTAGCAGTGGAACCCGGAGCCCCCGGAGCCGATTTTTTGCGACTTACAGGTGCCAAACTTACAGATGCCCAACTTACAGGCAACCGCTATTCTATTGACCCCACCAATCCTGATCACTATCAGCAATTACTGAAGTCGTTGGTGGAAACCGACCAACCCATCGCACAGATTCTCCATTTGTGGACCTATGACGAGTATCGGGGAGAAATTGAGTCATCCGAAGCACTAGAACAAGCTCAGAATCAGGGGACTTACAGTCTACTATTTTTAATTCAGGCTTTGGATGGTTTGAAATCACAGTTGAATTCACCCTTGAGAATTCTCAATTCAGAAGTCCAGTTGACTGTGGTTTCTAGCTATACACAGCCTACCTCGCCCCAGGATGACATTGCCTATGAGAAAAGTCCGATTCTGGGTCTGATCAAAACCTGTCCGAGAGAACTGCCTTGGCTGAACTGTCGCCATATCGATATACCTGTGGATGACCACCACATTAATGGGTTTCATATCCTGCGGGAAATGGCTGTATGTCAGAAAGAGCGAGAAGTAGCATACCGCAATCGCAACCGTTTGGTACCCTTACTCGAAAAAGCTGACCTACCCCAACTCGAAAAACAGGAATTGCCCTTTAAGCAAAAGGGAATGTATTTGATTAGTGGGGGTTTGGGAGGGATTGGAGTAGAAATTGCTAAATTTCTCCTAAACCACTATCAAGCTCGTCTGCTTTTAGTCGGTCGAACCCCCTTACCAGAGCCGACTACCAAAGGAAACCATTTAAAGGATGGAAATGGGTTAGCACCTGCCGTCAGAGCCTATCAAAACCTAGAGCAACTGGCCGAGCAACTGGGAGGAGAGATACGCTACGAGGCCATGGATATTTGTGATTTAGCTCAGTTGCAACAGGTAGTTGAACGAGCCCAGTCTGACTGGCAAGCTTTCCTTGAAGGGGTCATTCATTTGGCCGGAATTGCCCCAGAACATTTTTTAGTAGAGGAAACCCGCAACAGTTTTGCTGCTACACTTCGTCCCAAGCTTTTAGGGTCGTGGGTACTGCATCAACTAATTAAAGATAAGCCAGACAGTGTTTTTATCAGCCTTTCTTCCGTGCTAGCCTTCTTTGGGGGAGCGACAATTGGTGCTTATGCTGCCGCTAATAATTTTCTAGAGTGCTTCTGCTACTACCAGCGGCACAAGACCTTGGTGCGCAGCTACTGCTATGGCTCAAGCACATGGGTTGAGACCACCCTCAATCGGAGTAAACAAATTAGGGAGTCCCGTCGTGCCTTAGGTCAGTACGGAATTTTCAACCAACAGGGAATCAATTCTATTCTCGCTGGGCTGCACCACGACCAAGACAACCTGATTTTGGGTTTGGATGGCAGCAATCCCTATGTTAGACGATACACCCAACAGCCACCATACCATCGGCAGCGGGTATCGGTATATTTCACGGCGGTTACAGAACTATCTGTTGCTCAGTTGCAGAGGTTAGAGGCATTCGTTCCCTTTGGAACCTCTATCACCCCTAAGTTTCAGCAACTCCAAGCTATGCCCCTAACTCCCGCAGGTGAAATCGACCGAGAGCAGTTGATTTCACCAAGCAAAGACACTGAAAACGTCTTGCCAGTAACTGATATAGAGCGTCAACTGGCTAGCATTTGGCAGAAGGTGTTGGGAGTTTCCCAGATTGGCATCGATGACAACTTCTTCGGGTTAGGAGGAAATTCTCTCCTAGCTGTGCAGCTATCTGGTGAGATTGAGAAGACCTTCGGCAAACAACTGCCCCTAGCTGCTCTATTCCAAGCACCAACCATCAAGCAACTCGCTCAACTTCTGTGCCAGTCAGAATGGTCATCCTCTTGGTTTTCCCTAGTGCCCATTCAACCTAGTGGTTCCAAGCCAGTTCTGTTTGCGATTCACATCCTTGGGGAAGGGTTTATATACTACCGCGATTTGGTACGTTATCTCGGTTGGGACTATCCAGTTTATGGACTAAGTTATGGACTAGCAGCGGCTACTAAAGCCAACAACATCAATACCAAACCGGGTATAGGTAATGGACTCAAGGAGTTAGCCGCTCACTACATTGAGGAAATGCGAAGGTTTCAACCCGAAGGGCCTTATTTTCTACAAGGGGTATCCCTCGGAGGTCAAATCGCCTTTGAAATGGCTAAGCAGCTTGATGCTCAAGGTCAGACTGTAGCAATTGTTGCCTTGTTTGATAGCTATGCTATTGGTTATCAGTGGAAGCCCTACGAAAATACCACCGTCTTACAACGGTACACTTTATTTTGGATACAAAAACTACAAACCTATTGGAATAACCTTTGGAGACTTGAACCTGACAAAAGGCGAGCTTACTTGTCTGAGAGAATCAGAGCGTTTGTCAGACATTATAAATCTGGAGCATACAAACGGCAATTCCAGTGGTTTGCTAAAAAGTCTAACTTATCTACCGAACCTGCTTTACCAAACCCTAATTTGGTTGATGCCATCTCAGATATCCAAAATGCTAACTACGAGACTCAACCATCTGAGCTGTCATCAGTCTACCCAGGGAAAATAACTCTCTTTCGAGCTAAACAGCAACCTCCAGGACATTACCATGACCCTCTTAATGGTTGGGATGGTATGGCAGCTTCTGGCATTGAAGTTCACCATATTCCTGGTGATCATATCTCAATGATGCTAGAACCCAATGTCCGGGTTTTGGCTGAAAAATTGAAAACTTGTTTAGATAAGGTTGAAGAAACTATTAAGGATGTATGAAAAGGGAATCGGGAGTCGGGAGTCGGGAGTCGGGAATCGGGATTCGGGATTCGGGATTCGGGATTCGGGAATAGAGCAGCAGTTGCTAGTGGTACTTTAGGGACGGGCTCGCCCTCATTTCATCGGTAGCCAGTGTTGGTACAGTAACGGGCAAGATGCCCGTTCCACCCACCGAGCCAAACAGCTTTTAGGATATGCACCTATAGTGTTTTTTATACCTATGAGCTACACAGGATGTTTTCCTACTCCCGACTCCCGACTCCCGACTCCCGACTCCCGACTCCCCATCTCCCCATCTCCCCATCTCCCCATCTCCCCATCTCCCCACACCCCACACCCCACACCCCATCTCTCCACACCCCACACCCCACATACGCTAGTTGAGTGTATTACCTTATATATATAGGCGACCTATATATACTTCCCTTCTTCAGAGGCATGTTGGGATCCTCTGTAGGAGCCGCTGGGTGAACGAAAAAGCTAATCTATATGAACAACCAATCAGTCAACTTAACAGCTAAGAAGACTAACAGCAAGCTTACTATCCTATTTGATGGGGGGTCTCGTGGGAATCCTGGAATAGCCGGTGCTGCTGCTGTTATTAAACAACCGGGAGCTCAAACCATTAGCGTTAGTCAATTTTTTCCTCATGCTACCAACAATCAGGCCGAATATACCGGAGCGATTCTTGGGTTGGAGAAAGCCTTGGAAATCGGTGCTGGGCAGGTAGTCCTAAAAGGAGATTCTCAACTGGTTATCAATCAGCTTAAAGGTACCTGGAGAGTTAAAACACCCCACTTACGACCGTTATGGACAAAAGCTAAGTCACTTCTGAAGCAGTTTGACTCTGTTCAATTAGAGTGGATTCCCCGAGCACAGAATTCAGAAGCCGATGCCGCTGCGAATCAGGCTATGGATCAACGCAAAGGGGTTAGCGCTGTAAGAAATAAAGCAACTGAGTTACCCAAGGTTCAACCTTCTTTACCAAAACTTGCTGATCAGTTCTCTGAGTTGCCCAAGGCTAAACCTGTACCAAAACTGGCTAACCAGATCTCTGAGCTGATTGCGATCGGAAAAAATGCTAAATTTAAAGATTTCCTTAAGTTAAAAAGTGGTCGGGATGAGTTTACTAGCAAGCGATTCCCCACCCTAAAGGAAATGGTACCTAGTCCTGTTCAAAATGCGATCGCATCCGCTATGGCTGATGCCGATGAATCTACCTTAGCCAGGGTATACCGCTGGTATCTCAGAGGATTACCGGTAGACCTAGCAATTAGAAAAGTCCAGGTCGATTTAGAAGTATCTGAAAATATTATCGAGCGTCGAAAAAAAAATAAACAAACCTTTTAATTATAACACATTATTATCCCTCTAGCAATCCCAGGTAATTTGTAATAAGTAAAAACTCTGAACAAACCCTCAGTACTTAGTAATTAGTACTAGATTTCTACAAAATGCGACTTGTTAACCATTGGGATTGCGATCGCAACCGTGGCTTTTGCCTGTGATCTATATCATAGGCGGAAAGAAAAAGATGAGTTATTATTGTGAGTACCAGACTCCCTTGGCCAGGTGTGGGGTTAAGCTCAAACCTAAAAAAATACTAAAGAGCTATTGTTGAGAGTTCCTGACAGGATAAATAAAAGCGTAAGCATTCAGCGGTCAGCGGTCAGCGGTCAGCGGTCAGCCAAAGGCTCACGCTGCGCGAACAGCCGTCAGCTTTGTGGCACAGGCCACAAGCGCTGTGACTTCACTCAGATTAAACCCATGGTTACCTGTTGTCTTGATGCAGTCGCTCATGGGGGAAACCACGCCAGTTGCTCATGGGGGGAACCCCCAAGACCGCACTGGCTCCCCAAGACCGCGCTGCATCGCTTATTCAAAAGTCAGTAGCGTGGCACAGGCTTCGACGCATCGGACCTAACACATTAGCTGATAGCTACAAGCTGATAGCTACAAGCTGATAGCTGATAGCTGACGACTGAATGCTTACATAAAAGCTATCTATAAGTGCTTCACTACAGCAGTAGAAGCTAAAAGCTAATCCAACAGGAGTTCAAGAAATTGGTTGCTCAGAAACGGTGACCCTAGGTAGGGGATTTGGCGAGCTGGTTCTTGCGTAGGCAGAAAAAAATGTCTTTCACCTTGCCATCTTTGATCTTGCCACTCGTCAAGGACTTTTTATTTATTGCAATATCTAATTGGTTAAGTCATGGAAGTACATCAATCACATCAAGCGATAACCTATCAAAATGTAATGGAAATCTTAGTGGCTCAGGAAGTAGAGCGTCAAAAGTCTCGACTTTCCCCAAAACTAGCTAAGTATATAAACCAGGTAGAAGTGGCTACCTACGCCCTCAATCGTTTACCACCTCTGTATGCTTCCTGTGAAGAGGGGAGGCGTCAGCAGCAGTTAAAGGGACACAAAAAACTAAGGCAGCAGATTACTACTACTGTGCGTCAAGCCTTTGCTGCCGTGCAACGAGACCCGATCAGGCTCTGTACACCAATCAGACCAGAAGAAGACACCGAATCTCTAGCCGCTAAACTGGCTCTGCAAGGACTCCGGGAATTACTCAAAAATCAGAACATAACATGGTATAACCTGGTCAGTATTGTCAAGCAAACCCTGATTCGAGCAACTCAGGTCAGAAAAAATCGGCAAAAAGAGCAGTCAAGAGACCCAATTTATGGTTGGAATGACTCTCGTTACCAGCTCTAACTTTGCGTTCGCGTAGCGTGACCTACGGTCAATCGCGTAGCGTGACCTACGGTCAATCGCGTTCACAGCTTGACAGGTTGATCAGTTGAAGGTTGACAGGTTGATCAGTTGAAGGTTGACAGGTTGACAAGTTGAAGGTTGACAGGTTGACAGGTTAATCAGTTGAAGGTTGACAGGTTGACAAGTTGATCAGTTGAAGGTTGACAGGTTGACAAGTTGACAGGCTATAGTCTCCAAACCAGCGTTTTATATTTATTGATAACTTGGTGATTTACAGCATTTTTCATAGATATAAGGTACACAGGATTTTTTCCCTCTTACCTCTTACCTGCTAACTAACCCAATTTAAAACTGCTATAATGCTGCACTTTAACTATTCTACTGTGATCAATGCACCAGTTGACATAGTTTGGCGCTTTCATGAGCGCAATGATATTCTCGAACTGCTCACTCCACCCTGGCAACCAATCCAGGTGATCCGTCGTGAGGGAGGTTTAGGCATTGGAGCAGTTTCGGAATTTCGGATTTTTCTTGGTCTAATTCCCTTACAATGGATTGCTGTTCATATCGACTATGAGCAATACCGACTCTTCAGTGATCAACAAAAAGAAGGACCCTTTGAATATTGGGTTCATCGCCATCAATTTATTCCAGAAGATCATAAAACTAGGCTAACTGATTCCATTGAATTTGCTTTACCAGGAGGATCCTTAGTCGAAGACATGTTTGGTTGGTTAGTAACCCTGCAATTAGAGCAAATGTTTCGCTATCGCCATGAGGTAACCCAACGAGAATGTTCTAAGTTGGTGAATTGAAAGGTAAACATTTTCTAAAAGTAGGGAACAGGGAACAGGGAACAGGGAACAGGGAACAGGAAACAGGAAACAGGGAAAAATCATAATATTTGATGCTTTCATTACTAAAATTGATTTTAATCGCCTCCCCTATTATGTTTTTTGTACTGATGCCATAAGCATTCAGCTAATGGGCTAGATCACAGGCTAGAAGCCTGTGCCACGTAAGGCTGACCGCTGACCGCTGACCGCTGACCGCTGACCGCTTAGATTTCATCTAACAATTTCTCCATCATTTCCTCTAACTCTTCCTTTGAATCCTTGGCTAATTGGACACTAGTAATAGTCCCCAAAACTCCGCCCGATGCTGTCAGGCTTGCTTCCGACACTTTGTCAATATATAAAAGTCCGACACCAAATAAAGTCATCAACGCGGATGCAGCAGTTACACCAAGAGCAAGGTTGTAACTATGTCTTACTTGTCGTAATAATTCCCGGATGATTTCTTCTTTGATATCACTTTTGATATCACAGTTGTCATCTTTAGTTTGTCGCTTCTTAGAAAAATTAAAGGGCATTGTTGCTCTCCCCAATCTTGTATCCTTGGTTTCTGATATAGCGCTACGCATCAAGGTGTTTGACATTGATACAAGCTTAAAAACTGTTGTAGTCAACTTTTGCCTTTTGCCTTTTGCCTTTTGCCTTGCCCGTAGTGCTATATTCGTATCCTATTCAGAGGAAACTATCTATGCCAAGGGCAAATGGGTTTAGTTTATTTTAGGCTTTGCCCTACTGGCTTTTAGGGAGCAGGGAGCAGGGAGCAGGGATCAGGTGCATCTCATATTTGTAAAAAATATCGCAAGTGTGGGGAGTGTGGGGAGTGTGGGGAGTGTGGGGAGTGTGGGGAGTGTGGGGAGTGTGGGGAGTGTGGGGAGTGTGGGGCGGGGGCGCGGGAATTTTCGCCTGAATTTTTGTCTAATTTCAAAACTGAGATGCACTCGCAGGGATCCCCCCTAACCCCCCTTAATAAGGGGGGAAAAGAGCAGAGAAGACAGAAAAGGGAAGAGAGAAAAATCCTGTGTACCTCATAGCTATGAAAAACCCTGTAAAATAGATTAGGGCAAATAGGTCAATCAAGAAAACCTATCTGCCCTAGTTGGTTAAACTCCTGATTGGTTCCTATAAGTGCGTTTATATCTGGGTTGTAAACACACTTTTTGCCGGAAAAGGCAAAAGGCAAGAGCTAAAAGGCAAGAGGGGAAAGAGATCCGGAGTTTTATTGGAGAAGAAAAAAAGACCATACAGGTTTACATCTCATTTAGAAATGCGATCGCGTTTCCTAATAACCATGAGGTACATCACTCCCTACTCCCTACTCCCTACTCCCTACTCCCGACTCCCTGCTCCCTACTCCCTACTCCCTGCTCCCTGCTCCCTGCTCCCTAAAATCAAAATGCGTGAATCTGACAAAGTGCGATCGAGTCAGCAAGGTAAAGCCAGACTCAGACAAGCTTACAAAGACGCTGGACTGACTCAAAAGACATTAGCAGAGCAAGCCCGTGTCTCTGAGGAGACCGTTAAGCGCTTGCTTGGTACTAGAAGAGATTGCCCAAATGGAGTAGAACGATGGGCAGTTAGAAATATTTGCAAGGTTCTAAATCTTAAACCAACTGATATCGTTGACAAAAAAGACTGGTATCCTCAACAGCAGTTACCACCAGAGTTTGAACAATTTATTCAAGACAAAACTCAGTTATTTTGCGGTCGTGAGTTTGTCTTTAAGGCTATTGAAGACTTCTTCAGCAACACTGCTCATGGCTACTTTACTATTATTGGTGATGCTGGGATGGGTAAAAGCGCTATTGCTGCTAAGTATGTATTAGAGAATCCAGACGCAATTTGCTTTTTTAATAGTCGTGCTGAGGGCATGAATCGTCCAGAATTATTCCTCAGGAAAATTCGTCAACAATTGACCACTCGTTACCAGTTGCCAGATGCTCAAGATGCTGATTTATCAGCGTTGTTGGCTAAGGTTAGGGAAAAATTATCTGCTGGTGAACGGTTGGTGATTGTTGTGGATGCCTTGGATGAAGTTGACCAAGAGGGAGCTGGTAATCTTTTATATTTACCGACTATGTTGCCAGACCGTGTTTATTTTATCCTGACCAGAAGACCGTATAATCAGAATGAGAAAAGGCTGCAGTTATCTCCTGCTACACCAAGCCAAGAATTGGATTTAAGGGAAAATTACCAACAAAGCCATCGAGATGTAAAAGAGTATATTTGGCAATTGCTGAATCATCCAGACTATAAACCGGGATTGAGTAAGTGGATTAACCAGCAACGTGCCCTCTCTAATCAGGAGTTTGTAGAACAAATTGCGGGAAAAAGCGAAAATAACTTTATGTATTTGCGCTGGGTTTTGCCAGCCATAGCTGATGGTTTTTATAATGATAAACCCTTGAATGAATTACCCGTAGGCTTACAAGGCTATTATGAAAACCATTGGCAACTGATGGGGATGACAACCAAGCCTTTACCCAGGGAGAAAATTAAAATTGTTTATGTCATGTGCATTTTACGTAGTGCGGCTTCCCGTCAAGTCATTGCTAAGTATTCTGATGAGGAGGAATTGACTGTGCAGGAAGTGCTTGATGGATGGGCAGAATTTTTACAAAAGCAAGAAAGCTATCGACCACCACGTTATCGATTTTATCACGAAAGCTTCCGAGATTTTTTGTATCGTCAGGAGATTGTGGAAGCGGCGGGTGTGAATTTATCAGATATTAGTGCTGAAATTGCCGATAATATGACAGAAGGGCTGGATTTATGAGTAATGTTCCCAGTCGCTTATCGCAAAAGTCACCAGAAGAAATAGAGCTTTTGTTGGGTGAACTTCCGCGTTTGTGGTTAGAAGGTGGTCAACTTAATAAATTATCTCGTTTGTTGAGTAACTATGAATTTATCGAAGCTAAACTTAATCATCCTGAATTTGGCGTCAAAGCACTGATTGAAGATTATGAATTGATTGATGATATAGAAGTATCTCATCCAGAGTACAGTAAGCAAACTATAAAATCCCTGAAATTAATTCAGGGAGCATTGCGACTATCAACACATATCTTAACTCAAGATCCAAGCCAATTAGCAGGGCAACTCTCAGGGCGTTTACTAGATTTTAATACCCCAGACATTAAAAGATTATTACAACAGATACCGCAAACTGAAACGACTTATTTGCGTAGCTTGAGAGCTACGTTAAATCCCCCTACTGGACCCTTACTATCTACCCTAATTGGTCATGGTGACTCCGTAAATGCCGTTGCTGTCACACCAGATGACACCAGGGTAATTTCTGGTTCATCTGACAAAACAGTTAAAGTCTGGAATTTGAATACAGGTGCAGAAATTTTCACATTAAAAGGTCATAGTGCCCGAGTTCATGCTGTAGCCGTTACTCCCGATGGCACCAGGGTAATTTCTGGTGCCTCTGATAATACGGTTAGAGTCTGGAGTTTAGCAACGGGTAAAGAAATACAGAGATTTAATGGTCATAGTCACCCTGTAGTTGCTGTAGCGGTTACTCCCAATGGCAAGGAAGTGGTTTCAGTATCAGTTGCAAAGTATAACTCTATCAAAGTCTGGGATTTGGAAACTGGTGAAGAGTTAAGCATAAAAGCTAATAGAGACTTCGTCAGAACTGTTGCTATTACCTGTGATAATCGCTTAATTTATGGACTAGAGCGTGGAACTATCAAGGTTTGGGATTTAACAAATGGAAAAATCATCACTCTTAGACATAGACCTGAAACGTTATATCCTTATTTTTTAATAACATACTTCTTGATGCGATTATATGTAATAGCGGTTACTCTTGACGGTAAGTGGCTAATTTCTGGTTTTGGTCATAAGGGTAGAAACATGATTACAATCTGGAATTTAGAAACGGGAGAAAAAACTGTTCCGATTAAAGGTCATAAAAATCCTATTAGTGCTCTTGCTATTACACCTGATGGTAAACAGGTAATTTATGCTGCCTTCGATAATACTATTAAGATTTGGGATAGAGAATCTGGCAAAGAAATGTTAAGTTTTATTGCCCATGATGACTTAATCTATGATATTAAAATAACAGGAGATGGAAATAAAATTATTTCTGCTTCACAGGATAAAACAGTCAAGGTCTGGAATTTAGAATCAAAAGGGAAATATCTTAAATTCAAAGATAACAAAAATTCAGTAAATGATGTAACCATTACTACCGATTGCAAAAAAGCTATTTTTGCTTTACAAAATAAACTTATAAACGTTTTTGATTTAGAACAAAAAACTATTAGTTTTAGTTTTTATAGCAATAAATATTATTCAGATAATGATAAAATTTTAAAATTGGCACATTACCATAACCTTTTGAGAAATAATGTGTTGATTAAACTAGATTTATTAGAGTTGTTTATGAAATTGTTAATAACTCTACCTTCTTTTGTTATTCCTTTTATAATATCTCATATTTTATTAATAATATTTATTGCATTAGGATCTTTATTGTTAGTTCCAATACTAATTATTTTGATAGTTTTTATAGTAGTTGTAATAATTTTAGAACTACTCGCAAGGCATTTTGAAAATATAGCTAATTTTGGTATTAATTGTAAGAAAATGCTTAATAAATTTAATCTTTTTGATATTCTTGAAAAGAAGTCATCAGAATACAGCAAATATTCGGATCTCATAGAAATGAGTGAGTATAATGATATTTATCTCAAAGTGTTAAATGACAAAAATTATCTTGAAAGAAACCACAATCTTTCTGAATTGGCGATTGCACCCAAGAATTTTATGGTTTTTATAAACCAACCAATAATGGGGTTTCAATTTTTAACTGTATGGAATTACAGGAAAATAAATAAAATTTGTGATTTAATATCAATTCAGCAATATTGTTATATTTATTGGTATTTATTTATATCTTGTATTGGCTTACTAATTAGCTTAGGAATTACAATATTTGTCTATTTTTTAGCTAATTATTTAAGTTTATGGGAGATAATTTTAGCTATTGTATTCTTTCCTATATTCTCTGGAAACATTTATTTGTATATCAACTTTATGTTTTTAAGTATATTTGAGATATTTGAGGATTCCGCAACAACTCTATCAATCACGCCAGATGGCAACCATGTAATTTCTGGTTCAACTAACACCACTATTAAAGTGTGGCATCTCGAAACCAAAAAGTTATGTTTTGTCCTTAGAGGTCATAACCTGGACATAACTAGTTTAGCTATCACCCCAGATGGTAAGTATTTGGTTTCTGGCTCCAAAGATAAAACTATCAAACTTTGGAATCTAGAAACTAGAAAGGAATGTTTAACCCTTAAAGGTCATGGTGATTCAATCAATACTCTCTCGGTAACCCCTGATGGTAAGTACGTCGTGTCTGGCTCCAAGGATAATACTATCAAAATTTGGGATTTGGAAAAGCGAGAGGAAATCTTTACCTTTACAGGTCATACGGACTCCATAAATCGGATCAAAGTAACATCCAACGGTAAGCTAGTCATTTCTGCATCTTCCGATAAAACACTCCAAGTGTGGGATTTCGAGACTAGGGAAGTTATTGCTAAGTTTACTGGAGAAAGTGCTATCAACTGTTGTGCGGTTGCACCGGATGACGTAACGATTGTCGCAGGGGATGAAGGGGGAAATATGCATTTTCTGCGGTTGGAGGGAGTAGGGAGTAGGGAGTGGGGAGTGGGGAGTGGGGAGTGGCTTACAAGGGTATGATTTTAATATGGAAGGTATTCGCTGCCCAGAAAATCAATCGAGAGTAAAAGCAAACACGATATTGTAAAACTGATGATGAAAAGTCCTCAAGCTTATCAGGAATGGTTAAGAGTGGTCATCAAAAAAATGCCCCACTTGAGTAAATCTCAGGCCATAGGATTAGCGATGTGGAGCTTTGCAATCGCCATAACTCACAGTTGTGGATTATCGACGGTAACAGTGTTTCTAGCACAATTATTCAATAAGCCAGAAGGAAATGTCAGAGAACAATTGCGACAATGGTATCGAGAAGCCAATAATAAGTATGGTAGGTTCCGACAGGAAATAGAAGTAACTCAAAGTTTTAAACCGTTATTAACTTGGTTGTTGAGTTGGTGGTCGAAGGATGAAAAAAGCCTGGTGTTAGCTGCAGATGCTTCCACCTTGGGACAGCGCTTTACATTGTTGGTGATTAGTGTAGTCTATCGTGGCTGTGGCATTCCTGTAGCCTGGAAAATTATCAAAGCCACAGAAAAAGGTAGTTGGAAACCTTACTGGTGTCAATTGTTCAATCACATCGAAGATGGCATTCCTGATGATTGGTTTGTGATTGTTGCTACAGATAGAGGGTTGTATGCCAAGTGGCTCTACGAGGCCATCAGGAAAAAGGGTTGGCATCCTTTGATGCGAATTAATCATCAAGGATATTATCGAGCCTCACACCATAATACTTTTGTCCCTTTGTCAACATTAATTACTCAGGTTGGTCAGCACTGGAGTGGTCGAGTCACCTGTTTTGCGACTCATAGTCTTGATTGTACTCTTCTGGCTAACTGGGAATCGGGCTATGCTGACCCTTGGTTAATCTTGACAGATCTATCTCCACAACAAGCTCAAATCTGTTGGTACAGTATGCGTAGTTGGATTGAATGTTTATTCAAAGATATTAAGCGTGGTGGTTTGGGCTGGCATCACACCAAAATGAGTGATCCTCAACGGGCTGAAAGATTATGGTTAGCCATTGCCACCGCCACATTGTGGTTGGTTAGTGTTGGAGGAAAAACTGATGGTGATTTATCTGCTAGCAGTCTGTCTGACAACCATGGCAATAATTTTAGTGAATTAGATCTTTCACCCTCAACAGCCACTGTCCAACAGACTAGTTGTGTACTCAATCAACCTACTCGTTATTTAAGTTGTTTCCGACGGGGTTTTTTGATAATTTTGGCTTCTGTGATTAAACAAATGCCTTTACCTGTTGGCTGCTTTGTTCCTCCATTTTCTCTTGATTCTGGATAATTCTTAAAATCATACCCTTGTAAGGTGGGGAGTGGGGAGTAGGGAGTAGGGAGTAGGGAGTGGGGAGTGGGGAGTGGGGAGTAGTAATAATAGTTGATTATTTCTTGATGGAGTCGCTGATGAATGTTACTAGGTACTATGGATAAAAGTGCTCTGTCAATTCCTTTTGCTTAAGGGAGATAAAGCTAATCCCAGGATCCTCTGTGCCAAGAGGGTTTACCCACAAGGAAGTACACAAGAGAAACTTTAAGATCTAGATTCAAAATTTCAAAATGGGAGATGAATTACTGAAAACTGTTATTTGGGTGGGAGCTTCAAAAAAGGAACTGTTAGAGTTTCCTGAAGATGTAATCGATGAAGTTGGTTACATTCTCTATCGGGTTCAAAAAAACAAAACTCATCCTCATATTAAACCTTTGAAAGGATTAAATGGAGTGTTAGAAATTGTCAGGGATTATCAAACAGATACTTACAGAACAGTATATGCTGTAAAACTTGGGAATACTATTTATGTTCTCCACGCCTTTAAAAAAAAGTCAAAGACAGGTATTAAAACCCCAAAGCAGACTATGGATTTAATTAAAGAACGCCTAAAACAAGCACAAGAAATTGCTAAACAACAAGATTAATAGCACCAAGGAGAAAATAATGCCAGACTATACTGTAAGCTCAGGTAACATTTTTGCTGATTTAGGATTTATCAATGCTGAAGAAAAGTTGGCTAAGGTTAAACTAGCTTCACTCATTTTCGATCTGATTGATGAAAGACAGTTGGCTGATTCAGATGTGGCTATGATTTTAAAAATTGAGCCTCCTCAAGTGATGGATTTAAAGAATGGTCGCTTGCAAGGGTTTTCGTTGGAAAAACTGTTATTTTTTTTAGTAGCATTAGGTCAAACGATTGAAATTAGCGTCAGTCCAAAACCCGAAACTGTATCTAGCGGGAGGATACAAGTAATCCGTCAATCTTATGCTTGAATATAACCCTTCAAGGAGTAAGTGACTGTTGGGGTACCGACTCCCGATTCCCTAAAAAAAATCGGTCAAGTTTGGTTAAGCCCAATTCTTGACCGCATTCAATTTTTCAATATGTCACAAGAACAGCTCAGCTGTACTTATTTCATAATAACTCCAAATCGACTATTACGTTGTTGTTGACTTAGTCAGCAACTGCTGGAAACCAACAACATCCCAACTCATACTGCTTCATCCTGCTTCACAAAATAACCGTCACGATTCCTTTTGGCCAGGGATGAAAATCCCTGGCAAATTTCTATCCTAGTCTATGTAGAAATATCGAATAAAAAAGGTCATCACCTGACCAGGTTTTCCGGTAGGCTCCGGAGTGCTCCATTCGTCCGGGTGTGCATACTTAAGGGCATACACGGCATTAATGGTCTTGCGAACCTGTTCAGGAGTACCGACCAAGACGTGGTTGGCTTTTTTGCACTTACGGCATTCGTCACCAGAATTTTCTGGGCAATTAGGATTGTTGAGATTCTCATCTGAGTTGGAATTCATGTTGTTAGTCATTTGGAGTTCTGTGTGTGAACTGTGTATAATATTAATATATTAATTTATTTACTACTTGTCAAGGGGTTTGGGAATTTTTTTTTATTAAAAAATGGGGAATTTAGAATTGAGAATTTAGAATTGAGAATTTAGAATTTAGAATCGGGAATCGGGAATCGGGAATCGGGAATCGGGAATCGGGAATCGGGAATCGGGAATAAATTAATCATAAATTTATCGTAGGGTGGGCAGTGGATAAGACAGATAAATATCAACTTGAAATAGATTTAATCCACTGCCCACCGACAAGGAAATGGAATCGGGAATAAATTAATTGTAGGGTGGGCAGTGGATAAGACAGATAAATATCAACTTGAAATAGATTTAATCCACTGCCCACCGACAAGGAAATGGAATCGGGAATAAATTAATTGTAGGGTGGGCAGTGGATAAGACAGATAAATATCAACTTGAAATAGATTTAATCCACTGCCCACCGACAAGGAAATGGAATCGGGAATAAATTAATTGTAGGGTGGGCAGTGGATAAGACAGATAAATATCAACTTGAAATAGATTTAATCCACTGCCCACCGACAAGGAAATGGAATCGGGAATAAATTAATCGTAGGGTGGGCAGTGGATAAGACAGATAAATATCAACTTGAAATAGATTTAATCCACTGCCCACCGACAAGGAAATGGAATCGGGAATAAATTAATCGTAGGGTGGGCAGTGGAAAGACAGATAAATATCAACTTGAAATAGATTTAATCCACTGCCCACCGACAAGGAAATGGAATCGGGAATAAATTAATCGTAGGGTGGGCAGTGGAAAGACAGATAAATATCAACTTGAAATAGATTTAATCCACTGCCCACCGACAAGGAAATGAAATCGGGAATAAATTAATCGTAGGGTGGGCAGTGGAAAGACAGATAAATATCAACTTGAAATAGATTTAATCCACTGCCCACCGACAAGGAAATGGAATCGGGAATAAATTAATCGTAGGGTGGGCAGTGGAAAGACAGATAAATATCAACTTGAAATAGATTTAATCCACTGCCCACCGACAAGGAAATGAAATCGGGAATAAATTAATTGTAGGGTGGGCAGGGTCGCAGACGGATACTATCAACTTATAATCGGTTTTATCGGCACTGCCCAAGGGCAAGTAAGAAGATTAATCCTAGGGTGGGCAGTGGATAAGACTGATAAGATCAGGTTGTAATAGAGTTGAACACCACTTCCCACCGACATCAAATTAACTAGAAAATATGAGTTATTTTCTAGATTTTTAAGACAATTACTCCTCCGGTGGGCAGTGCATCATACCCATTGAAAAGCTGACAATGGTTTTGCTAAGCACTGCCCACCCTACATCTACTGACTTGTCCGGTGGGCAGTGCATCATACCCATTGAAAAGCTCACAATCGTTTTGGTAAGCACTGCCCACCCTACATCTACTGACTTGTCCGGTGGGCAGTGCATCATACCCATTGAAAAGCTCACAATCGTTTTGGTAAGCACTGCCCACCCTACATCTATTGACTTGTCAGTCAGGTGGGCAGTGCATCATACCCATTGAAAAGCTGACAATGGTTTTGGTAAGCACTGCCCACCCTACATCTACTGACTTGTCCGGTGGGCAGTGCATCATACCCATTGAAAAGCTCACAATCGTTTTGGTAAGCACTGCCCACCCTACATCTACTGACTTGTCCGGTGGGCAGTGCATCATACCCATTGAAAAGCTCACAATCGTTTTGGTAAGCACTGCCCACCCTACATCTACTGACTTGTCCGGTGGGCAGTGCATCATACCCATTGAAAAGCTCACAATCGTTTTGGTAAGCACTGCCCACCCTACATCTACTGTTCCCTAAAACCAGGAACTCTGTACCTCACCAAATTGAAAACCGCTATAGTACAGATGGGTCACCAAAAATAAAGCTATCGGCACTCAGTTGACCAGGAATAACACCTTGGAGAATAGCTAATGATTGACCATCAATGCTAATCACTGCCCCAACATTATTCTGAGTAATTTCTAATTCCTCGAAACTGGAGATAATTTGGATCAAATCAATCAAGTCACGATTAGTGTTAAAGTCAGTGATTATATCAGTTCCGACCATGACACCTTCATAAACAAAAGTATCCTTACCCAGACCACCTGTCAGTAAATCCCCACCAGAACCACCGCTCAGAGTATCATTACCAACACCACCAAAGAGAGTATCATCACCATTGCTGCCTTCTAAAGAGTCTTTACCAACACCTCCATTTAGGCTATCATTGTCATTGCCTCCCAGCAGAGTATCATTACCAAAACCACCAAGGAGAGTATCGTTGCCACCGTTTCCAAACAGAATATCTGAACCAACTAGTCCTTTAATGGTATCATCTCCACCTGTACCATCAAGTTCATCATTACCAAAGGTACCAATGATTTTCTCACCTGGAATTACTATTGGTGGCAAAGTCAATCCTAAAATTACTGGGTCGTGGTCACTAGCTCGTTCTGGAGTGTCAGCGAAATCAACGTTGACATGAACAATATCATATTCTGCAACATTGACTAAGCTATCAGATACAAATGCATGGTCAATAGCTTGAGAGTTACCGTTGAAGATAAAGCTGTAAGCCTCTAAAGGATCCAAGGTATCGGTCAGTAAGTTAAGAACTGGATTATCTGGACCGCCTGCCAAGTTAACAGTCTGGTAATCTTCAAATTGGAAACCATTCAAGTCCCCTAAGACAACCACATTAGCTGATGGATTTTCAGCTAAGATGCTATCAACAAAATCGTTGTTTGCTTGAGCTTGCTCAACACGCTCAGTCTCTCCACCAATCTCGGGAGGTTGAATGGCACCAAACAGAGGATCACTACCACCACGAGAGCTAAAGTGATTATTAACAACAGTAACTTCCTGTTCGTTAAATTCAAAAGTTGCAGCTAAAGGTAGGCGACTACCAGTGAAAGGATTGTCTGGTTCACTTTGAGGTATGTCAAGGATAGTTTGAACAGAACCTGGAACTAAATCCACTCGTTCTGGATTGTACAAGTAAGCAACACGAATATTGCCACCAGGTTGTCCACCGTTTAAATCGTCTTCGATAAAGGTGTTGTCAATAAACTCGTATTGTGGTCCTCCTGCTTCGACAATTTCATCAATGAGTAATTGCAGGGTGTCACTAGCTGAAATAACATCAGAACCTCCTGGATCAAAAGAACCATCATTATCCTGAATTTCCTGTAAACCAATGATGTCCGGTGTCGCGAGATTGTTAACAATCTGACTAGCAATCAACTCAAAGCGACCATCTGCTATATCCGTATCACCATCAGCATCATTGGGATCTAAGTTGAGAACATTGTAGCTAGCAATAGTTAATTGGTCAGAATCACCTACTACAGTTGTTATTTCTGGTGTTGTAATCCCAATATTGCCTTGAGGAGTGAGGGGTTGATCAATAAGAACTTCGTAATTACCAAAGCTGTAGCTAACAACTCCAGTTACATCCCCTAACAATGTTCCAGTACTAATGGAAGGGAGATCACTCTCGTCAGTTAGTGCATCAATTTGTACTCTTTCTGGATTAAATTCAATCTCAGTAAAGGTAGTACCATCACTAAGATCAGGGTCGTTGAGAGTAACACCACCGTTGCTGTTTGTGCCAGTTGCAAATGCACCTTGATTAGGAACTACGAAAAACTCAAAAGTTGAGAAGCCACCAAAGGCATCAGTAGGAGCAACAGAAACTGCGTCTTCAACAGTTACTAGCATTCCTTCTAAACTTTCGTAGAAGTCAATACCATCTACTGTGGGGTTAAAGGTACCTGATACTGTTTGGAGATTAACAGGTAGTTCACTATCGCTGATAATAATTTCTGTGGGAGCTAACCGACCACTTGAACCAATAATGGTAGCAGCAGGAACATCATTTCCAGTTGAGAGAGTGGTAATAGTTGGGCTGACAATATTGGTAATAGAGAGATTGCCAGTAGTAGCACCACCAGGAATAAATTCATCGACTGTACCTGTTACCTCTAGCTCATCACCTACTTCGATTCCGGGAGCTGAACCTGTGAACACAAAGATACCGTCCGAGGTAGCATCATTACCATCTCCTGTTGGATCTTGTAGATAGAAACCATTAGTATCTACTGCTGTGACAATACCTGTGGTGGTGACTCCACTACCATCAAATGGGGAGAGGTGACCAGCACCTTGAATTTCGTAGATGGGTTTAAAGGTGGGTTGTCCACCAACACCATCACCGTCGCTGCCAGCAGTCGGGGTATTTTCAGTACCGAGATTAAAATCACTAATTACCCAATCATTAATTGTATCGGTATCAACTCCATCTGTGACTCGACGGGCACCGGCAGGGAAAAATGAACCATCGGGACCAATAACAGGAGCATCAAAGAAGAAGGTATCACCTGCACCACCATCTGTAAGAGCAACAGTATCGAGAACAACTTCGCTACCTGTAACAGAAGTTCCAGAAATACTGCTGGTTTCAACTAAAGCAAAAGTCGAGCTACTATTTTCTAAGAAGTTAGTATTAATATTAAGATTCGGAGTAACTCCATAGTTATTTGCTAAACCGGTGGGATTCCCGACTAAAAAAAAGCCATTTTCCCCGATAGTATGGGTTGAGTCAAAGTCAATTCGAGCGTCAATTGTGCCAATTGAAGAGCCACTATCTCCTTCAACACCAATAATACTTAAGCCATCCAATGATGTACCAGGGGTGCCAAATATTTCGATAAATTCAGTGTCATCTGTTCCAGTATGGCTAACGTATACTTCATTTATGACTAAATTAGAGCCACTACCACTAACTGTGAAAGGGTTTGTTGGTATAGTTTGTCTGGTACTATTGCTTCCAGACCAATTAGAATTATCGCTGATTGCAGCTAGTAATTCTGCTTGGGTACCAGAAGTGATACCTGTATAAATGGCGTTATCAATTTCGTTTAAAGCTACTGCTGTTTCGCCATTGACTAAACCTGTGGGTAGGGCGGATGTATTGGAACTGGTGGAGTCAGACTGCCATACTCCTGGATTCCCTTCACTGTTGAGGGCATAAATAAAGGTGGGGTTGCTACTATCTCCTTGGTAAGCAATAATTTGGTCACCACTAGCTGAGAATAAAATACTACTTACAGTAGGGTTAATTATTGTTCCGGCAGCAATATCTGTGGGTGCCGTCCAAGTAAAAGTGCCTTCAGTAGCTCTGAAGGTACCAGCAGCTTGCCAACCGTTATCAGTGAAATTAATTTCAGTCCCTGCATCAATATCTACTAATGGTGTAAAGGCAAATTCATCTGGGTTATCAAAGTTAAAGCCAATAATGGCTATGTCTCCTGCTGATAGTGTTGTAGTCATAGGAAAATTTTCTCCAATTTCTCCTTGGGTCAGTATTACGAACGAACTCTTGACAATTCAAAACCTTACAACTCATTCACAAGAATGTGAATTTACACCCAGATATACTAACTATTAGATATCATACCTTTTCAAGGTTAACATTAAGTTATGTTTTCAGATTACTTACGTCATCTGTGGTATTAACTTTGAAAACTGCTATAGTTAGTCATCCTTATTTTACTGACTGATTGTTTTACCCCTGTCAGATATTATTCCTAACCACAGCCTTAACGGGAATTATGGTAGAATAAATACCCTGGTTAGTTAACCCATATCGTTGTTGACAGGTTGATTGAAATTTTCTTAATTTTATATCATTTTTATAGTTATCTATTTGATTTTTTAAATCTTATTTTATTATTCAATTAATCTATAATTTTTTTTAAAATAACCCAAAATATTTATTTTATATCATGTCGGGATAATTACCCTTAATAAAAATTTCCCCCATCTCCCCATCTCCCCACACTCCCCACACTTCCCCTTCTTTTTTAAGAAGATGACATGCCCCTTTCTGCTCCCTGCTCCCGTAAGCATTCAGCTATCAGCTATCAGCTATCAGCTAATGCGCTACTTGAGATGCTACGGCAACAGCTATCAGCCAAAGGCCTGTGGCCACGCTACGGGAACAGTTTATGTCCATAGCACACGCTACAGCAACAGCTTTTGAATAAAATAAGCTGACGGCTGACGGCTGACCGCTGAATGCTTACCTGCTCCCTGTTCCCTAAACCCCAATCCTAATGTCCCGATAGACTAATCAGTAAAACTCCCAATACCATAATTGCTGCTCCAACTGCTCTTTCCTGAATTCCCGGTTCTTTAAAAATTAGACATCCTAAGATTACACTAATTAAAACACTCATGCGTTTAACAGCGATCACGTGGCTGACAAAGGTCATTTCCAGAGCTGTCATTTGGCACAAAATTACTCCGGCTTGACAGAAACCAATAGGAACTATAGATAGTAAATGTTTTGGAATTTGGTTTAATTTACTGCTTGATTTATACAGCATAATCACTCCCATAGCTGTGGCAATAAAGGTATGCATCGCAATTGCCCAAAATATTGGTGATGAATTTTGTACCCCCACCTTATCAAGGTTTGAGCTAATACTAAAAATTACAGCTACGGTTAACATTAACTGAGGCCCTCTTTGCTTGAGTAGCCCTTTAAAAGGGGCGAGGTAACCGTTTCTTTTTTCTTTTAAATTCAAGCTATAAGACCCAACCACAATCATGATAATCCCTAGGATATCTAAGGGCGTGGGATATTCTCCCACAATGATTGGGGAGGTTACTAATAAAAATAACGGGGTGAAGGTCATAAAGGGAACGGTAATGGATAAGTCAGACCGACTCAATGCTTGGATATACAAGCTCATCCCCACCACATTCAGAGACCCTCCGAGCATTAATGCTAACCCAAAATCTTGACCTATTTCGGGAATTTCAATAACAAAAATAAGAGGCAGTAAAACAGGCAAAGAAAAAAATAATACTGCCCAAGAAACAATGTACCCATCAACATTTTTTAGCCCTCGCTTACTCGTCAAATCCTTGCCAGAAGCAAAAAGAGCTGTTAGACTAGCGAATATCAACCAAAGCATAGTAGTGCTAACCTGTAGTTTAGTCAGAATAGAGATAATGAGTGAATGACAGACTTAACTAGCCTAGCTTAAAACATAAGTTAAGGCATAGTGAAATTTAGGGTTTATGGTTAACTGTTGAATGTTGACTGTTGATTGTTCACCGTCACTAAGCAACCCTATAAAAGTAGATAAGTTAACTAAAACAGTTACTAAAACAGTTAACTGTATATCAGCAGAAGCAGTTAGCGATCGCACTGGCGCAGTCGGCTTTTTAAGCATCGCTGATCGCTGATATTAGTAAGCGGTAGGTAATGGTATTATCTAAGTACCAATCGGCTGACTTTTATACTTTGACTGATCAAGAGCTGACCTTCTCTGTTAACCCGATATTCCCATCAGTGCTAACAGGATGTAAGCTAAGCTACATTTAGCAATGGTTAACTAATGGTTAACTAATGGTCGGGGGAAACATGATACTGTTGACAGTAGATTTTCTTGACAATAACCAAGTCAAAAAAAATGTGTTGACCTATCCCGCGTTCACGTAATCGAAATGCTATCGGTCTGACGGGCCTGGGACTGCTGCAACAGGTCGGGGATGTAAAACCTAAGCTTAGTCGCAAAACTCAACTTAGGCAATCCCCGGTGAAGTGACAAGCCAGTGCCATAGCGTCAGCTTGGGGTCTGGTAAATCACAGGACGATTTCCTAATATTGGGAAAAACCGTCAAAGGGCAGGGAGCTAGATGGGTGCAGGGGATAGGGTCAAAGCGATGCAGGGCGGTCTTGGGGGAAACCCCCACTCGTGCTTTGCATGGCTGACAGGGTGTTGCTAACCCATCGATGAATTCAGGGGCTTGAAACCAAAATTGAAAAGGGCTAAACTTTCTGCACACCCCACACCCACCCCGGAAGCGATGCAGTGGCCTCACGGGGAAACCCCCACTCGCGCTTTGCATCAAGACAATGAACAATTTTGTTTTCTAGTGACCTCCGGAGAACTCAACTGGTATATTATGGGCGGGTGCGTTCACCGAAAAGGGACACATCTGTAAATTCCCTACTTCGACACACAGGTATTAAGTCATGGAAACACAATTCTTGATATCAAATCAGAGTATGAACAAATATATGAGGTTAACTACCAAATTATTAGTCCTGGTTGCTCTCCTAGGAGCAGTTAGTGCTTGTAAGGGTCGCCAAATCGAAGAGGCTCCCCAGAGTGTAAATCAAGTAGAACCACTTCCTGAAGCTGAGGAAGAAAAGGCTTCTCGCTTTAACATTCCCTTCTTTAATCTGGGTAAGAACCAGGAGGAGGCAGAACCAACTGATACAGCACTGTTAGAAGACCCATCAATTACAGAAGCTGAAGCACCGAGTATTCAACCAGAGCAACCGATCGCACAAGCACAGCCGACTACAACTGAGCCCTTTGCACAGCCAGAGGAGGATACTGTTGCTCAAGGAAATCCTGTGATCAGTGAGTCTAGTGCTCCAGCGACTACAGCAAGCTCAGCAACTACAGGAAGTTCTGGTACAGTAGTATACGAAGATAATGACCCCATACCAGCTCTATGGTAAAGGGCAGCACCTGTAGTTGTTTAAAAGGTTGGGGAAGAGATTAGGGATTGGGGATTAGGGGATGGCTCAAAAGGAGAAAGGATGAAAAATAAAGGATGAAAAATAAAGGTTGAAGGAGAAAGCATGAATAATAAAGGTTGAAGGAGGAAATGGGTTTATCGGACTTAAGGTTGACTAAAAACGTTATCCACAACCTACGAGTTACACTTCCCACTTCCCACTTCATACTTAATATTTCATCCTTGATACTTCATACTTAATAGTTCATCCTTGATACTTCATCCTTGATACTTTCCCCAATCCCTAGTCTCCACTCTCCTTAACCTATGAAAGCAGCAAGTGACATTCTGATTATTGGCGGTGGCATTATCGGTTTAGCGATCGCTGTAGAACTGAAACAGCGTGGGGCAACAGTAACTGTTGTCACCCGCAATTTCCAAGAAGGTGCCACCCTAGCTGCAGCGGGAATGTTAGCACCATTCTCAGAAGCGCTCCCCATTGGTCCGATGCTAGATTTAGGCCTGTGGTCCCACTCACTGTATCCTCAATGGTGTACCAAACTGGAACAGATGACTGGTGTGGCAACGGGCTATTGGCCCTGTGGCTTTTTAGCACCGGTCTATGAAGGGGCAGCAGGAAATCAGCAACAGCAGGTCAGCAACCAAACCGGAGTTGCTGACTGGTTAGACAAAGATACGATTCATTGCTATCAATCAGGTTTAGGCTCAGAAGTGGTTGGTGGTTGGTGGTACCCAGAAGATGCTCAGGTGGTCCCCCAAGCACTCAGTAAAGCCCTGCGACTGGCTGCCCAAGAATGGGGAGTAGAGCTGCGTGAAGGCATAGCTGTGGAGGCAATTCAGCAGCGCAATCGCTTAGTCTCTGGGATTAGAACCTCCGCAGGGGAACTCCATGCAGACCATTATGTCCTAGCAACTGGAGCCTGGTCTAATCAACTGTTGCCCTTGCCAGTGGCTCCAAAGAAAGGTCAGATGCTGTCAGTAAAAGCCACTAAAAATTCTCAAGACCCCTTGCCACTACAGCGAGTGTTACACGGTTCTGAGGTTTATCTAGTCCCCCGTCGAGATGGACGAATTCTGATTGGTGCAACAGTAGAGGATGTGGGTTGGCAGCCTGACAACACTACTGCTGCAATTCACCGTTTGTTAAAATCAGCTATCCGGCTATATCCAGCAATCCAACACTGGTCGATTCATGAGTGTTGGTGGGGATTTCGACCAGCAACACCTGACGAATTACCAATTCTTGGCACTGGTCCTTGCCAAAACCTGAGCCTGGCTACCGGTCACTACCGCAACGGTATTTTGCTGGCTCCCGTAACCGCTTTGTTGCTGGCTGACCTGATTGAGAAGCAAAAATCTGACCCATTGTTAGATCAATTTCGATACGACCGACTTTACCATCAACCAGCCTCAAGTCAAAGCATTCCTAATCTCAGTGTATCTAGTAACTCCTCCTCAACACCAGTGCTGCACTATAATTCTGCTACAGTCAGGGAATCTCACTCTGAGAATGGGACGGAAGCATCTCCAGCTGGTTTACTCACAATTGCGGGAAAAACCTTTCGGTCTCGTCTGATGACTGGCACAGGTAAGTATGACTCTCAACAGGTAATGGCTGAAAGTATTGCTGCTAGTGGCAGTGAAATTGTAACGGTGGCCGTGCGTCGGGTACAAACTAAAGCACCAGGACACGAAGGGCTAGCGGAATCCCTGGATTGGACGAAACTGTGGATGTTACCCAATACCGCAGGCTGTAAAACGGCGGAAGAAGCGGTGCGAGTGGCACGGCTTGGTCGGGAAATGGCGAAGCTATTGGGTCAAGAAGACAATAATTTTGTGAAACTGGAAGTGATACCTGATCTCAAGTATTTACTCCCTGACCCCATTGGTACTCTACAGGCAGCAGAGCAACTGGTAAAAGAAGGGTTTGCGGTTTTGCCCTATATTAATGCGGATCCGTTATTAGCCAAACGCCTAGAAGAGGTAGGATGTGCTACGGTGATGCCTTTGGGTTCACCCATTGGTTCGGGACAGGGCATCAAGAATGCTGCCAATATTAAAATCATCATTCAGGAAGCTGGAGTGCCGGTGGTGGTAGATGCTGGAATAGGTAGCCCCAGTGAAGCCACCTATGCCATGGAGTTAGGGGCAGATGCTTTATTGATTAATAGTGCGATCGCATTAGCAGGTAATCCTGTCATGATGGCAAAAGCGATGGGAATGGCCACCGAAGCTGGTCGTCTGGCTTACCTAGCTGGTCGTATTCCAGTTAAAAACTATGCTAGTGCTAGCTCACCCTTGACTGGTACCATTAGCTAGCTGAGATAGCATTTATCATACTCATGAGGTACACAGGATTTCTGACCACTCCCTACTCCCTACTCCCTACTCCCTACTCCCTAAAACCCAGGACTTTGTACCTCACCGAGTTGATAAATACTAGAAATACAATAAATACATATATCAAAGAATTTGTCAAGGTCTAGGACTGGATTAATAGTTTAGATTAACAAATCAAGCTGATCAGGAAAACTGAAGAGTATTTATGCCAATTTTTGTTACATTCTTTGTTACATTTATATATATAAAGTAAAAAAAGGTTGTAATCCATGCCATATACAGTAGAAGACGGCGGGCGTTTAAACAATTTTGCTAAAGAGCCAAAAGTTTACCAGGCAGAGCCACCCACTGCAGCGGAAAAGCGCAACTACCTGATCTTGGGTGTAACAGCTCTGATTTTAGTAAGTGGCTTGATCTTTGTGGCTTTCTCAGCCTCTGGTGTGAGCTAGGTACTGCACAGAATAAAGCTGTTGAAAAGCCACTTAAGTTCAAGCGTCAGGTTGCCATTAAAGCTTTTTGATGGCTTCCATCGCTTCTTGATAATTTTCAGTTCTGCCTTGTTCTTGGAATAAATCAGCCGCTTTTTTGAAATCCTGAATAGCTTCCTCAACCTTGTTGAGGTCAAGGCTTGCTAGACCCCGTTTATAAAACGCATCGGCAAAAGTGGGTTCAATTTTTAGAGTTTCTGTGTAATCAGCTACAGCAGCTTGATACTGTTTAAGCTTACTACGAGTTAAACCACGCTGGTAGTAAGCCATGGCATTTTTGGGATTAATCGACACAGCTCGATCGTAATCCGCAATTGCTTGGAAATAGTTCTCTACTTCAGAGTAGGCATTACCTCGACTGAGATAAACCGTATCATTATCGGGTGTCAGAGCAATAGCCTTAGAAAAATCAGCGATCGCTTCGATGTACTTCTTTTGCACAAAATAAGCATAACCACGGTTGCTATAGGCTTCACCATAGTCGGTTTTAATCTTGATAGCAGCAGTGTAGTTATCAATCGCTTCTTGATAATTCCCCTGAATGTGGTGGACGTAGCCAAGATTGTAGTTGATATCAGGGTCATAGGGCTCAAGCTGCAAAGCCTGTTTGAAATTTGCCATTGCCTCTGGATAATTACCATTATCTAATTGATCCACGCCCCGGTTGTAGAATTCCACAGCACTCATCCGGGGTATAGTCCTCACTGGCAATTCCCTATTAAAAGGGTCTTTCTCAACAGAGGGTTTTTCAGTAGTAGCTGGTTTTTCCTCGGCAGGTTGGGCTTGATTATTAGCCGGTTTTTCCTCGGCAGGTTGGGCTTGATTATTAGCCGGTTTTTCCTCGGCAGGTTGGGCTTGATTATTAACCGGTTTTTCCTCGGCAGGTTGGGCTTGATTATTAGTTGGTTCTTCCTTAGACGTCGGCTCTTGATTATCTGGCTCAGATCGGATAATCACTGGCACAGGAAATGGCTCCTCCTGAGCATAGACAGCTGCTGTAAAGCCAGTCAGTATTGTGGCAATTCCTAGACTAGAGATAGTTCGATAAGTTGGTTTCATGATTTTCCTTACAAAGCCTGATGATTTCCAGAATTGTTACCGTCTGCAGTTGTCTAAAATCGCTCTATTAGCTTGACTTAACTATCTATCACACATCTGGTGAGTGTCCAACCGGTAACAGAAAATACATAGAGGCAAGTACGATTAGTTAAAGATGAGACAATTAAGCAGCTGAGTTGACGTTAAATAGAGATGCTCAAAGAGATGCTCAAGAAAATTGCACCACTACTGCTGCTAGTGTTGAGTCTGGCTATACATGGCTGCACAACTGGTGCCAGTGGTCTACAAAGCTATGTAGACAGCCTTAAAGGTTATCAGTTTTTGTATCCCAACGGTTGGGTCCCTATCACAGTGACTGATGGACCGGATGTAGTGTTCCACGATATTATCGAAACCACCGAAAATGTTAGTGTGGTGATTAGCCCAGTTCCGGAAGGCAAGACCCTTGCTGATTTAGGCACACCGTCAGAAGTGGGGTATCAGCTGCAAAAAAATGCCATTGCTCCTCCCGATTCTGGTCGCACAGCCGAGTTGGTAAATGCTGAAGCTCGTGAGGTAGCAGACAAGACTTATTATCTTTTAGAATACAACGTCCAACTGCCCAACCAAGAACGGCACAATCTCGCCAGTGTGGTGGTTAACCGTGGCAAGCTCTACACCTTCAATGCTTCCACAACCGAACGACGCTGGGGTAAGACGGAAAATTTGTTGGAGGCAGTGGTTAAGTCCTTTTCAGTGAACTAGTAAACAGTTGTTCGCGTAGCGTGGCCTAAAGGCCAAGGTTAGAGGTTGTTTGGTTGAAGGTTAGAGGTTGTTTGGTTGAAGGTTAGAGGTTGTTTGGTTGAAGGTTAGAGGTTGTTTGGTTGAAGGTTAGAGGTTGTTTGGTTGAAGGTTAGAGGTTGTTTGGTTGAAGGTTAGAGGTTGTTTGGTTGAAGGTTAGAGGTTGTTTGGTTGAAGGTTAGAGGTTGTTTGGTTGAAGGTTAGAGGTTGTTTGGTTGAAGGTTAGAGGTTGTTTGGTTGAAGGTTAGAGGTTGTTTGGTTGAAGGTTAGAGGTTGTTTGGTTGAAGGTTAGAGGTTGTTTGGTTGAAGGTTAGAGGTTGTTTGGTTGAAGGTTAGAGGTTGTTTGGTTGAAGGTTAGAGGTTGTTTGGTTGAAGGTTAGAGGTTGTTTGGTTGAAGGTTAGAGGTTGTTTGGTTGAAGGTTAGAGGTTGTTTGGTTGAAGGTTAGAGGTTGTTTGGTTGAAGGTTAGAGGTTGTTTGGTTGAAGGTTAGAGGTTGTTTGGTTGAAGGTTACAGGTTGTTTGGTTGTTTGGTTGTTTAGTTGTTCGCCAAAGGCTTGCTGATCAGGTACAGTTTTTTTTGACGCTGATTTCCTTAAAACCCTATTGCCTATTGCCTATTGCCTATTGCCTCTTGCCTATTGCCTATTGCCTATTGCCTATTGCCTATTGCCTCTTGCCTCTTGCCTATTGCCTCTTGCCTCTTGCCTATTGCCTCTTGCCTCTTGCCTATTGCCTCTTGCCTATTACCTTTTGCCTATTGCCTATTGCCTATTACCTTTTGCCTATTGCCTATTGCCTATTGCCTATTGCCTATTGCCTATTGCCTATTGCCTATTGCCTATTGCCTATTGCCTATTGCCTCTTGCCTATTGCCTTTGCCTATTGCCTATTGCCTCTTGCCTCTTGCCTTAAAAGCATAAGCAATGTCGCTCAAACGTTTCTAAAAATTGTTATATGGATGTGCCGACTTTTGTATTAGCTTCAGCTTCTAATGCTCGCAGACGATTGTTGCAAACTGCTGGTATTGAACCGGTGGTATGCCAAAGCAATTTTGACGAATCTCAAGTGCAGCATCCGGAGCCAGCAACCTTAGTGCAGATTCTAGCTGAACAAAAAGCAAAAACTGTTGCTGATCAATTTAGCGACGCTCTGGTATTAGGCTGTGATTCCCTATTGAGTATCGAAGGTAAGATTTATGGCAAACCCCCTAACCCCTCTGAAGCAATTGCTCGTTGGCAACAGATGCGAGGGACTACTGGGGAACTCTATACAGGTCATGCTTTAATTGACTTATCTCGGAACAAAACCATAGTGCGCTGTGGTGTAACGCGAGTTTATTTTGCCAATGTAAGCGATCGCGCTATAGAAGCCTATGTTGCTACTGGCGAACCCCTTAAATGTGCTGGTGCCTTTGCTTTGGAAGGTAGAGGGGGACTCTTCGTTGACAAAATCGAAGGCTGTCATAGTAATGTTATCGGTCTGAGCTTACCCCTGCTCCATCGAATGTTAGAGGAACTAGGATATGAAGTTACCGATTTTTGGCTAAGAACTAACAACTAATAACGGGTACATCTCCTAAAAAGCTGTTTGACCCGGTGGTTGGAACCAGCATCTTGGTGGAACCGGCATCTTGCCGGTTATCAATGTTCCCAGACGGACTATCCCAACCCTGGCGACCGATAAAATGAGTGCGAGCCCATCCCTAAAGCACCCTACCCAACTAAAGCAACAAAATCCATGACCACTAAAGACGACTTCAAACAAAAAATCAAAGCAGGTAACATTAGGGATGCCCTGACCCTATCCCTAGGTGAAGCAGTGGAGTTGGAAATTACAACTTGGGTATCCTCATCTAGCCCAGCTCCTCATTCCTCAGCTGAGCATGACCAGCCAACCTCTGATTGCCAAATGCGTACTAGCATCAATATTGTTGATGGTGAAATCAACAACGAAGTTGGTTCAGAGTTTATGGGCAATGGGCCTTACACTGAACTGAAGCAATTTCATCTACAGCAGGTGCAACAAGGACGCCAGACTATTCAGCAAAATTTGGAAAATTTGCAACAACTGTTTACGGTTCTGAGTAGTACTATGGGTCGGCTACCTCAAGGCTCTGACCTAGGTACTGATAGTAGCTCTAGTCTATCTGCAAAAAAAGGGAATAGGGAATAGGGAATAGGGAATAGGAAAAAAATCCTGTGTACCTCCTTACTATGAGAAGCGCTATAACGATTACGGTGCGTTATTAACGCACCCTACAGATAGCTACAGATAGCATATAAAAGGCCAATTATGCGATCGCTACCCAACAAGTCGGATTACCTAATAAAAGCGGTCATTCGACAATTGAAAGAGGATGGACTCTTGCCGCTAAATAATTGATTAGGGGTAGAAAATTTTGGGTAGGGTGCGTTAGGGGGAGCCCTCATTTTCTGCCTCGTAGCCAGGGTTCTGTTGCTGCCCGTTCCACACCACGGGCAAGATGCCCGTTCCACACCACGGGCAAGATGCCCGTTCCACACCACGGGCAAGATGCCCGTTCCACACCACGGGCAAGATGCCCGTTCCACACCACGGGCAAGATGCCCGTTCCACCCACCGGGTCAAACAGCTTTTAGGAGATGCACCCAAGAGGATGGATTGTTGCGGCTAGATAATTGATTAGGGGTAGTGAAGCTATCAGCTAATTATAAATTGCATCTTTCAGTAAGAAGGCATAATCCCAAAGAACAGTTTCCTGACTTGGGAGGCTCGTTGAGAGTAGTTTTTTTAAAGATTCTGTAAAGGCAACTCCCTGAGCATCATCAAAAAATAATCACATATATAAAAATTCGGTAAAGATCCTTAGTTGCCATATCTTTCCTTTGAGCTTTATTTATATACTCACGAAATAACAACGGTTGTTCCAGTTGATTAAGTCCTTGACTATTCTAGTCGCGCCACAGGTCGCAACGTTGTTCAATCTACTATTTCACATCAAATATATGAACTTACTCAATTCTGGTAAATTCTTGCCTGTAGCGACTACGGCTATAGGTACCTTGGCTGCATTGAGCTTAGGAGCTTCTCCTGCTGCTGAGGCGGCATCCTTAAAAACAATCACAGCTTCAGCATTCGCACAAACTCGTTCTAGTGATGCTGATTTTCCCTTCTTTTTTACGTTCTCGTTTCCCGATGTGCCTGGAACAAAGGCAGTAGCTATAGCTGTATCTGTTGCTGACACCTCTGTAGGAAGGGCGGATGCCTTTGCAAGTTCCACAGCTGAGCGAACGTCAACCGGTAATTTGTTCTTTTCAACTCAAGAGCGTCAGGAAATCCTGCGAAGGACTCCTGGGGCTTTGCAGGCTTTTGCCGTGACTAATGCAGATGCAGCACCCGATCCATTTGAGTCTCCTTCTCTCCCCGATGTTGTCAATGAAGAAGGCATTCCTTTGTCTGTTGAACAAGAGTTTGAGTCAGATCTGAATACATCTTTGGAAATTACATTTGATGATAAAGCCGATCAGATTGTCTTTGACTTTTTAGGTAGTGCTCTATTAAAGACTCAGGGGCTTTTTGAATTTTCAACAGGTATTAGGCTGGAGTCTGTAGGGCTAGGACTCCTACGCTCCTTTACTATCAATGAAAGTTTTGAACTCGCTTTTCAAGGAGGTTGGGGATTAGACGATTTGTCATTTACGCAAGATGAAAACACTTTTGCGGCTGATTTAGAAAATCTTGATTTCGTAATTCCCGTTGCTTCAGAATTTACCGCAGAAGATTTTCAAAATCTCGACTTTAGATTTAACGGCTCAGGTATTGTTGTAGCAGCTTCAGCTCCAGAACCGGCTTCTATACTTGGTCTACTATCAGTGGGTATTTTAGGTGCTGGTTCAGTAGTTAGTAAGTTGGGTAGAACTAGGGAATAAGTAATAAGTAATAAGTAATGCGATCGCTTTCTCTACGAGTGGGATTGCCTACGGCACAGGCTTGCGCTGAGCGCAGATCTTTTAGGTTGATTGGGTTTGCCATTATTGTCTTGATGCAGTCGCTCATGGGGGAGACCCCCAAGACCGCGCTGCCTCCCCAAGACCGTAATGGTGCGTTTTCCGTGATGGCGAGGGATTGCTCGCCATCACGGGTCGCACCTCTGCATCGCTTTTTTGGTATTATTTATTTATAATTGGTAAAGGGTCGGCACATATTTGTATGCTGTGGACAAAACTATTCAACAGCTTACTGGTACGAAAGTATGTTAAACCCCAGTCGGTATTCCCGTTTATGATCTTGTTTTGATCAGGCCATTGCTGGGTCAGGGTAGCAACTGCAATAAGGAAAGATAACCTGGATAAGGCAGGCACTGAGCGAATTTCCGAATTTCACGGGTTACTGCAAATGCAACTGTTGCACTGCCATGTTCCATCACTCGCGCCTACCACCGGTAAGGCTCCTCGGGTGATGTACCACCGCCAATCGCACTAAGCAATACTCTTCATTGAACAGCGAGGATGTGATTGGTTTCCATTCATAGAATTGCCAGCTCCCACTCACTAATTTTAAGTCCTGCAACTCCTCCCCATATAAGGATTATTAAACTTTTGACTTCACTTTTTGTCAGTCAACCAGCTGTAACCTGTTGTGCTACAAGCAGAAGTGCGGAATGTGGGTTCAGCAGTAATGGGCGCTGCTAAGTTGCTCAACTCGTTGTGGTCTGATATATATTTAACCTATCTCTTGGTGCGCGTTCACGCTTAGCTTTGAAAAAGCGCGGGGTCGCACCGCAATAATTGAAGTAACCGAGTGTTTGTTGATGGTTGACGGTTGCGTGTTCACAGTCAGCAAGAAACTTTCAACAAAAGCTATATCCTTTAAAGAATCCTACCACTACAACCCAAGGGTGGACGTGGGATTATCAAAAACTATTTATTATTAGTCAATCTAAACTACCCTAATAAGCGCGAGTATACTATTATGGCTCCTAGCGATGACTTCAGACAATACCTTAAGAAAGGCAATATTAAAGAGGCTCTTGTCCTAGCCCTGAGCGAAGCAGTTGATTTGAAAATTACCACTTGGGTAGCCGACACCAATGCTGATTTAGATGCAGCCCAAGCAAAACCTGGTCATCGTATGTGTACCCGCATTGATACCATTAAAGGTGCCATCGACAATGAAGTAGGGGACCAGTTTATCGGCAATGGTCGCTATAGAGAACTGCGGCAATTTCACAATGATCAGGTTGCTCAAGGCAATCAAATTATTCAGAGCAACCTCAAGAGTCTCCATAAGCTCTTTGAAGTTCTACTCACTCTAGGTTACCAAACTAGCACTACTGGGGTTATAGAGCCTGAATCCCCTAGGGTTGAAACCCATTTATTGCCAAGCACAGAACCGGTGACTGAAACCAGAGTAGCCATAGAGTCAGTAGAGTCAGTAGAGTCAGTAGAGTCAGTAGAGTCAGTAGAGTCAGTAAAGTCAGTAGAGTCACAGACAGAGCATCGTCTCGATACAGTTACTACAGCGGTTTTGGGGACTGGATTGGCAGCAGCAGCAGTTGCCTCTGCCTCGGAATTAGTAGCAGAACCTCCCCCAGCCGAAGTAGAACCGACTCAGGCAGCACCAGAGACACCCCCAACCATCTCTGCTGACCTTGAGTCAGTAACAGCTCATACCCCAGGGAACCTTGATGATTCATTGATTAATCCCTACACCGTAACTGAGCCAATCATAAAACCTGGATTGGTCGATGAAGTAGTCGATGAAGTAGTTTCTGACGCTGGTTTGTTTCCAGAGACTACTGAATTGCCAGAAACTACTGAATTGGAGGAGGAAGAAGCAATAGCAAACTTCCTACAGGATAGGTGGTCAGAAACTGAGTCAGTCTTGGTACCTCCACCCCCTATTGAAGAGGAAACAGAGATTAGTCCTGACTTCCTACCAGATACGGCCCCAGAACTGGAGTCAGTCTTGGTAACTCCACCCCCCATTGACGAAGAAACAGAGATTATTCCTGACTTGCTACCGGATACGGCCCCAGAACTGGAGTCAGTTTTTGTACCTCCACCCCCAGTTCCAGAAGAAACCCAGGCTAGTGCCGACATTTTCCTAGAAACTGAGCCTGAAGTGCTAGAAATCCCCTCCGCAGAACTGGAATCCTCACTGATGCCATCGACAGATAGCACCCAGGCGTTAGAACCGGAAACTGAACAGGACGATTGGGATGACTCGATGTGGGAATTACTGGAGTCACCTGATGAGCAGCTAACTGACCAAGAGGTTTCAGATGCAGAAATTGATCAACAATGGCAGGAATTCGTTGAAGAACAATCGGAATCTGACTTCAAGCCATCCGATACAGTCGATAATCAAAATTGGGAACTCCTGACATTAGAAGATTTGGAGTCAACGCCATCATCACCAGAACCCACAACTGAAGCTTCAAACCAGGAATTAGAAGAGGAATGGGGTGATTTGTTTGAAGAAGATACACAAAAGATTGATGCCAACCATAACCTCCTCAGCCTAGAATCATTGGAGCTAGAAGAAAATGAGGATTGGGATGATTGGATGTTGGAACAACCGGAGGAGTCATCATTAGAATTGACAACTCCTGAGATAGATTCATTGGATGTCTCTGAGGATAATGAGTGGGATAAATTAACGAAAAACGCTAATCCGTTCACTGCACCAAGCAATCTCAATGGATCAGCAACAGATTTAGAACTTGATGAAGACTGGGATGATTTCCCAACTGATGAACTGGAATCTTATCCATCTCTAGGAAATAGCTTGGAGCTATCGGCACCTTCGGAAGATCCAGATACTTCGGAACTGACCAATGAGCTAACTGATGACCATAACTTTAATCAGGATCAATCTCAAGAGTTAGATCCGTTTCTAGAAATCTCTGAGCTCACCGATCAATCACAGCAGGCATCTGAGGAGCTCATGGAAGATTTGTTTGACTTTCCTGTGGCACAACCGACTGAATCTGAGCCCATAAAACTTGATGATGATAATTGGTCTAGCCTGGAAGAGTCACTATTTATTAAGAAACCACGTAAAAAAGAGGATTAATCTGGGCGTAATTAGCTTTTTCTGGTGCTAAAGGATAAGCAGTAAGCTTTGCCTGAGACTTCGCCCGTGGCATACACAGATTGCCCTAGGTCGATTTTGATTCCATAGAGGAGTCGAAATCGAGCATTCCTCCACCTATATTTAGGGTAGTTCATATATCATTACCATGGCCGTGACCAAGACCAGAAACCTTAAGCAACCAGCAACTACTGATGCAATATCACCTTTAAAACGAGGTGCGCTTGACCTTGGCGAATTAAATTCGCCACGGGTCGCACCTGATGTTACTTCTAGATTAGGTCAAACCCTAGATGAATTTTATAGCTCTTTGGGGGATGTCTTGATTGACATCACAGCCTTAGAAGTTAACACCATGGTAGTGGAGGAAATTAAGGGAGATAAATTTATCCCCTGGGAAACCTACCGGGATATTTACCCGATATCAGCAGACTATCTAGAGCAACAGGGAATTCATCAGTCTTTACGCGATCGCTACCTTGAGTTACGTAAAACCTTAGAACTAGAGTACACCGTGCTTCTGAGTGATCCCAATTCACCCTGGTATGATCCCACTGTTCTAGAGCAGGCTAGAGGAGGCCAAGAAATCCTCACCGATCCCACAGTAGAACTGCACCAAATTAACAGCCGACTACCAAACCCTACTAAAACCAGCAGTTCAGAAGAAATGCTTCAAGCGCAACAGATTCTTAAGAACCATCGTTTCTTGCGTTGTTTGCGTAAGCTCAGTGAACTCAAAGCAGCACTAGATAGTCGAAATCAGGCATTGCTAAAAACTAATTCACAGCAACCGGCAAATGTCAAGTCAATCAATGATTTAATTTGCGCCCAAACAGTGATTCAACTAGATGGTGATGTGATCAACCGCTATGCTCAGGAAATTGTTAACCATCCTGATCGAGATTTGATTCTACACATCCACAAGCAAGGAGTCACTGCTAGTCAACAGCAGTGGAGAGGATTGCTAGAATTTATTTTGGGTTTGGTACAGGCGTCAGTTAAATGGGGTGATGGTCAGAGTTTACCTTGGGGCAATTGATGTACTCAGCGTTTGACATCCTCCCGCCGCTAAATAAAAGATTATAGTGGGGGATTCCTAAACCTCACGATTTGGTTTGGTGCTTCATAGCAACAGCCTCCACCCTCAAGGGGTTTTCTGGTCTTACGCTCGCGACCCAGACTATCCCCGCAAGCCCTGCGGTTCTCATGTGTCGAGTTTCAAGAAAAGTCTTGATACACTTGTGATTCAAGGGTTGGACTTCCATTGCCCCATCCTCTTTTCCCGGTCTACCGATTTGGCTGCGCCGCCAGATTACCGGACTTCGCTCGTATAGGCGCATCTGTTTCCATCGTCTCGGGTGGGTCATTGACCATACTTATTCTAACACATTTATCGTCAAAGACGCAATTCCTCTCTCGCTAAAGAAAGCGGGTATAACGAGAGTCTCCTTGCTCTTAAGGATGAGCTGTCAGAACTTACCACTACCGATTAAGTAAAGTAGCGCCATCCTAACCGCAACTCCACTAGTCACCTGTTGAGGAATCAAGCTAATCTGGGGATCATCCATCAGCTCAGAACTAATTTCAACCCCTCGGTTAACTGGACCAGGATGGAGAATGTGAACGTTGGGTTGGCAAAGTTGGAGGCGCTCCCGGGTAATTCCATAACGCTGATGATATTCTCTCAAACTAGGCAACAAATGAGTCATCATACGTTCTTTTTGGAGCCGTAAGGTCATGACAAAGTCAGCATCTTTTAGTGCTGGTTCAATGTCCCAGTGAACATATAGCTTAGGATGAGTAATTGGTAACTGTTGCGTAGTCGTCAGGGCATGGGTGCCTTGACTTGTGATCGGTACCGTTGCGTCTAAAATCAGAGGGGTTTCAGTGTACTGCCGCTGGTGAGCAAGGCTAGACTTAGCCCATAACTGTTGCTGTTGCTTTTCCCTAGGTTGTTGGAGACGAGTACTACTGTATTCAGCAAATAATTGCGGAAGTAGGGTAGGTGGTCCAGCGAGATGAACCTCTGCCCCTGTCGCAAGCAGACTCCAGATATTGGAACGGGCAACTCGTGAGTGCAAAATATCTCCAACAATGGTAATCTTTTTTCCAGCAAGCAGTTCTATGTGGGGATTATCCCAGTCTAAGCAAGAACAAATTGTAAACAAATCCAGCAATCCTTGAGAAGGATGTTCATGTTGACCATCACCAGCGTTAAGTACACTTACCTGGACACCGAGTCGATTCATCTCAGTAGCAATAATTTGAGGAACTCCCGCCTGCCGATGGCGAATCACCATCATATTAGTTCCCATTGCCAGGTAAGTCTTCGCTGTATCAAGAATCGTTTCGCCCTTGCTTAAGGAAGATGTTCCTGGTGCAAAGTTTAGGATATCAGCAGAAAGACGTTTAGCCGCTAGTTCAAAACTGCTACGAGTACGGGTTGATGGTTCAAAAAACAAATTCGCAACCACGTGACCCTGTAGTGCAGGTACCTTTTTGGTGCGTCGGGACAATACCTCCCGAAAGCTAGCGGCAGTTTGTAACACTGTATTGTATTCATCTGGCGTAAAATCAGCCAAGGCAAGAATATGGCGGCGAGTCCAGGTGGCATTTGCCATATAAGTCGTCAAGCAATTAAATAACTTAGTTTTGCTGCTCGTGACAGCTTTGAGAATTTCTGACACCCAGGAAACCCTAGATATCGATTAAGGTTAGCAGGTCGAGCAGGTTTACCTACTTGGTATTCCCAAGCCCCAAAACCTAAGATAACCTCAGCGCAAACCTGTGTTAAGGAAAAAAGCTGGTTTAATGTTCGGACAACACCGATTTTTGAACAGGCCATGACAGATTGGTGGAAGTTTTACCAATGACTAATTACGAACGACAAAACCCAACAGACCATTTTCAAATTAAATTGAGGGGTATAACCCGTCATGCCAACTATTCAATAGTATGCTCTAGTGACATACTCCCGACGCTGCCCTAACGGGACAGCGCGGGCTTCTTACCAAAACCACCTAACAGTTCGGTTACTCGGTAAGCTTTATTGCTGACGGGATGCCCCACCGCCAAATTTAATATATTAATTGCCGCGTTCACATCCCTGTCAGTCACATAACCACAATGAGGACAACAATGAATGCGGTCTTTTAACTTCTTTGGAACCTTTTTCCCGCAATTAGAACAGTTTTGGCTAGTGTTACGAGGATTTACTGCCTTCGTGATCAGTCCAGCATTCAAGGCCGTAGGCCACGCTACGCGAACGGCTTTGACTGATAAGATCGACAGAAATTGACCCCAACCAGCATCCAAAACTGATTTTGCCATTTTAGTTTTGGCTAAACCTTTTATATTAAGCTTCTCGTGAGCGACTAGGTCGTGGTTGTCTAGCAACTCTTTGGCCGCTTTGAAATGAAAATCTTTCCTAGTATCGGCAACCTTTTTATGGGCTTTACCAAGTTTAATAACAGCCTTTTTTCTGTTGTTACTACCTTTCTTAGACCTACTGACAGCTTTCTGGATTTTCTTGAGCTGCTTTTGAGCTTTCCGATAGTACTGGGGAATGGGTACCTCTGTACGATCAGACTTTACCAAGAAAGACTTGACACCCATATCTATACCGATGGGATTAGTAACTTTGTCTACTGGTATAACATCCGGAACAGAATCGTCCTGGATTGACAATGTAACGTAATAACCATCGGCCTTCCGAGTTATGGTAGCTGTTTTAATCTTGAACCCATCAGGTATAGGTCGGTGATAGATCATCTTAACTTGCCCAAATTTAGGGAGCGTCAAGATATTGCCATTTATGGGAGTTTTTGATAGAGACGGAAAAGTGAAGGATTTATACCTGTTTTTGCTTTTAAACCTTGGTCTTCCGCTCTTCTTGCCATTGTTGTCACCCTTCAAAAATTGCGCTATCGCCAGGTCTACTCTTTTGACGCAATCTTGCAAAACATGGGCATGAATTTCCTTGTACCAAGGTCTATCTTTCTTTAATTGAGGCAGAGTCCTCTTTTGAGAAAAATAGTCAGGATTATTTCTTAGTTCAGGTAAGTGACAAACCAGAAGACAGGAATTAACAGAACAGCGATTTTGTTCATACCAATTGAATCTATCCGCCAATAGATAGTTGTATTGATGGCGCAGCATGTCCAACCACTTTTCTATCTTAGTAACCTGCGATTTCGTCAACCTTAACCGGTACTGGTATGCTGATCTCATTTTTTTGTCTTCCTGTTTATCGACCTATCATTAGGCTAACATGTGGGTATCCATATGACAACCCATAATAGAAAAAAAAATATGAAAGATAAAAAGTTGATAGTCAGAGTAACCGACTTTGAAAAACGACAATTGAAACAGGAAGCCGACAGAAGGGGAATGACTCCCTCCGAATTGGTCAGGAGTTTCATAGCTCGTCTCCCTGTACCTAAGGAGTCCTAGTTGGTGACTCCGTTTCACGCTCGTCACCGGGCTATCCTTCCTAGAGACGAAACCTGATTGTTAGTGGAGCCTTAATCATAAAGTTTTAACCAAAGGTGCGCTTTCCGTAGGCGAATTAAATTCGCCACGGGTCGCACCTCTTTTATGCATAACCGACCAACCATAAAGGCTCCACTATCCTTACGGTAACTTTGAGACGCCCACAATGTCCGCGTAGGGCGCGGGGCTGTCGCCCTAAAGCTCAAGAATGTGGATCAAGAAGCACACATTTTTGTTGCTGTGCTTTAATCTTTTGCTGAACTCTAACTGGTACTCCCTTCACTGCTTTGCCATAGAGGCGTTGAAACTCTCGCTCAAAATGGGCAGCAACCATAGGGCTATGAATAACTAACACCGTCTCATCGTTCCTGGTATTTGCTGCTTTTGACCAGTTGTGAGAGCCTGTAATCACTGTCTTTCCATCCAGAATGGCAAATTTGTGATGTAAGACATCTCCTTCTGGCAACTGAGGCACACCGACCGTAGCAATCGGTTGACGCCAAGGACGGTTACCAGTCTCATATTTACACTTGTGAGCAACAGCTACTCCCATCATGTCCAAACCCTCACTGTAATACCGAAAGGCAAAACTTGGCTCAATTAGCACTTTGAGAGTAACACCCTGTTGATGGGATTTTTCTAAAACATTGGTTAGCCGTTGCTCGGAAAAGACAAACAAAGCGATGTGAATGCTTTCCCTAGCCTGAGGAAGGATTTGAGCGATCAGACCATTGCTACTCTGATCCCAAGGTTTGGTAGTGGAGGTTGGGGAGAATTGTATAGCGATAGTTGTATCCCCCACAGTCGTATCCCCCACAGTCGTATCCCCCACAGTTGTATCCCCCCCAGTTGTATCCCCCAGTCTCACCTGCTCTACTGGTCGCGATGGCTTCTTGAGACCAAACTTACTGTCTGGTTTACCGCCAGCACCATCTCCCCACATCAGGTTAAATTCCTGGGTGAATTGGTTAGCTAACTCTACACTGTCAATCTTGAGTAGATTGTTGGGATTGCCACGACTGTCTCGAAACTGAAAGTCACCATGTAGATCACTAAGAGTGAAGTTGGCTGAGGTAATAATAGAAACTTTCTTATCAATAACTATAAACTTATGATGCATTAAGCCACTGCCTCGAGAACCATCCGCTGTGTCATCAATCATAGGTACACCACCATTTCCTAAGATGATTAAAGCGTCTCCTTGTGAAATTTCCGTTGCACTCAGCTGACCATCTCCGTCACGGTCGATCAATATTAGGGACTCATTGTAGCGTGAGCGTTCTCTTTGGCGGAGTTTTGCCACTGACTCAGCAGTAAGTTTACTGACCGGAAGGCTGTAGTTATTGTCTAAAATGACTCTGACCTTGACACCAGCTTGTTTACGTTCTACTAAAGCTTGGGCAATTCTGGGCATACGCAACTCCTGAACCGCCACATCTACTGTTGACTTTGCTGATGCGATCGCATCCACAATCACTTGCTCCAAGTTATCTCCCTCCCGAGTTACTCCCCGGTAAGGATCTGTGTATTGGGCTGACCTACTATGATTAAAGTAAGCCTGAACCCAAGGGTCTTGGGGCAGAGGGGGCTCAAGAGACACCTGTGGCTGAGCTTGTTGACAGCCACACAAAATCAATAGTATCAGCAAAAGATCATACAAATTCCAGTAAATGCACGCTGGTTGGGAACTCAAGGCATCAAAAAACCCGATTGCATAGCTGATTTCCCCATGCTAACAGCACAATCTTCAAATAGATGCAGTTGTTGAATTAACATAAAATACCAGGGGATATCAGTTGCCATCTTGTTCAACTACCCCCCCTAATTGCCTTTTTTTATGGAATGGCTTACACCGAAGCCTAATTAGCGGGTTAGGGACTTTAACCCGAACTAGTGTCTTATGCCAAGACGAAAGAAAACATTTCCGTGTGGCCACAAGGGGTATGGTAAAACATGCCACCGATGTGATCAAAAAAACCGAGCACGGGAAGAGAAAAAACAGCAAAAACGGCAGTGGGAGTCTAGTTTTGAAGATGATCCCATTGACTTAAAAAACCTTCCTACCCATGTGGTGGTCAAAGCTCGTGGGATCATAGCTGGTTTGGAGAATCACCAGGATTACAGAGAATTTGGTGGCAAGCGGCTGCGCCACAACCGCTGGATCATCAGTATTCCTGTAACGCGCAACTACCGAATGATTTGTCACGACCAGGGTAGCTTATTGGTTCCTCACGCGGTTTTGTCCCACGAGGATTATAACGTTGGTAAACCAGGTGGTTAGTTATTATTCATTAGTTATTATTCATTAGTTATTATTCATTAGTTATTAGTCATCAGTTGGAGAGAGACCAGGAAAGGTTATATGCTGAAGGTAGAGATAGCTGGTTCCCTGAAAACCGATGCAAATTTATCTGGACTATAGCGCCAACACACCACCAAGGCCAGAAGTCATTACAACTATGCAAGATATCCTTACCGAGCAGTGGGGTAATCCCTCTAGCTTACACCAGTGGGGTCAGCGAGCGGCTATTGTACTGGAAAGAGCAAGAATGCAGGTGGCTAGGTTAATCAATGCACCAGCAGAATCGATTACATTTACCTCTGGCGGTACTGAGGCGGATAATTTGGCAGTGATGGGGGTTGCCCAAGGTTATAAAAAACCCCAACATATCATTATTTCTAGTGTAGAGCATTCTGCGATCGCTCAACCAGTGGCCTGGTTGGAGCAGTGGGGTTGGCAAGTGACCAGGCTACCAGTGGATTCTGTGGGACGGGTCAATCCCAATGATTTAAAAGCTGCCCTACAGGCAAATACAGTTTTAGTCTCCGTCATCTACGGTCAAAGTGAAGTAGGTACACTCCAACCTATCGATGAACTTGGACAAATTGCTCGTGAACAGGGTGTGCTGTTTCATACCGATGCAGTTCAAGTAGCCGGACGGCTACCTATCGACGTTCAACGACTACCGGTGGATTTGCTGTCGATTTCCAGTCACAAAATTTATGGTCCAATGGGATCAGGGGCACTCTATATCCGCCCTGGTGTGGAGTTAGTTCCCCTGATCTCCGGTGGTGGACAAGAATCACGATTGAGGTCTGGAACCCAGGCGGTGCCAGTAATTGCTGGGTTTGGCATGGCAGCAGAACTAGCAGCAGCGCAAATGCTAACAGATACACCTCGGTTAATTCGATTACGCGATCGCATGTTTGACCAACTGGCTGATACTCCCAATCTCATTCCCACTGGTTCTAGAGACTATCGCTTACCCCATCACGTTAGTTTCTGTGTGACTTCCCCTACTGAAGGGGTGACTGGCAAAACTATAGTGCGCCAGTTTAATCAGGCTGGTATTGGGATTAGTGCAGGTTCCGCTTGCCACAGTGGTAAACTGAGTCCGAGTCCGATATTGTTAGCAATGGGTTACAATGAGCCAGCTGCTTTGGCTGGAATTCGGTTGACACTGGGGCGAGATACCACAGAAGCTGATGTAGATTGGACGGTGATGGTACTCAAGCAAATTTTGGAACGACTGATGCCACAACCAGCATTATCTAAGGTCTAACGTTGCTCAAAAAAGGCTCAATTGCTCCGATGGGTAGGGTTGATTGGGTGGGATTAATGTGGCGAGACATTTATATTTGAAGCCATTAGTATTAAAGTCTTTCATAAAGACACATAAAAACAGACTCATGAGTGAACTTCCTTTAACCTTAGAAGACGCGATCGCTCAAGCTAAAGAAGCGACCAAAGCCGCCCTAGATGAGGGTCAAACCAGGCTGCAAGTGGAGTTGGTCTTTCCAGAAATTGCCCTGCAAGCCCAGTCAATCGCCCAAGCATTTATTCCGATATTTGAGCAGTATGGCTCCGGACTGAAAATCTTCTTTCCTGATACAGGTGCTTCAGCCCTTGCCCGTCGTGACTGGGGAGAGGTACCGTTTAAAATTACTGATGTTGGCACCAGTCGCTCCCCAGCAGAAACTAGAATTGATGAGGATGACCAGGTTTTCTTGCTAGTGGGTCCGTCTGCCGTGGAAGTAGCCCAAGTGGAAAAGATTTGCAATTTGGCGGGGGATCGCCCCTGTGTGATCCTAAATCCTCAGCTCGAAGATGTCTCGATTGTAGGGATTGGCTATGCCGCACGTCAGTTGCGCGATCGCTTCCTGAAAACTCTGGAGTCTTGTTATTATCTGCGACCCTTTCCAGGAGGGGCTCTATGGCGTTGTTACCCTTCTGTGTGGCAAGTATGGCTAGAAATTGATGATGAGTATCAGTTGGTGACTGAAGAACCCAGCAAACCGACAGCAGAGGCTATTGAGCAAATTATACTTAAGGCAAGTCTAGTTAACACAACTAGCCCAGAAGATTCTCAAAATATACCATCTGCCCAAAAAAAACAGTCGTTATTCTCAGGTATCCAGAAATTCTTAAATGCTCTGAGTCGTTGAACTCACAATTGAACTGAGATAGGAAAAACGTTATAAAAAATTTAGCTAGCGAGGCAAGAAAACCTCGTCTGTATAGATCCGGAAGTGTTAATCTATGTCTTGGCTAGTTAGTGAGATGAAATTTTAGAACTATCATAGAGGAATAACTTAGTTGACGATTTGCGGTACAAAACGATACGATCATTATGTCGTCAAAGGTAGCTCGGTGACTAAGTACATCAAACTCAGAGTTGCTGCTGAGTGAGTCGGGGTCAATGTCAGAACGTGAGCTTGATGGGAAACGGCAGGGATAATCAAAGCCATTAAAACTCCATGACTGACAGCGCCGAGCTGCTCGCTTAGTATCAAACCAAAATTAAGAATGACCCAGACTTATGCAACGAGCCTTCAAGACCAAGTTAAAACTTAATAATAGACAAAAAACCTTGATGGCTCAACACGCTGGGTATTCTAGGTGGCTTTGGAATTGGGCTTTAAATATGTGGAACGAATCCTATAAAGCCGGGCTAAAGCCTTCTGCTAACAAGCTGAAAAAGTTCTATGCCAATCATGTTAAACCTCAATATCCTTGGCAGGATACCTTAAGTTATAGGGTTTATCAATTCGTATTCATGCACTTAGGAGAAGCGTTTAACCGATTCTTTCAAGGGAGAGCTCAACACCCTAAGTTCAAGAAGAAAGGTAGAAATGATAGCTTCACCATAGATAATTGTGGGAAGGTCATGGAGTTTTCAGGAACTCGGTTGAAACTCCCTTTTATTGGGTGGGTTAGCACTTATGAACCTTTACCTGGAATCCAGACGAAGCGGGTTACAATCAGTCGAGTAGCCGATTATTGGTATATTTATTTGGCCTACGAGTTGGAACCTGAACCCACTGTTAAATGTAGAGAATATCTAGGTGTTGATGTCGGGGTTAAAGTTCTAGCCACCTGTTCAGATGGGACTGTATTTCCTAATCCTAGAGCTTACAAACAAGCTCAGAAAAAGCTGGCTAGACTTCAACGAGAACTATCTAGAAGAACTATGGGTTCTGCCAATAGAAATAAGACCAAGCTGAAATTAGCTAAAGCCCATCAACGTGTTGCTAACATCCGGAAAGATGCAATTCACAAATTAACCTCTTGGCTTTGCAAAAACCACGCAGTCATTGGGTTAGAAGATCTAAATGTTTCCGGTCTGCTAAAAAACCATAAGTTAGCAGGTGCGATAGCCGATTCCGCTCTTTATGAAATTCGTCGTCAAGTCGAATACAAGTCTGAGTGGTACGGTTGCTCATTGGTATTTGTAGATAGATTCTACCCATCCACTAAAACTTGTTATAGTTGTGGTCATGTTCAGGAAATGCCACTTAAAGAACGAGTTTTTGATTGTGAGGTTTGCGGTGAAGTCAAAGACCGTGACTATAACGCCAGCCTGAATTTAGAACGTTTTGCCGAAGGCTATTCGGTCTAAGCCTGTGGAATAGGAAGTGCCGACACCCTATGAAAAACCAGGTAACTGGAAAGAAGCAGGAAGGGAACTTTAATACGGTTTTTACCGGATTATATCAGTTTCTCGTCGCAGGGAACCGGCGAACTTGCCAAGGCAAAAGGTGAAAAATGTTCGCGTAATGTGGAATTTTAGCTTTCCGAATGTCTAACAACCTAGATGCTCAGCCACCAGCAGTAATCAAAGACGAATTTAACCTAGATAACTTCCTCGAGGATATACCGGATATAGAGGAAGTGGAACAACCAACGACTGATATCCTCGAAATCGAGTCCGATGATGCTGCAGAACCAAAAGTTGGCATGGCAGAACTTAATACCTTAGCTGATATCTTTGAAGGTCAGACCCCTGATTTGGATCAAACCTGGCAAGAAGAAGAAATTATCGCTCCAGATAACCAGCAGTTGTCTAGCCAATCAGACAATTCTCTAACTACAGACGAACCAAAGGATTTATCTGACCTGATTAAAGAACTTGATGGGTTGAACATTCCAGAGGCAGCAGAGTCTACCGAGGAAGATTTACTCAGTTTGTTCGATGAGGAATTTCCAGAAGAAGCAGCCTTTGAGTTACTACAGTCAAGGGAGTCAACTCACAATGATAGTAAACCTAACCCTACTCCAAGCCTGACAGATAAAGACCTTGAAGAATTACTTTCTTTTGGAAGTAGTGAGGGAAACCTAACTCAAAAAACTAACCCAGCCGACGAATTAAGCAGTTTATTTGATGATACCTTTTTTGAAGAAAATAGCTCAAGCTCGGAAAGTAATCCTCCCACCAAATTAGATAGTTATGGGATGGGCAAACAGCAGCCTATCCCACCAAGCACCCCGCACCCAAACCCCACTCACACCGACCTGAATGAATTAGATTTAAATCTGGTCAATGACTTGGAGCTGATTCCAAATCACCCCCCTGCAAACCATGAACAGCCAGCAATTAATTCCCCATCAACCACAGGGTCTTCAAAGCCCATCTCGACTTCAGATCGACCCGGTGAGGCGTCTACACCTGGTCTTAGTTCAAGTGTAAAAGGAAAAAATAGAAAATCCGATCCCATAAAATCGAAAAAATTACCAGATTCATCACCAAAACCATTACCAACAACCCAAGATCAATGGCAGCAATTAGAGCAGCTGTTGGCAGAAGCTACCGCACATTACCAAAACGTTGATTTTGACAGTATAAAACCTCTGGATGTGACCTTACCCACTGCTGAGGTGGTATCAGAGCAGAAAAGAATATTTGATCAACTAGAACTCCTATTAAGTGAAACTAGTAGCCCATTACCTAACCACTCCCTAGACCAAGAAACCCGGAAAACCCATCAGGCGGACTCAGTAGAGGATGACTTTAAAGACCTCGAACACTTGCTAGAGCAGGCAAATCAAAGCATCTCTGCTATCCCAGGAGGGATGAATCAGGAGTTGTCTCGCCAAACAAGGCGTCCGAGGTCTAAGCTATTTGAACAAACCATGCGGGTACCGGTTAAACAACTGGACACCCTGAGCAATTTAGTGGGAGAACTGGTGGTTGGTCGCAATACCTTAGAGCAAGATCAAGAACGGCTGCGGCAATTCTTAGATAATTTATCCCATCAGGTATCGAGCCTCAACGATGTGGGTTTGAAAATGCGGGACTTGTATGAGCGAACCCTGCTGGAAAATTCCCTATTGTCTAGTAGTAGGATTTACCGCACTACAAGCATCCAAGAACGGGAACAAGGAAACCAGAATTGCACGAGCTTAGAAGACTATCACCCCCTGGAAATGGACCGCTTTACAGGCTTCCATTTGCTATCCCAAGAGATCATTGAGCTGATTGTCCGGGTTAAGGAGTCGGCGTCTGACATTGAGTTTTTGGTGGATGAAACCGACCAAGTAACTCGTACCCTCAGACAGGTAACCAATCAACTCCAAGAAGGACTGACGCGATCGCGTATGGTGCCCTTTGCACAGGCAGCAGACCGCATGCCCCGTGCAGTTAGGGAAATTTCCTTGCAGGAAGGCAAGGAAGCCGAGCTACAGGTTGAGGGGCGGGAAACCTTGATTGATAAAATGATCTTGGAACACCTCTATGATCCTATGACCCACCTGGTCAACAATGCCATTACCCACGGGATTGAGCTACCAGAGGAACGGCTGGCTGCGGGGAAGCCTAGGGCGGGTAAAATCACCCTCGGAGCATTCTACCAGGGAAATCAGACGGTGATTTCCATCTCGGATAATGGGGGGGGCATTGATCCAGATCGAATTAGAGCTAAAGCCCTTGAAAAGAATCTCATTTCCCCAACTGAGGCAAAAACCCTCAGCGACTTGGAGTTGTTCAATTTTATCTTCCACCCTGGGTTCACCACTGCGGAGAAAGTCACTGATACCAAAGGTCGAGGGGTAGGCATGGATGTGGTGCGCACCTGCTTAAGTGAAATTCGGGGAACCATTACTATCGACTCTACTCTCGGCCAAGGAACCACCTTTACCATTCGCTTACCCCTGACCCTGAGTATTTGTAAAGCCCTCTGCTGTGTAAGCGATCGCGCCAGAATTGCTTTTCCCATGGATGGGGTGGAAGACATGCAGGATGTCTCCCCTGACTGCATTCAGACCAATTCCCAAGGTCAAGCCTTTCTTCAATGGCGGGACACCCAGATCCCATTCAAGCCCCTCTCAGAGTTGCTGACCTACCATAGCCAACTCAGCCGGGCTAGTGTCTATGGCAGCCAACGGGAAGACAACCTGATTTCTGTGGTGGTACTGCGCAGTACAGGTAACATGCTCGCCGTAGAGGTTGATCAGGTATTAGGGGAGCAAGAAATTGTTATTAAGCAAATCGAAGGCCCTGCACCCAAGCCAGTAGGCATTACCGGGGCGACCGTCTTAGGGGATGGTCGAGTGATGCCCATTGCTGACGTTCTAGAACTGATTGACCTTGCTATGGGTCGGATTCGTAAAGATGGTGGTGTTGCGATCTGGCAAAGGATGGAAACTCCAACCGCCAGCGGAGCCGAGGTCAATCTCATCAAATCTGATCCCATGGTGTTGATTGTGGATGATTCAATCACAGTCCGTGAACTCCTTTCTATGACCTTCAGTAAAGCTGGTTATCGGGTAGAACAAGCCCGTGATGGTCAAGAAGCCTGGGATAAACTCCGGTCTGGTTTGCCTTGCGAGATCGTATTCTGTGACATTGAAATGCCCAGAATGGATGGTCTAGAACTCCTATCTCGCCTTCAAAAAGACCCAGATTTGTGTGAAATCCCCCTGGCCATGCTCACCTCTCGTGGTGCTGATCGACACCGGAAAGTAGCTGCTGATCTCGGTGCCAGAGGCTATTTTACCAAACCCTATCTAGAAGACGTGTTACTAGATGCTGCCCAACGAATCAGGCAAGGGGAAGTGTTGTTAGCTGGAAGTAATCACAGTGGGTAGCTGCCATTAGTCATTTAGTCATTGGTGATTAGTCTTGACGATTAGTAAACTGTTGCCTCTTGCCTCTTGCCTCTTGCCTTTTGCCTTCGGCGTAGCGCTATACTACCGCGCTCACCATCTTTCCAATCTTCCCCAAAGCAAAGACCCTGAAAAGACCCGGTCAGGGTAACAATACCTGTGGAGGATCGTACTTTTCGGGATCTAGAATCGGGAAACGGGAATTATGGATTGGGTACTTTAACAACTAAGCTAATGACAATCAAAGCGCTTGACTTGAATTCGCATCAAAATACGGCATCGGGTAAGACAGGTCGGTTTCGCAATTGGATAGTGGGGTTCACCAAAAAACCGATCTCTCTCAATTCCCCAGCTTCCAATCCCCATTTCCTCATACCGTTGATGACACTATCGTTTTGGGGACTACCTATCCTATCAGGGTTAGCAGCCAAAGCCTCAGATATCCCACTAAAAGTGGGAGTAGTGCAGCGCTTTGGAGATGAACCAACTGACAAGCTCACCCTGAAAGCTGCCCCGGACGATCAGCTAACCGTCAAATTTTTAGGCGGTGATATGCAACCGAAAACCAAGCAGCTGAGCAGCCTTAAGCTGGAAATAGTCAATAAACCGTTACAGCAGCCCCAGATCGAAGAGTACGTGGTCTTGAGTAACCATGGGACCTTTGAAACTGCAGAAGATAGTGCCAATAAATGGCGGGAAAAGGGGATTGAGGTGGAAGTTGCCAAGCCTGACCGCTGGCAGGTGTGGGCAAAACGGAGTGTTTATCAAACCCCTTTATTGCGACGTCTACTGCTAGCAAGTATCAAAGCCAAAGGTGATACTACTGCCTATATTGATACTAATGTTGTCACCGAGGTGCCCCATGCTTCCTTTGTAATTGGTAACTATCGCTACCATCGACGGGAAATCGATATTACTGCTGGAAAAAATCTGATCTGGGTTAGCAAAGGAGAAAATAACCGTAGGACAAGACTTTATCCTGGTAGTCTACGCATCCAGCCCAATGCCTATGGTGACTATACCTTAGTAAATCAGGTACCTCTAGAAAGCTATTTGCGCGGTGTAGTACCTCATGAAATTGGAGCTGGAGCACGCTATTCAACCGTAGCTGCTCAGAGCATTATTGCTCGCACCTACGCCTTGCGGAACCGACGCCGATTTAATGTTGACGGTTACGAACTCTGTGCCGATACTCACTGCCAGGTTTATTTCGGAATAAATCAAACCAATCCAGTGGCTGACCGTGCGATCGCAGCCACTAAAGGTCTCGTCCTGACCTACAATAATGAGTTAGTAGATGCCCTGTATTCAGCGGCAACTGGTGGAGTCAGTGCGCCTTTCAGTGATGTTTGGAATGGGTCAGAACGTCCTTACTTAAAAGCAGTGGTAGACTCCCCATACTCCCTCTGGAATTTGTCACAAAAATCCTTAGCAGACGAACAAAATTTCCGTGAGTTCATGAACTTGAAGCAAGGATTTAATGAGACTGACAATAGTTACTTATTCCGCTGGAAGTACAACAATAGCTTAAAACAAGTCACCAGCCATTTACAACGCTATCTCAAAAAAACCAAACACCCCCTTGCCAACTTCACTACCATTGAGCATATGGAAGTGGTAGAGCGTTCACCAGCAGGAAGAGTGCTGAAAATGGCGGTAACAACGGATCGGGGTATCCTGGAGCTGAGTAAAAATGAAGCCCGCAGCGCCTTTGGTCCTCCCCGCAGCACCCTCTTCTACGTAGACCCGATTTATGACAAAGCCAACCAAACCCTCAAAGGCTACGTTTTCGTGGGTGGGGGCTTTGGACATGGGGTTGGCTTCAGCCAACACGGTTCCCAAAATTTAGCTAAACTCGGTTGGTCCGCAGAAAAAATTCTCAGCTTCTATTATCCTGGTACTCAAATTCAGCCTTTGAACAATTCTATTATCTTCTGGCAAAATGCCAGCGCACTAGTCACGCCCTAGTCTAATCAAGGGTCAAAGAGGGGAGAAAGGGAAGATATGGAATAATTTCAGGAAAGTTATTCCATATCTTCCTCGATTTAGCTTGGATTTAGCGTGATTTCGCCATCACCTCATTACCTGACTATCTCATCACCGGATCTGCGGCGATGGGGAAGTAAAGAGCTGAAAGAGTAAAACACCCAACTTCTAAGCTCTCTTACTTCCGATACTTTTTAGCTACCAAAGTCTACCAAGATAGACCCTCGCCCGCCAATGCAAGATGCAATAGCATCCAGGGGGTATCTCCCAAAGCTCTCAGGAATATCCTGCGAGCGCCATAAAAATGTCAAAAAAGTTCGTTCCACCAGGATCTAAGCGCAACTATTTCACCTTGGTTTTCGGCTTTAATGTAAGTTACATAATAATCCCTGTCGGTGTTACCCTAATTTAAGTCTAACAAATAATAAGAGTTTTTGGTAGACTCTGCGACATTTTCGATTAGCTTTTACTCACCCCTCTGTTATTAGTACTTATAGTAGTACTTAGTACAGTTCTTCCTCTTTATGAGTACTGATTGTGCAATCAGAGGTGGGGTAAGCCACACAGGTCAGAACGTAGCCAGCGGCCATTTGGTCATCATCCAGGAAAGATTGGTCTGACTGATCAATAGTACCACTCTCTAGTTTGCCAGCACAGGTAGAGCAGGCACCCGCACGGCAGGAATAAGGCAGATCTACACCTAGCTCCTCGGCAGTGTCGAGAATGTATTCGTCTTCAGGACAGTCAATGGTTTGATCCCCATCTGGCGTTTTCAAGGTGACTTTGTAAGTTGCCATGTTTTAGTAATCCTCTCGTAAAACAATAGTAGAGACGTTGTGAGTATACGGCAAAAGCCTATCCTTTGGTTGAAGGAGCTTGGCATGCTTATTTTTACTCCATCTCTGATACTACGGGAAAACACTCAGCAGATTAAGACCGATTAAGAATGAAAGGCTGAATCGCCAATTTGATAAGTTTTACTTATATAATCTCCACAAGTATCTACACCAGAGAGTTACCTCTCAAACCACTCCATGAAAATGGTCTAAGGTCTAGGTTGAACAGGATTTTTACAGATTCTATCTCCCTCAGATAACTTTGGCAAAATCCTTAGAGATTTATAATTAGGAATACTTATAATTACCATCCAATACCTGTATTCACACATGGGGTAATGTAGTGATGGATTCATCGATAAAAAGGTATCTCACCTGCCAGGCTTGAGATCGGTTTTGCGGTATCATGGTAAGTTTGCAGCGATGCAGCGCGGTCTTGGGGAGGCAGCGCGGTCTTGGGGGTCTCCCCCATGAGCGACTGCCGTGGTTTCCCCCATGAGCGACTGCATCAAGACAGTGACCAGCAAAAAAGGAACAGAAATTACAATGGCTCAAATGTATTACGATACCGATGCTAACCTAGACCTACTGGCGGATAAAACTATAGCTATCATCGGCTATGGTTCTCAAGGTCACGCCCACGCCCTTAATCTTAAAGAGAGTGGCATGAATGTGATCGTGGGACTCTATCCAGGTAGTAAGTCTAAGGCAAAAGCTGAAGAAGCAGGCTTAACCGTCCACACAGTGGCTGATGCTGCTAAAGCAGCTGACTTGGTGATGATCCTGCTGCCGGATGAAGTGCAAAAAACCATTTATAAGGCAGAAATTGAGCCAAATCTGACCGAGGGTAATGTTATTGCTTTTGCCCACGGCTTCAATATTCATTTTGGTCAAATTGTTCCCCCAGAGTTCATAGATGTGATCATGGTTGCTCCCAAAGGTCCAGGACATTTGGTGCGGCGCACCTATGAACAGGGCGAAGGGGTACCTTGTCTATTTGCTGTTTACCAGGATGCCACAGGTCAAGCACGCGATCGCGCCATGGCTTACGCCAAAGGAATTGGTGGTACCCGTGCCGGGATTCTTGAAACTACCTTCCGGGAAGAAACAGAAACTGACCTATTTGGTGAGCAAGTCGTATTGTGTGGCGGCTTGAGTGAATTGATTAAATCCGGATTTGAGACCCTAGTCGCTGCTGGTTATCAACCAGAATTGGCCTATTTTGAATGCCTTCATGAAGTCAAACTGATTGTTGACCTAGTGGTGGAAGGTGGTTTAGCTAACATGCGGGATAGCATCTCCAACACTGCTGAATATGGTGACTATACCCGTGGGCCAAGGATTGTTACTGATGAAACTCGCGCCGAGATGCGTAAAATCCTCAAAGAAATTCAATCAGGTCAATTCGCCCGTGAATTTGTCTTGGAAAATCAGGGAGGTAAACCGGTCTTCACAGCTATGCGCCGTCAGAATAAAGAACATCCCGTCGAGGAAGTCGGTAAAGACTTACGCGCTATGTTCAGCTGGTTGAAAAAAGTTTAAGCATTGTTGACTGTTGACGGTTTACTATTAACCTCTTAAATCAGGACTTAAATATAATCAGGACTTACGTCATAACTATACTTGTTGGATGGAGAAATAACTCATATTTGGCGTAAGTCCTGTAAATCTTAGATTTTATAGCAGTCGAAGCCAAGGTTAAGACATATTTCTGTTCCCTGTTCCCTATTCCCTGTTCCCTTTAAAGCCAAATATGATGTCCTAAACTATACTTCCGTTGCTATAGTGGGACGATTATTAATCCAAGGGTTTGCTGCTTCCAACTGAGCCGCTAATGCTAATAGTCTTGCTTCTGATGCTGGAGGTCCCACTAACTGAATTCCTACAGGTAAGCCCTTCTCATCAAAACCAGCAGGAATTGCGATCGCAGGAAGTCCAGTAGCATTAAATGGTGGACACGGTCCAATCCAATTAATAATATTCTCCAAGGTTTCTTCATAACTCAAATCGTCCCACTCTCCTACCCGAATCGGTGGATGTAAATAAGTAGGTAACACTAGCACATCATAGTTGTTAAAGAATCCCACAATCTGACGCGCTATAATTTGTAGCTTAGTCACCGCTTGTAAGTATTCCCCAGCAGAACCGGATTGTTCAGCAATCCAGCGATTCATCGGACTTAAGGCTTCTAGGGGAATTCCTGCTGAGGTTACCCCAGCTTGCCATACTGTCTTAAACGGTTCTACTATGTCACTGAAATCTGGACAACCCGGTTCAACCAGATGTCCCATCCCTTCCAGTCGCTGCACCGTTTCCACCACAATCTTTTCACATACAGCTGACGCTTCTCCCATCGGTTTAATGGATGTCGCAAAACTAATCCGCAAATTATCCAGTTGTTGATCGGTAGCCTCTAGAAACGATATCTCTGGGTCAGGTAACCAGTAAGGGTCTCCAGTAATATAGCCAGACATCACATCCAGTAAAGCAGCGGCATCAGCTACCGTCCGTGCCATCGGACCAATACTAGCAATACCACTTTGAAAGTCTCCTACTGGAGCGTAAGAAATACGACCTCGTGTCGGTTTAATGGCGACCAAACCACAGCAAAAGGCTGGACCGCGCAGGGAACCCCCACCATCCGAACCTTGGGCAATGGGAGATAAGCCAGCCGCTACTGCTGCAGCTGAACCGCCACTAGACCCCCCTGGTGTGTAGTCTAGATTCCAGGGATTGCGAGCCGGTGGAAATCCTGGGGGTTCGGTATAGGGTAACGAACCCAGTTCAGAAGTAGCGGTTTTACCTAAAATAATGAATCCAGCTTGCTTGATCCGGGTGATTACCCCATCATCATACTCAGCAATATTGTCTTTGAGCGCAGCAACACCAAAGCTACAAGGGAGTCCTTCTACAGCCCTGAGGTCTTTAATCGCAATTGGAACACCAAAAAATGGGGGAAGTTTAGAAGTATCAGTAGTTTGGGCAAGTTGTTCGGTTTTGGCTTTAGCATCCGCCAGTGCCATCTCAGACGCCACAGTGAAGTAACTGCCCACTTGGGGATTTAATGCTTCGATCCGTTCAAGGTAGAGTTGGACTAATTCCAGCGGTGATATCTCACCCTTGCGGATCAGTTGGGCTTGGTCTAGAGCTGGAGTAAACGCTAGGTCAACTTGATTCATAATGGTTCTTTGCCATCAAGGGATGCTAATTTGCAAAAAAAAAATGCCTAAGAGGATTGCTAGGCAAAACTTTTAGGCATTCAGATGCTAGTTAGTAAAAACTGAATTCTTAAAATCTCAAAGCTATACAGAGTAGGAGTTTGAGAGACTTTTTGTTAAACGCTGCTTAAATCCAAGGCTAGAGCAGGTTAGGGGGTGAGCCCAGACCATAGCTGTCTTGGGACTAATTTTATTTAGAATATATTATACCACTTAATTTTAGAAATTGGTATAACACATAGTCAAATTCCGGTTATTTTGCGGAAGTTTGCGAAAAATACTAGCTAGGTTGCAGGTACCGAAGAGCCAAAATTTTTCGGTAACTTAGGTAGTATAGCACTTCACAGCTTCATCACACAAGATGCCTTCACCTTTTCCTGGGATGAATCCCTACCTGGAGAAACCAGAATATTGGTCACAAGTTCACAAGTGGCTAATTGTCCTGATTGCCCAAAGCCTTAACCCTCAACTACGTCCGAAGTATCGGGTAGCAATTGAGGAAAGAGTCTACAACGCTACTGGTGATGATTCCATGCTAGGTAGAGTGGGCATCCTGCCCGCCCGAAAAGATCATGTAGTTGTTCAAAGTTCTCAAAGCAACCACCAAGAACCCTCAGCCCTGGTTACTGTTGCTGCTCCTAGCGTTAAACCAATGAAGATTGCTCTACCGATGACTGAAATGGTTAGAGAGTGGTATTTAGAAGTGCGAAAGGTAGAAACTGGCAAAGTAATTACTGTTATCGAAATTCTTTCTCCCAAAAACAAACGGTCTGCAGAAGGGCGCAGCACTTATGAAACCAAACGGCAAAAAATATTAGATAGCTTAACCCATTTAGTGGAAATTGATTTACTGCGTCAAGGAAAACCGATGGCTATGAATAATCAAGCCTTCCAGAGCCACTATCGAATCGTGGTCAGCCGTTCTCAAGAACGTCCCCAAGCCGATTTATATGCGTTCAATCTCCCCCAAGCAATACCTTCGTTTCCTTTACCTCTCCAACCATACGATCGAGAACCTACCGTTAATTTACAACAATTATTACATAACCTTTACGACCAAGGAAGTTATGATTTAGCGATTGATTATAGTAAAGACCCACCACCACCTTTATCGACCGCAGATGCAGCTTGGGTAAAGGAAGTCTTGATTGAACAGTAGCCTGTGGCTGGTTCTATATTTGAGTAATATCTAATCCGGTTAATTCCTTACGAAATAATCCCTAATCTTAAACTACAAATTACTAATTACATAGTCCCCATTAGTAGTCAAGGTATATAATAATTATTCAACCGGACATGATATAATATTATCAGGATACCTTAGTTATATATTCTTGGCAATAGACACTAATAACTATGCAGTTTCGGACTCATAACAACTATGAAATTACTGAGCTAATAGCTCAACAACCTTCGTCGTCACCTGCACCGCAAATAACTAAAAGCACCAGAACAAACGTGCAGTCAGACGATCCTATTACCATCCTCATTGCTTTATTTAGTTTACTTGTATCTATAGCTGTAGCTTATACATCAAATTTTAGGAAAGCTAATCTTAAGCTGTCTTTGGGAAGAAACATTATATTTTTTCCTACATACCTTGTTACACCTGCTAATAAAAAGATTGTAGGATTAGGGTTCAATCTTCCCATAACTTTCTATAATTGGAGTCCTCAAGGAGGAACCATTCAACGGATTCGTTTAGTTGTTGGCAGAAAAGATAATGACAATTTTTATGACATGGCATGGACTACTTTCGTTAAAATCGACAGTGGAGGAAATTTTCAAGATGAAAATCTAGCTCAACCGATTCCAGTACACGCACGTTCTTCAGTAAATAAAATTGTTCGGTTCGATTGGAGTCCTGAATTAGGAGGAAAAGAATTTGATTTACAAGTTGGCAACTACGAGTTGAGGATTTATGGATGGACACAGAATACACAAAAACCTGACTTGAAGTACATGGCTTCTTTTAACCTTAAGGATCAACATTATCAACAATATCAAGACAACATAGCTGCTAACCTGAATGAATCGATCTGGGTGTCCCTAGACGAAAACGAAAAACCCAATCAGTTTGTGTCTAAACACACGATTGGTGTGCTTTACTCTAAAAAGTAAGTGTTTCATTAATCAAGGAGAACATTTTATTATGCCTGGAGATAGCAAGATATTCGGTTTCAATAATCTTAGTAAGAGTGTTTATAACGCTGGAAATATAGGAGGCATAGCTGAAAATTCTGTAACTGCTGATCTATCAATAGCCAACGAGCATAAGCAAACCCTAGTTGAAGCAGCAGCAGAAATCCAACAACTTCTAAACCAAGTCTCCCAGACTAATCCCACTACAACAAACAAAGAGAAGATGATAGTTGTAGCTGAAGTTCTTGACCAAATTGAGAATAACCCAACACTAAAAGTTAAGGTAATCAATTCCCTGAAAGCTGGAGGAGTAGATGCATTCAAGGAATCGATTGACCATCCGGTAGTGAATATTCTGATGGCGGTTATCGAAGGCTGGGAGGAGGTAGAGTAATAGCTTAGGATCGTTGCAACACTATCATGACCATAGTATACCTTAGCGGGGAATTAGGATAGGGTAGCGATCGCCTGAATAATTCCCCATTATCTCAATGATTACTAGACAAAGTAGACTGGTCTGGTGGACAGTAAGAGTATAACTAAAATTGACCCCTATCTTGTCAGTAAGCTTCAGAATCCTTATAGTTTTTGCAAGGAAGTACTTGACTTGAAAGTATCTCCCACTCAATTCCTCAATCTATAGTGTTGAATCTTAAGAATTATCCTTCAGGTATATCTTCCTCTTCCTTGATTAACTTCATGCCAGCAGCTTTAGGGTCAAAACCTTCAGGAAATATCGTGGGACAAGGATAGGTAATGTAAAGTATTTCACATGCAGCTTCCGATGTTGTTTCGTCTGAATAAAGTGCGTCTTGTAAATTAGCTCTAGATAAATCAGTTTCCTTTAAATTAGCTCCCGATAAATCAGCTTCCTGTAAATTAGTTCTAGAGAAACGAGCTTGCTGTAAATCAGCTCCTGATAAATCAGCTCCTGATAAATTAGCTTTAAATAAAATAGCTTTCTGTAAGTTAGCTTCCTCTAAATAAGATTGCTGTAAATTAGTTACTAATAAACTAGCGTTATGTAAATTAGCTGCATCTAAAATAGCTTGTTGTAAATTCGCTCTATATAAACGAGCTTTCTGTAACTGAGCTTCAGATAAACTAGCTCCCTGTAAATTCGCTCTATATAGACGAGCGTCTTTTAAATTAGCTTTAGATAAATCAGCTTTCTGTAATTTAGCTGCATATAAATTAGCTTTCTGTAAATTAGCTGCAAATAAATTAGCTTGTTGTAAATTAGCGTTAACTAGCTCCGCATCAGAGAGCTGAACTCCTCTCAAATAAGCTTTTGGAGCCTCTAAACCCTCTAAGCTCTGTCTCCGCCAGGTCAACCAAAACCAGGGAATACGCCTTGGTTCTGAGTTTAGGAATTCCAGAGCTTCTTTTCTGCCGCCACTGCCAGCTTGGTCATAGGCTGCTGTAACTACTTGCCATGCCTGATAAACTTCAGCATTTCGTCTATCCTGCTCACCAGCAATAAAGACAATCACACCAACAAGTAGAGATAGATTACCCACTAGTCCTAAAATTTCTAGCAATGCTAATCTATTCAGATAATCCAGAACAGGCTCTAAAAACTTTTTTTCTATGCTGATGAAAGGTTGATGGCACTTGAACAACGCTAACCTCAAAGGATTGTTAACAATTTGCTCAGCTTTATGCCAGTCTTGCTCAGCATCTTCTTCACCTTTTACGAGTAGACGATTTTGGTAAATTTTATAGGCTATTTTTTAAACCTTTTGGTAAGGATTTTTGGTTGACGAAGGGGTTAGAGAGACTTTAATTTTATTAATAATTTGATTCAGCTTCATGATTGCCAACTCGGGGCAAACCCTCTATATTTGGCTTACTAGCATAAATTAGCTGTCATTATAACTTAGCGATCGCTTAACTAATTTCTTCTGCTAAAACTTAAAGTTTATTAAGTTTGTTTAAGGTAAGTAACAAAACCAAAATTAGCGATCGCTTGCTGGGATTAGCGATCGCTTTCCTTGATATCCCTGGTGTTATGATAAATTAATGTATTTATTAACTAATTTTAGATAAGTTTGCTCTGTGATCCCTACCAAGTTTATAAAAAAATGCTTTACTTGATAGAAATATTTACAACTAGGATAAAGCTGATGGAGTCTTGATTATTATTGCTATATCATTCTTTATCTGTTATTTATAAGCGATTATATAGCGGTGATTGCAATGATGAGGTAAAGTCTTCTTTGAGGCAGATTCCCTGTCTTGATGCAGTCGCTCATGGGGGAAACCCCCAAGACCGCGCTGCATCGCTTAAAACAATCTTGAATATTGCCTTTTGCCTTTTGCCTTTTGCCTTTTGCCTTTTGCCTTTTGCCTTTTGCCTTTTGCCTTAAAAGGATAAGCAATGTCACTCACTCGTTATGAAAATTGCCATACCTTACCTTAAAGCTATCTATATCTACCCAATTAAATCCCTAGATCGGATTGAACTCGAAACCGCCACTCTCCTCAAAAGTGGTGCCCTAAAGCATGACCGGGAATTTGCCCTATTCGATCAGCAAGGTAAATTTGTCAATGGTAAGCGCAATGCCAAAGTTCACTTGCTGCGGTCGGTCTTCCATATCCAATCCCAATTGCTATCGCTACAGATTCAGGGCACAAACCAAAACATTACCTTTCATATTGATCACGGGCGAGTTGCTCTGGAAGCTTGGTTAAAGGATTACTTCGATTTTCCAGTTAAAGTCGTGCAGAACACCAGCACTGGTTTTCCAGACGATACCAATGCTCTAGGTCCTACTATTATTAGTAGCGCTACCATTGAAACCATTGCTTCTTGGTTCCCTGAAATAAGTGCTGAAGACATACGACGTCGTGTTCGAGCCAATCTAGAAATTGGAGGAGTTCCAGCTTTCTGGGAAGACCAATTGTTTTCCGAATCAGGGCAATCTATTCAGTTTAAAGTAGGGGAAGCTTTGATAGAAGGAATTAATCCTTGTCAACGTTGTATTGTTTTAGCACGAGACCCTCAAACAGGAGAGGCTACTGATAATTTCCAAAAGACTTTCATGGCGAAGCGCAAGGAAAGCCTACCATCCTGGACAACCAGCGCTCGTTTCAATCATTTCTACAAATTAAGCGTGAATACAAACGTCCCTGCTTCTGAAGCCGGTAAAGTATTGCACCAAGGGGATCCCATTGAAATCCTGAAGGTTAGTTAAGGATGCAGCGCTATAATCCCAAATCGGGTTCAAATCCCAAAAAGCGATGCAGAGGTGCGACCCGTGGCGAATTTAATTACGGGTCAAACGCACCATTACGGTCTTGGGCGTTTCCCCCACTCGCGCTTTGCATTAAGAAAGCGATCGCTAATAAACAAACTGATTAACCTAAAGTGATATCAACTGTCAACCCTAAACCGTGAACTTTCAACACCAATCAATATGGGAAATTTTATTAAATAAAAGTTTTTGACTTTTTTGCGGATTCGTCGCTCTGGAATTGAAGTAGAGATTTAGGTGCATCTGAAAAAACAGAAGCCAGACAAAACCTCTACCTACCAAATGTTTAAACCTCAGAGCAATGAATCATCAGTGGAACAATGTATTTCTGAAAGTCACCACCTGGCTAGTGGCTGAGATCATCCTAAATTTGATTGGTCTAGATAACCTCGCCGATTACGGTGAATTCGTCTTCGATAAAGAGGTTTTCATCTCAACATCTCACCATCAAGTCTCACGGGTTTTCCCCCCTCGCCACTCCCAAGGCTTGTTTTAACAGTTTCACCTCAACGGTCAACCGTCAACAAATTCTAACCTTATAGCACTACGCATTAAAGTTAGGACATTGATACAAGCTGAAACGCTAATGCACGTAAACTTTTGCCTCTTGCCTCTTGCCTCTTGCCCTTGGGCGTAGCGCTATATTACTGAAGACTGATAGCTAAGCTACCCTACGGCAACCCATCAGGCTAAAAGACTTCAGCCTTTAATCAATATTTAAACAATATGGAGCTAAGCGGATTCGAACCGCTGACCCCCTCAATGCCATTGAGGTGCTCTACCAACTGAGCTATAACCCCGTAATTTTATAGTCCATTAACTAGTATACCTTGATAGCTCAGCTAAGTCAAGTAGTTTCAGAATGAAATTATCTCGATCAGTAGAATACGCTGGGAGACTGAGCCATTTGGGTAAGATACCCCATGCAGCTGTTCATCAGAAAATAAACCACTAACATGGCTGCTGCTGACATAGCTACTAAGGTACCAGCCAGCATCAGAGAGAACTCTTGGGTATCAAAGGCTTCCTGCATCAGGTGCAGTGACCAAGCCACCAAGGCCACATCAAATATTAGAATTATCACCAGCATTTTTTACAAAAATTAATATTGGATCCATATTTAGTTTAGCAGCTATAAAAATCGCTGCAAACCATTAAACTACTTAATACTACACAACAAAACTTAAATCTTTCGGAAAAATAATCCATTAGTTTACTATGGCAATCGCACCGGAATTTGGTGCTGGTTCAAATAAGTTTTAATTTGAGATACACTCAGTTGCCCGTAATGCAACAGGGAAGCTAGCAACGCTGCTTCGGCTTTGCCTTCAGTCAGAGCCTGATAAATATGATCGCAGTTGCCAGCACCACCGGAGGCAATCACAGGAATTTCCACCTGTTCAGCCATAGTGCGCGTTAGCTCTAAGTCATACCCAGCCTGGGTTCCATCCGCATCCATACTAGTAACCAGAAGTTCCCCAGCTCCCCGTTGTGCCACCTCTTTTGCCCATGCGATCGCATCAATACCGGTGTTCTCACGTCCTCCTCGCACGTAAACATTCCAACCGGGGTTATGGGGATCTTCCCGACGACGAGCATCAATAGCAACTACAATGCACTGATTACCAAAGCGATCGCTGGCTTGATTAATAAAGTCCGGATTGCGTACAGCAGCCGAATTAATACTAACTTTATCGGCTCCTGCTCTTAATAATAATTTAATATTTTCCAAAGACTGGATGCCACCCCCCACCGTCAAGGGAATAAACACTTGTTCAGCTGTACGGTAGACTACATCAATAATAATGTCTCGGTCTTCATGGGTAGCAGTTATATCCAAAAACACCAGCTCATCTGCACCAGCATCATTGTAAACTTGTGCTAATTCCACTGGATCACCAGCGTCCTTAAGATTAACAAAGTTGACCCCTTTAACAACTCGCCCAGCTTTTACATCCAGGCACGGTAAGATTCTCTTAGCCAGCATAAGTAAACTAAGTATGAAGTATGAAGGATAAAGTATGACCCATGGCCATAACGTCTTTTAGACAACAGTACCAAAACCCAGATAGAGAACCCAAATCTAGCAAGAAACGAAAAGGTCGCGGCTTACCCCGTCAGAGGCAAAACGATGGGGAGCTACTACTAGCAACGGCCACCGCTGAGGAAGTTGGTCATCAGGAAGAGAGTATTAGACCACACCGCTTAGCCGACTACATCGGACAAAAAGAACTCAAAGGAGTTTTGGAAATTGGCATTCAAGCCGCCAAAGCCAGAAATGAGGCCATGGATCACCTGCTGTTGTATGGACCACCAGGATTAGGGAAAACAACCATGTCCCTAATTTTGGCAACTGAGATGGAGGTGAATTGTAAAATTACTGCTGCACCTGCCTTAGAGCGTCCACGAGATATTGTGGGGCTTCTGGTTAATCTCAAACCTGGGGATATTTTATTTATAGACGAAATCCATCGTTTATCGCGCATGACAGAGGAATTGCTATATCCAGCAATGGAAGACTATCGATTGGATATCACTATTGGTAAGGGTCAGAGTGCCAAAACCCGTAGTATTCCTCTGCCGCAGTTTACCTTAGTGGGGGCAACCACCCGAGTAGGTTCCTTAACCTCACCCCTACGCGATCGCTTTGGTATGATCCAACGCTTACGCTTCTATGAGATCGATGAATTGAGTTTAATTGTAACCAGGACAGCTCAACTGCTCAAGGCAGCAGTAACGGAAGATGGTGCTGAGGAAATTGCCCGTCGGTCTCGTGGCACACCTCGAATTGCTAACCGACTCCTGAGGCGAGTGCGAGACTATGCTCAAGTCAAAGGCATTGAGCAAATTAACCAGGATGTAGCAGCTCAAGCCATGGAAATCTTTAATGTAGACCCGATGGGGTTAGATTGGACAGACCGACTAGTGCTAAAGGTAATGATTGAACAGTTCAATGGCGGACCAGTTGGTTTAGAAGCAGTGGCAGCCTCTACTGGAGAAGATGCTCAAACCATTGAAGAGGTTTATGAACCCTATCTGTTACAAATTGGTTTCCTGCACCGCACGCCTCGGGGTCGCGTCGCCACCTCAGCCGCTCGGAAACATTTGGGCTATGAGTAGTTGTTAGTAGTTAGTAATTAGTAGTTAATAGTCAGTAGCAAGGAATATCAAGATTGCGGTCTCAGTTCAAATAATATATGAAACGCTTGATTCGGATTTTACTGATTTTACTGCTTGTCGTTGTATCGGCTGCTACGATAATCACACCCCCAGCAATGGCGCAAACGCAATTTTCAGAATTGACAAAGGCTCAGATAAAACAAATTAACCAGTTAAGGAAAAAAGCATTTGCTGCTACGAATCAGGGTAATTTCCCAACTGCTGAAAATTACTGGACTCAGCTAATTGAGCTGTTGCCAGATAATCCCGTCGGTTGGAGTAATCGGGGTAACCTTAGAGTCAGCCAGAATAAATTAGAAGATGCGATCGCAGATTTTACTCACGCCATTGAGTTAGCACCAGAAGCCACTGACCCTTATCTCAATCGCGGTGCGGCTTATGAAGGACTTCGACGATGGCAAGATGCCATTGCTGACTATGAGCGATTGCTAAAACTTGATCCCAAGGATGCCATGGCTTACAACAACTTGGGGAATGCTAAGGCAGGACTAGGCCAATGGACAGAAGCGATCGCAAATTACCAAAAATCCATCGAGTTAGCGCCCAAGTTTGCCTTTGCCTATGCTAACTATGCTCTGGCGCTCTATCAAATTGGTGAGACCAAAGAAGCCATACGCACCATGCGCAATACCATCCGAAAATACCCCCAATTTGCCGATCTGCGAGCTGCTTTAACAGCCGTTTTGTGGGCTAACGGAAAACGGGGGGAAGCTGAGAGTAACTGGGTGGCAGCCGTTGGTCTCGACAAGCGCTACCAAGACTTGGACTGGGTAGAGCATGTCCGCCGTTGGCCACCAATGATGGTTGAGGCGTTAGCAAATTTCTTCAACCTTAAGTGAAATTAACTTAAGGATTCAGCCGTCAGCCGTCAGCCGTCAGCCGTCAGCTAAAAGCTCACGCTACTTGAGGTGCCGTCAGCCGTCAGTCATTCGCTACTTGAGGTGCTGACGTAACAGAGATTAAACCAATTTTTACCTATTTTATTAAAAAGCTGATAACTGATAACTGATAGCTGAATGCTTACAAATTAACTTAAGTGAAATTAACCTGATCAACCTTAGTTTTTATCAAGAGCTTCAGGACACAATAAAGTTACGTCTTAACCCTACTTTTAGGGTGCGTTATTAACGCACCCTACACTCATAACTCTTGACTAAACTATTGCTTTTCAAGCACGCTTACGAAGCAGCATTTGTTTGAGGTTCCGACCCCGTGGCTCCCGGACAAATGCCAAAGGTAAAAGGGTAGCCAATCGCACCACTGCTGATAGGGCAAATAATGTTGGCAAACCACCGAAGTGAGGCAACTCGGCTAAAAAGCCACCAAACATACTACCTATAGCACCCCCTAATCCGGCTGATGCTGCAGCTGCTGCAAAATACGTGGAGGGTTTGTGGGCTGGTGAGATCTCGATTTGGATGTTATTGGCACATAGGTCAATGGCTGCCGCAGCTGAACCTGTCCCGAAAAATAAAAGGGGTAGCCAAAGCCAAAGAGCGAGAGTTGTTGGGCTGCCGATCCCAAGCCAAAGTAAGGGAATCACGGATAGGAGAATCCCAACCATCACTAGTACTGGACGATTTCCGATCAGGTCAGACAACTTACCCCAGTAAATCAGTGTCAATAAACTTGCCCCAGCCATCAGACTAGTATAGAGAGTTACCCAACCCACATCTAAGCCCAAATTGTCGAGCAGATAAACATTGAAAAACGGATTGCTGAGGGTGAAGGCAAACATCCACAATCCAAAGTAGAGTACAAAGATTAGGAAGTTTGAGTCTTTCAATAGGGCAGCATAATCAGAAGGCGTCGGCTCCTCAGACTCTAAGGTTTCATCAGTAGTCTCATCACTCTTCGCAGTCTTCTTTGAAGGTATCTGAGGAGTGATATCTACCATGAAGAACTGAAAGACTAGACTGAGTATTCCAGCTAGGATAGCCAAAATCAAGATTACGCCATAGCCTTGAACTTGCCCACCTTGCCAGTTAGAAACAATGTATCCCAGTAGGGGAACACAAAGTAGGTTGGTTAAATTAGTAAAGCTATTGCGCAGTCCAAAATAGCGCCCTCGCAGGCGAACAGGAACTAACACCGCCATCCAGCTAGACCAAGAGGGACTACCCAAAGCTCCAAAAATGTGAGTGATCAGGTTAATCGCCAGTGTACACAAGACTAGATGATGAGCTGGAGCCAGACCAGTGCAGAACATCCCAATGCCTACTAGGACAAATAACCATAGTAGTCGCGAAGGAATGAAGGTTTTGATGATAAACCAGTGGCGACTGTAGGATCGGTCAGATAAATAAGCACCAATAGGCTGTAGAAAATTCGCCAGTAGAGGTATCCCTGAAAGAATACCGATTTCAAAGTTGCTAGCCCCCAGTTGCAGCAAGAAGTTAGTGAGGAAAACCTCAGCTGTGATACAGGAAAAGAAAGTAGAAAACACGCCGTCAAGGGTTGCAGCCTTCAGGCTAGAGCGAATCTCTCCCTTGGGAATTTTTTCAGTAGGGCTAAGCGGCGGTCGTGCTTCCTTGTTTAGGGGCTTGAGCCACTCTGGCAATCGCGGTAAAGACGGAGCTTCTGGGGCGACATCGGATATGAGTCTGAGCATAGCGGTTCAGGTAGCTAGATAGAGAGGACTTAAATGGCGAATTTGATGGAGACGAGTAAATCGTATTGGTTCAGGTAGCACCTGTACTGGATCGGCAGGCAGGTCGATACTCCTATGCCATATCCTCCCTACAGCATCCCCCTTCTTGATGGGCGTAGCGTGCCCATAGCGTAACCCTCTTGGCTTGCTCTTAAATCCCCCCTATACCCTCTTTTAAAATCCCTTTCGGCTAAAAGGGGTTTTAAAAAAGGAGTCTATGCCATTTACATCACGAGGGAAGTAAGACTTGCTTACTCTCGCAGAAGACCTACCATAGCCTTCCGTACTCCTGGTAGAGTCCGGCAAGGTCTAGCTCCTGCGACATCTGCTATACACTCCGGTAACCCCTACTTTTCGAGAAGGGCTACTTTTCAAGAACACTGATTCTCTAGCCTTCACCCAACCCCTTAGAAATACGAAAAGTATTACTCTTCGATCATCCCTAAGGGTTACTTCCTAAGGGCTATGCCCTACGGGGAGAGCTATGGTCATGACGGGGTATAGCAGCGGAGGCTACGCCATTCAATTTACGGGGGAGCAAGGGGGCTAGACATGGATCATGAGGAAAAATCACGCCAATGCCTTATTCCCTTGTTTAGGAATCCCGATGTAGCCAGAATCGATATCTACATATCAATATCTACATATCAATATCTACATATCAATACTGACCGAGGTACAGCTGTTGCCTTTTTTATCCCTGGGGCAACAGGGTACCTTATACATAATATCTCAAAAAAATTAAAATATTGCAACAAAAATACAATTAAGTATATTCACGGAAATCTTTCATCTGACAGAGCTAGCCAAGAGGTACCACTGCCTGGCTACCGAAAAAAAAAAGGCGGGATCGCCTTCATAGTCTTGATCTCCGGCTTACGTAGTTGAGTCAGTCAAGGGTGTAGCCACGATGGGGATCATGGTTAATCATAATTAAAGCTAAAGATAAGTGGTGGTATAATAAAGATAAGCAATACTAATAAAGTTGGCTACTAACAGCTAGCTTTACCCCAATAAATATGGCTAGTAACAGCTTTACACCTTAAGAAATAAGGACACCTTAAGAAATAAGCTGTAGAAAGCCATCTTGGACACCTTAAGAAATAAGCTGTAGAAAGCCATCTTGGATGTCGAGTTATCTCAAGAACCATATCTTCATCTGTATTTACTAATTATTTCTAGGTACATAGCCACCTCCTCAGACGGGAAATAAGTTTTCCAGGGGAGGTGCCCTTGCCGTCCTTACTTATCATGAAGCAAATCCTTTCGAGATGTCTAATTTTACTATCTCTAATTCTGTTCCTAACCGGCTGTAGCCGCAGTATCGCCAGTGACATTTCCACTGTTACCCTGAGCGGGTGGCAGAGCAGCCCGGAGGAAAAACAGCTCCTTGAGCAGGTACTGAGGGAGTTTGAAGAATCACATCCTGGCATAAAAGTCAAGTTTGAAGTCATCACTGACCAATATATGGATGTCATTAAGACTCGGTTGATTGGTGATGCTGCTCCTGATGTCTTCTATGTAGACGCCCTAGATGCTCCCTTACTCATGAGTCATGGAGTCTTGGAGCCTCTTGATGATTACATCACCGAGGACCTAGATTTAGATGACTTTGCTCCCCATCTCTCGGAAGCCTTCCAATCCGATGGCAAAACCTACGGATTGCCTAAGGATTTTACAACCCTTGCCCTTTTCTACAATAAAAAATATTTCGATCAACTCAGTATAAGCAACCCTCCCCAAACCTGGGAAGAGTTAGAGGACTATGCCAAAAAATTGACCAGGGATACAACTCACAATGGCAGGGTTGACCGATATGGGTTGGGCATGACGCCAGAACTCTCTCGCCACTACTTCATGATCAAAGCCTTTGGCGGTGAGTTAGTTGACCAAAAAGGCGAGGCTGTCTTCGCGACTCGGCAAAGTCTATCAGGTCTAACACCTTTGATGGATATGTATCGACAAAACCACTCTGCTGCCCTAGCCTCAGACGTTGGAGCTAGTTCTGGGAGCGAAATGTTTGGCCAAGGGAAGGCAGCAATGGTTATCGAAGGTAGCTATGCGATTCCTTACCTACAACAGACATTTCCCAAGATTGAGTTTGCCACTGCGGAAGTTCCCAGTATTGGTAACCACAAAGGAAGTATGGTTTATACCGTTGCTTATGTCATGAATAAGCAAGCCAAAAATAAAGAGGCTGCCTGGGAACTGATTTCTTATTTGACTGGCAAGGAAGGAATGAAAGCTTGGGCGAACGGAGGATTGGCAATCCCGGCTCGGAAATCAGTCATATCAGAACTTGGCTATGAACAAAATCCTCTTTACACCCCCTTTATTGCTGGTGCTGACTACGCCACGATTTGGCAAGAGGATGAAAAATTGCCAATATTTATGACCCATTTCGACAATCAGTTTCTTAGTGCTTTACTGGGTGAGCAATCCTTGAAGTCAGCCATGAAAAAAGCACAACAAACTGCTAACAAAGAAATTAAAGCGAGTAACTACTAACAAATGTCACTAGCTAAAGCTAAACTTGGAGTTGACCAAAACGTCAAATCGAGGGATGTCATATTGAAGAGATTTTGGCAGAAAGCCAAAGTTAGGGAAGCTATATCTGGCTACCTCTTCATGGCTCCTACTATTCTAGTTTTAGGAACCTTTTTGATTGCACCAATTATCTATGCAATCTTCCTTTCCTTCCATAAGGTTGAGATTTTAGGAGGGCTGAGTTACAGATTTGTTGAGTTAAAAAATTTCCTCCGTACCTTTGAGGATGAGCGAGTTTGGATTGCTCTAAAAAATACAATTGAGTATGTCATTATTGTTGTTCCTTGTCAAACAATCCTGGCTCTGATTTTAGCTCTAGTCCTCAATAAAGAAATTCAAGGAAAAAAATGGTTCAGGATTATTTTCTTTCTCCCGACTGTCACTTCATCAGCGGTTTTAACCCTGATATTTATCTGGATTTATAATTCTAATGGTCTACTTAATGGATTACTAGACTTCTTTGGTTTACCGACCTATAACTGGCTAGGAGACCCAAGTGTGGCTCTCAAATCCATTATGATAATGAATATTTGGTCTACAGCACCGTTTTTCATGGTGATTTACCTGGCAGCGCTGCAAGATATACCTAGGTCCGTTTATGAAGCGGCAAAACTTGATGGTGCCAATGAGTTCGATCAGTTCATAAATATTACCGTGCCTTTACTCAAACCAGTTACATTTTTCGTTATGGTTATGGGTATCATTGGCACGTTTCAGTTATTCGACCAGTCTTACATCTTCTCGGGTGGCACCGGTGGTCCAAACAACTCAACCCTGACGGTTGTGCTTCTGATCTACCAGTATGCGTTTAGAAGTCTGGATATGGGTTACGCCGCTGCACTGGCCTTAATGTTAGCTGGTGTAATTCTAGTGACAACACTGATTCAACGCGGCTTCTTTAGAGAAGAAAAAGCGAATTAGGAGATCAAAGAAGAGTGAATAATTTTCGTTGGATCAGAGGGATATTTTATGGCATTCTTATCCTCTATGCCATTATTACGTTTTTGCCTTTTGCTTGGGCTTTATCAGCTTCCTTTAAACCCCTTGAGGAAATTATCGCTGGCGGGTTGAATTTTATACCTCATGATTTTACCTTCGATAACTACCGCAATATTTTCATTGAATCCCCTTTGTTTGGGCGCTGGTTTTTAAACAGTGTCTTGGTTGGTGTTTGTGTAACAGGCTTGAATATTATATTTAACTCAATGGCAGGTTATGCCTTAGCCAGAGTTAAGTTTCCAGGTAATTCATTATTGTTGGGAATAATCTTGGCAGTTTTGATGATTCCTGGACAAGTCACCCTAATTCCTGGTTATTTAATCTTAAAGTCTTTGGGATGGCTCAATACCTACCAAGGATTGATTGTACCGAGTGCAGTGAATGCCACCTTTATTTTTATGATGCGGCAGTTCTTTATCAATTTTCCTAAGGAACTTGAAGAAGCTGCTGCCTTGGATGGATTAAGTCGCTGGGAAACTTTTTGGCAGGTTGTCCTGCCTTTAGCCAAGCCAGCTTTGGCAGCACAAGCGATCTTTATTTTTATGGGGTCTTGGAATAATTTCTTAATGCCCCTAATGATTACCTCTGACCCAGGAATGTTTACGCTTCCCTTAGGTTTAAATACCTTTAAGGGGCAATACATTAGTTATTGGAACTACATTATGGCAGCCTCAATGGTCTTTACTATACCGGCTTTGGGGATTTACGCCTTCTTCAATCGTTACTTTATCTCTGGGGTAACATTTACTGGCTCTAAAGGATGAGCTGTTGAAACGGTAAAGGGTCAAGTCCGACTAACCACAGAGAAACGGATATGCCAATGGCAAGGTCAAGAGCTTCCCGCTTTTAATGGAGCGAGGTCTTGGGGGTAACCCCAAGACCTCGCTTTTGTTTTCGTCAACCTGTGAATTTTTGGAAGATTGACTATTGACTTTGACTTTTAAGCTCAAGAACTCTCAACCTTGGCCTTTCGGCCACGCGCTCCCGTTCAACCTTGGCCTTTCGGCCACGCGCTCCCGTTCAACCTTCAACTATTAACAACTATTAACCTTGATGTACTATTTTCTGAATCTGTTCAGGAGTCAGCTGCTCAACATTATCAAAAACAACTGTTGCACCAGCAGCTTTTAGCCTCTCTCCATAAGCCTCCCGGTGTTCTGGTATCTCCTGCACATGAGGGGGTAAAATACCTACCCCAACCCAAACTCGTTCTGGATGAGAGTCTCTGGCTTTTTCAACAGTGTACATGTCAGCAACTGTGTCACCAACGTAGATAACTGGCAATTTCACCTTAACTTGGTGCTTCTGTTCTAGCTGTAGAACTGCGGCAAACAGTCCTGTCGGGTCAGGCTTACCAGGAGCATCCTCCATCGCAATTAGGACAGGCCGTTGGAGACCGAGTCGTCCTTCTAAGGCATAGTTCGCTTCCTGTCGTGTTGCCCCACTGAAAAACCCCCAAGGAATCCCTGCTGTTGTCAAACTCTCTAAATAACTGGGTTGTAATAGTAACGGTTCATCACAAATGTACCCAGTCCAATGGTTGGGATCTGTTCCTCGGTAGCGAGAATTGAAAAAATCAACAAGGGCTTCATAGTCGAGAGAAACATGGGATGCTCTGGAAGAGCCGCTACGCGATGCTCTGGAAGAGCCGCTACGCGAACGCGTTTTCCCTTGAGCCTCAAAGTATCGATAAACTAATTCTCGCGATGCATCCCAGTCGTTATTCCATAGCCCTTCTGATTTGAGTTGGTCAATCTCTACCATCGTGGGTCGATAGGCACCACCAGTGTAATGGTCTACCGTATCTGCGATCGCTCTACGGTAAGAACCACCAACGTCACGCACCACGCCGTCAATGTCGAACACCACCATGGCATTCCAGTTAGGAATGAATCTTTCAGAACTAGACATTATTCACTCTTAAGCCAGTTGAGCCAATATTGCTGATAAACACCAATAATACCAACTATTTAACTACAAACCTACCCCTGAATCTTGATCACGAACAGTCTTCTTGCGCTAAAATCATCAATTGTACTATAGATTATAGTTATACAAGGAAAGAGTTTGAGAGGGAAAAGAATACCCGATCCTCTTAGGTTGGGGATGAATTTTCCCACTAAGCGTGGTGTTAATATAAGAAATAAGGGTCTCAAAAAAAACTGGGTATTGACCCTACCCGGCTACCCTCGGTGCGAGGGAAAGTTACGCCCAGGTCGAGAACAATCTATTAGGTTGTGCCTGGGAATCCCCATGCCTGCGACGGATGGGGAGGTTCAAAGATAACCTGGGATATCTGAGGGAGGCCTGATTGTCAAAATTTCTATTAAAAGTTCTCTGGCTAGATGAGAATGTAGCCCTGGCAGTTGATCAAATTGTCGGCAAAGGCACGAGCCCATTAACTTGTTACTTTTTCTGGCCCCGGAACGATGCTTGGCAACAGCTCAAGGATGAGATGGAAGCCAAACACTGGATTACTGAAGCTGATCGCATTGAAATCCTCAACAAAGCCACTGAAGTTATTAACTACTGGCAAGAGGAAGGTAGGCGTAGACCTATGTCTGAGGCCCAGGCTAAGTTCCCGGAAGTCGCTTTTACTGGTAGTGCTTAATCCAGCCTTGCTGATTAATCTAATGATTGAGGGTAATTGGGAATTGGGAATTGGGAATTGGTAACTGACCAATCATCTGACCTTAGTTGAGATGATTCCTTAGTTGAACAACGTCCTTAATCCAATTACCTTAATCTAATTACCTTAATCCAAGTAACAGACTGACCCTGACCAACTACCGACGTTCCCCTACCCCCCTGTTTCGGGGGGTGTGGAGAGCGCGGAGCTTATAGGGTTTATATCCCTTGCTTACTTCGTTTACGGGGTTGGAATTTATCGTTGCGTTACTACACCATGCCACCAGCAGCTTGAAAGCGAGCACGGGCTTTCTTATAGGCTTGAGTTGCCTGGATTTTTTCTTGGGTATTCTCGGCGCTTTGAAGTTCTTCTAGACGAGCTTGTGCTTCGTTGAACTCAACACCTGCAGCATCCTTGTCAATTTCATCTCCGGACTCAGCACCATTGACAAGAATCGTCACTTCATTATTTTCAACTTCCACAAATCCACCCATAAGAGCAATTGGTATCCACTCTTTTTCTGAACGAATTCGCATCACACCAGTATCCAGCGCTGATAACAGAGGAGCATGATCACTCAATATGCCTAGCTGACCGGTAGTGCTGGGTAAAATTATTTCCTGTGCTTGGTCATCCCAGACGGTTTTGTCGGGAGCAATAATACGAACAGTTAAAGCCATCAGCAGAATGAATTGTTAGGTTGAACGTTGGCAGTTTAGCAGGTTGAAAGTTACAGGTTACAGGTTAACAGGTTGAAGGTTACAGGTTAACTGGTTAACAGGTTGAAGGTTACTGGTTACTGGTTACTGGTTACTGGTTACTGGTTACTGGTTACTGGTTACTGGTTACTGGTTACTGGTTACTAGGGTTGCTGTTTAAATACCAAACCTTGGCCAAAAGGCCACGCTACGCGAACAACCTTGATAACCTTGGCCAAAAGGCCACGCTACGCGAACAACCTTGATAACCTTGGCCAAAAGGCCACGCTACGCGAACAACCTTGATAACCTTGGCCAAAAGGCCACGCTACGCGAACAACCTTGGCCAAAAGGCCACGCTACGCGAACAACCTTGATAACCTTCAACCTTGATAACCTTCAACCTTGATAACCTTCAACCTTGATAACCTTCAACCTTGATAACCTTATTAGCATTAAACCTGACTTAACTCTTTAGTTTTTCAGCTTTAGCGATCGCTTGATCAATACTGCCCACCATGTAGAAGGCTTGCTCAGGAAGGTCATCCAATTCCCCCTTCAGAATCATTTGGAAGCCTTTGATAGTATCGTCCAGGCTAACATACTGACCAGGAGAACCAGTGAATACCTCAGCTACAAAAAACGGTTGAGACAAGAAGCGCTCAATCTTGCGGGCGCGAGCCACCGTTAGTCTGTCATCCTCGGACAATTCATCCAAGCCCAAAATCGCGATAATGTCTTGGAGTTCCTTGTAACGCTGTAGAGTTGCCTGCACAGAACGAGCTGTTCCGTAGTGGTCTTCTCCCACAATGCTCGGTTGCAGCATGGTTGAATTAGAATCGAGGGGGTCCACAGCCGGGTAAATTCCCTTAGATGCTAGGCCACGGGACAACACCGTTGTACCATCTAAGTGAGCAAATGTAGTTGCTGGAGCTGGGTCGGTCAAGTCGTCAGCTGGCACATATACTGCCTGAATGGAGGTAATTGAACCCTCGTTAGTGGAGGTAATCCGTTCTTGCAGAGCACCTACGTCTGTTCCCAAAGTTGGTTGATATCCTACAGCAGAAGGCATTCTTCCCAAAAGAGCAGACACTTCCGAACCGGCTTGTACAAATCGGAAGATGTTATCGATAAACAGCAACACGTCCTGCTTGTTCACATCCCGGAAGTACTCAGCCATGGTCAAAGCTGACAGACCCACCCGCATTCTCGCACCGGGGGGTTCGTTCATCTGACCATAAACTAGGGCAATTTTCGACTCGTTTAGATCATCCGGGTTGATTACCTTGGATTCCATCATTTCGTTGTAGAGGTCGTTCCCTTCACGGGTACGCTCTCCTACACCGCCAAATACTGATACTCCACCGTGTTTCGTGGCGATGTTGTTGATCAACTCCATCATGATCACAGTTTTGCCGACTCCAGCGCCGCCAAAAAGACCAATCTTACCACCACGTCGATAGGGAGTCAGCAGGTCGATTACTTTAATACCAGTCTCGAATACTGAGGGCTTGGTTTCCAGCTCAGTTAACTTGGGAGCAGGGCGGTGAATTGGGAAGCGCTCCTCAGATTCTGCCGGTCCTCTGTTATCTACTGGTTCACCCAAGACATTGAAAATCCGTCCTAAGGTAGCCTTACCGACGGGTACACTAATGGGGGCACCAGTATCAATAACTTCCATACCCCGCACCAGACCGTCTGTACCACTCATGGCAACAGAGCGCACTTGGTTATCCCCGAGAAGCTGCTGCACTTCGCAGGTCACAGCAACATCTTGTCCAGCTTCATTTTTGCCTTCAATTCTCAAGGCATTGTAAATCTGCGGCATTTTGCCGCTGGGAAACTCTACGTCAACAACCGGACCGATAATTTGGGCAATAGCGCCCGTGTTTGTTTGTTCTGCGGTGCCTACCATATTGCGCTTATTTAGTCAAGCTATTGTTACAGATTTTGGAAAACAGTCTTAACATTTAGTAATGCCACTCTCAAGATTACCATTGTTAGGGTTCAACCGTATCGGAAGTTGATCCCAAATTAAATATAAACACGACTCTAGCTTCCATCCCTTAGGGGTGACCATAAAAGGAGCCCTTGGTTCATAATCACCTTCAAAGGTGATCCGATAATTGTTCAGCCAAGTAATAGCCTCAATTTAGCTAGACACCCCAAACCGGTTTACCCCACAACCGGCCTACTTTTGAAGTAGCTTGTCACCCCTTCAGCTACTAGAGACTTACTCTTCTTCGTCTTGAGTGAAGCGTTGGTATTCTTCCTTTAGTAGTTTTTCCTTAACTCGTCGGATCGGTAGATTAGCAATTAGTGCTGTTGCCCGTTGGTTGCTTTCTAAAGAAAACTCTGACCCTTCGGGATCAATCTCAACGTAGCGAGAGACCACCTCCAGGATGTCTTGCCGCATCGACTCCACCATTTTAGGACTCAGGTCAGAGCGATCGTGGGCAATTACCAGTTGGAGGCGGCGCTTAGCCTCCTCACGGCTGCTTTGAGCACTCCTCCAGGAAAAAAGTTGTTCTAGAATTTCGATAATCATGGGGCTTTTTGGAGTAGTGAATAATCACACAGGGGGAGAAGGAAGAGGCTCTTTGGCAAAACTAGTTGTTGGCAATTCACAATGTAAAACCTTATTGGAACAGGCGGCGTAAGCGGCTGATTAGGTTATCGTGTTCTGCCATCAGGTCGAGGAAGGAAATATTTGCACCTTCTAAGCGTGCAGCAATGTTTTCAATGGCAATTCCAGGCAGAGTTTTCTTTTCTGATAAAATCAAGGGTTCACCCTGATTACTGGAGACAATCACCCGTTCGTCTTCGGGGATAACACCAATTAGGGGAATAGCAAGAATTTCTTGGACGTCTTGAACTGACATCATCTGATCCGCTTTTACCATTGTGGCTTTCAGGCGGTTGACAATTAGGCGGGTATTTTTAATTCCTTCCGCTTCCAGTAAGCCAATAACTCGGTCAGCATCCCGCACTGAGGTAATCTCTGGTGTAGCAACAATTAGGGCTTCAGTAGCTGCCGTAACCGCATTTTTAAACCCGGTTTCGATTCCTGCTGGAGAGTCCACCAAGATGTACTCGTAATTCTTGGCTAACACCCCCAACAACTTTTTCATTTGGTTGGGGTTAACGGCTTCTTTGTTACGGCTTTGGGCTGCGGGTAACAAGACTAGTCCTTCCTGCCGTTTGTCTTTGACCAAAGCTTGGTCTAAGCGGCACTGACCTGTTAAGACTTCAATAGCCGTGTAGACTACGCGATTTTCTAGTCCCAACAGCAGGTCTAAGTTTCTCAAACCAAAATCTGCATCCACTAAGGCAACTCGACGACCCAAACGAGCTAGGGCTAAACCTAGATTGGCGGTAATGGTAGTTTTACCCACCCCTCCTTTGCCAGAGGTGACAACAATAATTCGACTCATGAATTCAACGACAAGTGGGTTTTAGCAACATCAGCAGCTCTAGCAATACGAATTCCAACGGAAGTCACGTAAGCTACTTCAGGATAGTACTGAAGCGGCGGTGTCTCCGGTGCCCTAGCTACAGCATCAGCAATCCGTAACTGGGTGGGTTCCATTTTTAATGCCATAATCCGACATTTTCGATTACCATTCGCACCGGCGTGGGCAATGCCTCGTAGATGCCCCCAAACGAAGATATCCCCAGCTGCAATCAATGCACCACCAGGGTTCAAGTCTCCTATTATAACAATAGTGCCAGGGTGACGAATCTCTATACCAGAACGCACGGTCATTTGTAAGTACAGAGGTTCTGCGAGTAATTCAGTAGGTTGATCAATCTTTTGATTCAAAGAGTACTTAGGGGTTTCTTGTTCTACTGAGTACCCAGCAGCTGCAGCAGCCACAGCGGTTTGTCGGCGCGTGGTGTAGACTCGCTTTAGCCTTAACTGGACTGCCCCAAGGGCATCAGCGATCGCTTGTAGCTTCATCCCATCCAGCAATTGATCCCCAGCCATCAGATGGACACTGGATTCAGGCTGCCAAAAGCGCTCTCCAGCATTGAGGCGATGCTTGAATTGTTCCCATAGGTCCGACCAATTGGCAGTACTAGGGTTTTTAGTTGCTGGTGGCAAGATCAACAACAGCCGTTTCCCCTCACTTTTTAAGCGAACTTGCCCTTGGCAGTTAACTACCGAGTTGCGGTCGTCGGAAACCGTTGAAACTGGTGATGGTTGGGCAGAATCAGAAGTCATGCAACAAGGAGCTAGATTGGTTAGCGCACCGAAGATAGATTCTTCCGTGATCATACCTTCTTCAGCAAGTTCTGGTGGTTGACACTCCCCGGTCATTAGACGCGGGGATTCTTAGATCAACGAGCCGCCGTAAACCGCCGAGTTCCAATCTTTGACGCCGCCAAAAATAGGACAATGCTTCACCAAAAATCCGTGAAAACACCAAATTCCCAGTTAATTCACGACAGACCTAGAGGGCAGTTCTCCTTAAGCGTTGGAGTACTTCCTGGAAGTGCCTTAAAAGTCCCCCTTCCTTTTCCTCAAGTTCCGGTGTGCCCCACCGTACTTTGCGGTGCGACCCGTGATGGCGAGCAATCCCTTGACCGTAGGTCACGCGGGGCGCGTTCGCCATCACGGAAAGCGCACCGTTTTTATCTCAAAGGTGATTATTCTAGGTTCACACGCCAACTGTTAATTGACGGTTGGGTTTTTAAGGAGGAGTTTCCCTACCCTCCGAGCATTACTACTTTATGGTCAATCAATTGCGGGTCTGACTCCCGGTTGAGCCAACGGTTTTGCAGCCTGTACTCTATATTTAAGTCTACATTGGCTTTGACGATATTGGCTTTGACGATGATTCCGGAATTCCTCAAGATATTTTTCCACGGCTAAAAGCGCGCTACGAGCCTACATCCGGTGGTTTAAAAACACGGGGTTTTGGCTTGGGGAATTCCATAACTGTTGAGAATTGTAGCTAATGGTGGTGAGGAGCAAAAGGGCAAGATACTTAAATAGTGCTATTGCTCTGTCACCCCACTCCCACAACCGATATCCTGTCAAACATTCTTACTCGGCACTCAATCGACGGTAAACCGTCACCAAGCCATTCACATCTCCCACATTGCCAGGAAATAGCACTACAGGTAAATTAGGAAACTGGGGATGGTCAGCAGAGGTTAGTACCATTGAGCATCCAGGAAGGATCTGACCCAATAGTCGTGCTGACCTCAAAGCCAAGCCAGTACTTAAGACATCATTGGAGGTAATACCCCCTTTACTGATTAAAAACCCAATATCTTTAGGTAATCCCCTCACGATATCCATCAATAAGCCTGAAACTACTGTTCCAAACGCCAGCCGTTTCTGCACATCTTCAAAAACCAATTCCTGGCGAGAGGTATAAACCACCGGTGTTTTACCAGCACTGTGAATTTCCTGAACCCGCTCGAGAATACTTGCCAAAAGTTTTGCCCGTTGCTGTTCGGATTCATCCAGTAAATTGGCTACATTTACCTCAATCCCCCCAATCCCAGATGCTCCCAATAGCTGCTCCAGCTGCTGGGTAGTCTTTTTAACGTGGGAACCCACAATCACAACTCCTGGTTTCCCCTCTCGGACATACTGAGCCATATCCATAGCGGCCACGGGTTGGGGGCCAAGACTAGCAAGGGAGGTTAAAATACTAGCAGCAGAACGAAACAGAAAGCGTTTCCCTTGGGCAGCAGCCTTCAGGACATCTGCCGCAAATTGATCTAAATCCCCTTGGGTTTCCCCATCCACAACGCCACACTGGTTATTGGTAAGTTTGAGAAGGCGCTCCAAGTTACCGTTACGAATATCTGCTAGTAAAAACCGCTCTACTGCATCAGCCTTGATCTGACCTTTGGTCTTTTCTTGGACATAATCGGGTAAATAACTATGGCGATATCCAAATACCGAGTCACGGGCAAACTCGGTTTCATGCACTGGGGTTCTAATACCATCAATGATTAGGTAATGGACACTATCGAGAGTGACTCGTCCGCCCTCAAAGAATGCGGGGACTAAGAAATGGGCATCAAATGGTCCGACTTCCTGGGCGATTACATCAATTTCGACAGGATAATGCCCCCGCAAGGTGGAGTCAGAGCGACTGACTACCATAAAATCTTTAATTCCTTCAGCGTCTATGGCGATTTTGAGGTTATGGCAAACTTCCCGAGTCACAGTTGCTGCTTGCTCTGGGTTAAGAGCTCTGGTATTAGTAAGAATAAAAAAGATTGGGGAGTTATCCCTTAGTCCCAGCCGCAATGTATCCACATCCCAGTGCATCAGCAACAAGCAGCTGTGAACGGTCTGGGAGCCAGTCGGGTCATCATCGAGGACGATAATTTTTGGTTTTTTGGTCATTTCCCAAGCTTGTCATTAAAGTCAGTTATTTACCATGGTAATCGGGAAGGGGGAATCGGAAATGGGTAATTGGTGATTGTGATAGCAATGCTCATAATTATTATGACATAAAACTAAATTGATATGTAGCTTGATGGCAGATCATCTATAACAATAATATCCCCAATCAATTCATAAAAATTTAGAGCATGTAATCGGAAGCATTAATGGATTAATTGTTATGATAACTGACAGATTAATTATGAACATAAAATAGTAATTATTAAAATTATCTATAAAAATATTTATATTTGATCAGGTTTAAAAAATTAGCTATAATTAGAGTTATAGAGCAGTGCTAACTGATTATTGATCACTTATTGATAACTAGTTATACTTCCCTTCTGTTCCCCGTTAGCTATGTTAACGAGGATGTTAACGTTTAACTTATAATTGCTATATAATAAGGGGTCACCAGGCAGCACTAACTTACAGTTTATCCACTATTTGTCCACTAGCTAGATTGTCGCTATAAATTATGTCAGACCAATCCCGTCCAGAACCACAAAGCACTTCAACTCTAGAAGAAATTCGCACCACACGGCTTGAAAAAGTTGAACAACTCAAAGCAGAAGGATTAATCCCCTATGCCTATAATTGGGAATCTACAGCTCAGGCTGCCGAATTGCAGCAAAACTATGCTGACCTAGGCAATGGCGAAGAAGTAGATGTCGAAGTGGCTGTTGCTGGTCGGATTATAGCTCGTCGTGTCTTTGGTAAATTAGCTTTCTTCAACATTCAGGATGAGACTGGTACAATTCAGCTTTACCTGGATAAAAAGAGAATCACTGCTAAAATGGCAGACCTTCCTAATGCTTTTAATATTCTCAAAAAACTCACTGATACTGGAGATATTATTGGGGCAAAAGGAACCATCAAGCGCACGGAGAAAGGGGAACTCTCGATCTATGTCAAGGAGTATGATATCCTGACCAAATCTCTGTTACCTTTACCAGATAAGTGGCATGGTTTGACGGATACAGAAAAGCGCTATCGTCAACGTTATGTTGACCTAATTGTTAATCCTGATGTCCGGGAAACCTTTCGTCGTCGTGCCAAAATAACTGCTTCTATTCGGCACTATTTAAACCAACAGGATTTTATTGAAATTGAAACTCCGGTACTTCAGAGTGAGGCTGGTGGTGCAGATGCGCGTCCTTTTATCACCTACCACAACACCTTACAAATGGACTTGTATCTGCGTATTGCTACCGAGTTGCATCTGAAGCGACTAATTGTTGGTGGTTTTGAAAAGGTGTATGAGTTGGGGCGTGTTTTCCGCAATGAAGGAATTTCGACTCGTCACAATCCGGAATTCACCATGATTGAAATCTATCAGGCTTACGCCGATTATAATCAGATGATGGTGTTGACGGAAAATCTTATCAGTAATGCTGCTAAGGAAGTGTTAGGTACACTAACTATTAACTACCAAGGTGAAGTAATTGATCTAACTCCCCCTTGGCGTAAAGTAACGATGTACGAGTTAGTCAAAGACCAAACTGGTTTAGATTTTGATAAATTTACCAATATTGAGCAGGCAAAAGCAGCAGCCAAAGATGCTGGTGTGGAGGTTACCAATGATTGCTATTCTATTGGCAAATTGCTCAATGAAGCCTTTGAGCAAAAGGTAGAAGAAACGTTAATCCAACCGACTTTCGTTCTGGATTATCCTGTGGAAATCTCTCCCCTTACTAAACCCCATCGCTCAAAATCAGGTTTAGTGGAACGGTTTGAATTGTTTATAGTGGGAAGAGAAACAGCAAACAGTTATTCTGAGTTAACTGATCCTATAGATCAACGGCAACGACTAGAAGCTCAAGCAGCCAGGAAAGCAGCAGGAGATTTGGAAGCTCAAGATGTTGATGAAGACTTTCTCGCTGCCCTGGAGTACGGTATGCCTCCCACTGGTGGTTTAGGTATTGGTATTGACCGTTTAGTGATGCTACTCACTAATTCAGCTAGTATTCGGGATGTGATTGCCTTCCCATTGCTGAAAAGTACCAGCGCTGTGATGAAATCCTTCGACTACGACCTAGACAAAAAAATTCTTCGGGTTGAATTCAATAATGGTAGTATCTACAAGTATCGGGATGTACCAGAAGAGATCTACAAGGGTTTGAAAGATAATCCTTCTATTGGTCAGTATTTTAATACCCATATCCGCGAAAAATATGGCTTCGACCGAGAAATTTAGTGTCAGGATTCAGCCGTCAGCTATCAGCTATCAGCTAGTCACTTGGTGTTGGATTATAAGTTGAGCGGTCAGATTAAAATTTAGTTCTTAATCAGCGATTAGCTAACCTTGTGCAAAGCTAATCGCTTGTAGCTTAGATAGATTAAGGTGAAGCATTGACAAATAGACAAAAATGTGAATATAGAAGGACTGATAGTGCGTTCGCGTAGCGTGACCTACGGTCAATCGCAAAGCGGTTCCTTTCGGGCAAAGCCCGACGCTGCGCGAACGGAACATCGTGCTTTTCTAGAGCAGGGCTCACTAAAGTTATCGGTCATTTGTCAAAGACTTTTGAATTTTTCATTAACAATTAACAGGTAACAGTTAACAATAAAGAATTAGCAGTACAACCTGTAGCTAGCTTGTGATGAACATACGCACTGTCTCTACTAAGCCCTTTACAGACCAAAAGCCCGGTACTTCCGGACTCCGTAAGTCGGTCACCGTTTTTCAGGAGCCCCATTACCTAGAAAACTTTATCCAGTCTATCTTTGACTCCCTAGAAGGCTGTGAAGGTCAAACCCTAGTTGTAGGGGGTGATGGTCGCTACTACAATCGGCAAGCAATTCAGACCATTCTCAAAATGGCAGCCGCCAATGGGTTAGGTCGGTTGTTAGTCGGTTGTCGTGGTATTCTGTCTACCCCAGCAGCATCTTGTGTTATTCGCAAGCATAAGGCATTAGGTGGCATTATCCTCTCCGCTAGCCACAACCCAGGGGGTCCAAAGGGTGACTTCGGTGTCAAGTATAACACCAGTAATGGTGGACCAGCACCGGAAAAGGTGACCGAAGCTATCTATGCTCGGAGTAAAGTCATCGATAGTTACAAAATCCTGGAGGCTGCGGATGTGAATCTAGACCGACCAGGTGCATTTACCCTGGGAACCTTGAGCGTTGAGGTGATTGACCCAGTTGAGCCTTATACTCAATTGATGGAGTCCCTATTTGACTTTGACCGCATTCACCAGCTACTAACCTCTGGTAAATTCCGGATGTGTATGGACTCATTACATGCGGTAACTGGTCCCTATGCCCATGCTATTTTTGAACAACGCCTAGGGGCACCAGAAAGTACAGTACTTAATGGTATACCGTTAGAAGATTTTGGCGGTGGTCATCCTGACCCCAATTTAGTCTATGCTAAGGACTTGGTGGATATTCTCTATGGTGATAATGCACCGGATTTTGGGGCTGCTTCCGATGGAGATGGCGATCGCAATATGATTCTGGGAAGCTCGTTCTTCGTTACCCCCAGTGATAGCATAGCTGTGTTAACCGCCAATGCCCATCTGGTACCTGGTTATAGTCAAGGTTTAGCAGGGGTAGCCCGTTCCATGCCCACCAGTGCTGCTGTAGACCGAGTGGCAGCTCAGTTGGGTATTGATTGCTATGAGACCCCAACAGGTTGGAAGTTTTTTGGCAATTTATTGGATGCAGGTAAAGCCACCTTGTGCGGTGAAGAAAGTTTCGGCACTGGTTCTAACCATGTACGGGAAAAAGATGGGCTTTGGGCAGTGCTATTCTGGCTCAATATCCTGGCAGTGCGGGGTGAATCAGTGGAGCAGATTGTCCGTAGCCACTGGCAAACCTATGGTCGTAATTTCTATTCCCGCCATGACTATGAAGAGGTAGATGGGGTACGAGCTCAGGAATTGATGGAGCGTCTGCGTTCAAGTGCCCCAGACCTGAAAGGACAGCAATTTGGTTCTTACCAGGTAGAGTATGGTGATGACTTTAGTTACACTGACCCAGTAGATGGGAGCGTCAGCCAGAAGCAGGGGATTCGGATTGGCTTTACCGATGGCTCTCGGATTGTATTCCGCCTATCTGGTACTGGCACAAAAGGGGCAACCCTACGCCTCTATTTAGAGAGCTATGAGCCAGATTCCACTAAGCATGACGTGGATACTCAACAAGCATTGGAACCACTGATTTCCCTTGCCCATGAGATTGCCCAGATTCGGAAGTTTACAGAGCGGGAGGTTCCCACTGTAATTACCTGAGGTGCGACCCAAGGGCGATTTACTCAGCCTAGGAGGCGCGCACCTCAGGTTTTGATGGTAACGTTTCCCTGTCTTGATGCAAAGCGCGAGTGGGGTGGCCTCCTTTGAGCGCGCTGCATGGCTTTAAGGTTTCAAGGGAAATCCTAAAACCCAGTTACAGAAAGAAACACGGGTAATAGGTAATAGGTAATAGGTAATAGGTAATTGGTCAAACCCCGGCCAGTTACCTATTACCCATTAGCAGTTACCGTCAGCATTCAGCCCTTAGCGGTCAGCGGTCAGCTTTGTGGCACAGGCTTCTAAACTCTGACTTTCTTTAGCGGTCAGCGGTCAGCTTTGTGGCACAGGCTTCGACGCTGGGACTTAACTCAGATTAAACGAATACTTACCTATGCAAGCTGATAGCACCTCAAGTAGCACCATCTGTAGCGCTAATCGCTGACCGCTGATAGCTGACGGCTGAATGCTTACGTCTCGGTAATAGTGGATAGCCTAGATTTCAAGAGCAACAGATTGTTATTCCTATAAAAATTTTCATCATTGTTTCATTTAGCTCATTTCCACAGATGGTTTTTGGAGATTTCGTCCAATAAAGACCTAGCTGGCTAGGTTTGGAGATTTAGGTTTTAACATTTTTTATTGTAAATTAGTTAATTTTTAAACTGATATTAAATACCCTTATGTTAACCTTTTCAGCTTTCCGTAACTCAGCATTATTCGAATGCCTCTTTTATTCAAAAGCACCTCAAGTAGCCTGCCCTTAGCCCATTAGCTGATAGCTAATAGCACCTCAAGTAGCGTGGGCGTAGCCCATTAGCTGATAGCTGATAGCTTACCCACTAACTGCTCTGAGGCACGGTGAAATTCCTCATTCATAATTATTAGCTGACTGATGTTATATAATAATTAGTTTTTGCTCAGTACCAACTCAGTAAATTTTTTATAAATTTTTATGAAATTTTGATGAAAATCGCTAATTTGATAGTGACATTTACTGAAATTTATGCCATTTATACTAATGGTAGGATTTTTTTTTCAGTCAAAACGCCAAAAAAAAATATATGAAGCCTAGAACCAAACTGCTTTTTTGACTAGGTCATCTGTTAGGGGTGGAATTTGCTCAGGGAATCGTTAGCCAGTCAAATCTCTAGAAAAGGCTTCAAAAAATTTATCCAGTTTCACTGGATAAATTTGAGCAGGGCATCTTTGAACTATTAAAGGGGGTGTTTTACCCTTATCCATGTATCTAGAAACATGTATCTAGAAAGGTACTGTCCCCTAGATACATCGATAAGCATGATTAAATTTTCCCCAAAAGTTCACAGACAAATTTCACAGACTCTTATCCCATTTCATGCCAGGAACTTTGAGTAATGCCAGTGTCTTGATGCAATAGCGAGTGGGGAGGGGCTGCGTGCAGAACCTGCGTCCGCACCTTGCCCCGTGGAAACCACGGCAGTTGCTCATGGGGGAGACCCCCTTTGGCGGCACTGCCTCCCCTGTTCCGAAGCTGCATCGCTTTTGTAAGTTACACATCCCGTGACTTACTGAGTTGGGACTTAGTTGGGATGGAGTAATTAGAAATTTTTTGGTGCATCAGGACTGAAAAGAAAAGCCCACCAGTGTAAACACAGATAACTTTTGGGAGAAAACCATCTTATGGTTCTGATTGAAGCAGAAAGCGATCGCGTAACGCGAATAAACTACGAGACAACCAGTGCAAACAATATTGATACCGTTGCTTCAGGCGGTCGAGCCGTCCAGCTCTCAAGCTTTAATGACCCGGTTGAAGAAAACCCTGGTGTGCTTAGATTTCAATGGACAGCAGATGATGGACCGGCTGGTAAGTACGATATTAGTATTGCCTACTTTGACGAAGAGGATGGGGAATCTCCACTGACATTTAGTGTCAACGACAATGTAGTTGGTACATATGTTTATAATCTAAACTTACCTGGGATTACAGCTGAGCCAAGGAATTATGTCCCTCTGAGCGGTGGCAATCCACGTGGCCCTCGCCCTCTAAGTGCTGAGGATAATCCAAATGCCATTTTTAAGGGCGTAGACCTTGCTCCAGGGGATCAAATAGAAATCTCGGTAGTGGCAGATAGCCTTAATAATGATGCTAATTTCGAGCTAGGGCGACTTGATGCCATTGAAATTACCCCAGTTGAAGAGATTATCCCCAGTTTGGATCTGTTCTGGCGTAATCCTGTGAGTGGACAAGTTGCTGTGTGGACTCTAAATGAGGAAGGCACTAGCCTCGAGACGGCAGCGTTCATTACAGATCAAAGTGGTGAGGAGGTATTGGTACCAGACGACAGTCCATTTGACGCCCGTGGTGTTGTGGATTTAGGCGATGGTAACAGGAGTCCTCTGTGGCGTGATACGGTGACCGGCGGTGTTGCGATTTGGAAGATAGAAGGCTCCGAGTTCCAGGAGGCAATAACTACTCAGGCACCAGCAGGTGAACCGGGATCAGACCTCAACTGGGAAATCCGTGGCACAGGAGATGTTAACGGTGGTGGTGCAGAAGAAATTTTCTGGTACAACACATCTACTGGAGAAATTGCTGTTTGGGAGATAGATGAAACCGGGTTTCAGAATGCTACGTTTATTACGGATACCAATGGTGACAGGTTGACCATATCACCTGACAATGACTGGCAGTTACTTGCGGCTGGAGACATGGATGGCGATGGTAACGCAGATGCTATCTGGGAAAATATGACTACCAAACAGTTTGCCTACTGGAAGCTTGATGGTACTGTTTTCCAAAACGCAGTGCTGATCGATTCCCGACCAGCAAACGGTGCTTGGGAATTCCGTGGTGCCTATGACGCTAACAACGATGGTACTGATGATTTCTTCTTCCGTAATTCCGTTACTGGACAGAATGGCATGTGGATGATCGAGAATAACTCACTGGGTCAGATTGTCGAGATCGATAGGGTTGAGGATATCAACTTCTCCTTCTACGTCTAGGATAGTCAGCAGCTAGCTTTACTGTTGTAATTAAAGTTCAGAAAAACCCACCCCTTCTGCTTACGCTCAAGGGGTGGGTTGATTGTTCACTTCAATCTGAGTCTAATATTTCCGAGTGTCAGCGGCATTCGCATCTAATCGTCAGAAACCAGATCTCCAAGGCATTTGGCTGACCCCAAAATTTATTGCTGACCCAAAAATTTTGACGGGGATGGATTAAACTGGTATATTATAGCGTTTGTATTTGAGATGTAAACCTAGGATATCTTTTTTTCTTGTCCAATAAAACTCCGGAGCTCTTGCCCCTTTTGGCTTTTGCCTCTTGTATGCAAGCATTTTTCGGCAAGACGTGCTTTACAACCTAGATACAAAAGCTATATTTGTTTGGCTTATATAAAGCGCCAGTATTATTGTCACTAATTAATATGTACGACCACCAGGATATCAAACTGTAAGCATTCAGCCGTTGGCCGTAGGCCAAGCTACTTGAGGTGCTGTCAGCTATCATCCTTAAAATAAACCGCGTACCGTGCGCCGTTCGCGTAGCGTGCGCCCATGGGCAATGGGAAAAGGGATAATTTAATATTGATAGATTAATGAGAATTTAAAGTCTGGATAAAAGTCCTTGGCCTATGGCCACGCTACTTGAGGTGCTTTGTGGCACAGGCTTCGACCCTGGGACGTAAAAAAGATTAAACTTTTGCTTACCTCTTTTATTCAAAAGCACCTCAAGTAGGACCATCTGTAGCGCTAATCGCTGACCGCTGATAGCTGATAGCTTACCCACTAACTGCCCTGAGGCAGGGTAAAATTCCTCATTCATAATGATTAGCTTAGTTGATGTTATATAATAATTAGTTTTTGCTTAGTAGCAACTCATTAAAAATTTAATAAATTTTTATAAAATTTTCCTTAAAATCCCTAATTTGATAGTGACATTTACGTAATTTTATGCCATTTATACTAGTGGTAGGTTTTTTTTTAAGTCAAAACGCCAAAAAAAAATATGAAGCCTGGAACAGAAATAATTTTTTGAGTAGATCCCCTGTTAGGGGTGAAATTTTATCAGGGTATCGTTAGCCAGTAAAAATATAGAAAAGGCTTCAAAAAAATTATCCAGTTTCACTGGATAATTTTGAGCAGGACATCTTTGAACTATTAAAAGGGGTGTTTTACCCTTATCGATGTATATAGAAATAGCTATCTAGAAAGGTATTGTACCCTAGATACATCGATAAGCATGATTAAATTTTCCCCAAAAGTTCACAGACAAAGTTCACAGACTCTTATCCCATCTCATGGCAGGGACTTTAAGTAATGCCAGTTTTGTAAGTTACACATCCCGTAACTTACTGAGTTGGGACTGAGTTGGGATGGAGTAATTATAATTTTTTGGTGCATCAGGACGGAAAAGAAAAGCCAACCAGTCTAAACAAAGATAACTTTTGGGAAAAAACTATCTTATGGTTCTAATTGAAGCAGAAGGTCCTCGCGTTACGCGAGAAAACTACGGGATAACCGGTTTCAACAATATTGATCTCGTTGCTTCAGGGGGTCGAGCCGTCGAGATCTCAAACTTTGATAACCCGGTTCCAGTTCCTGGTGTCCTGACATTTACATGGACAGCACAGGATGGACCGGCTGGTAAGTACGATATTAGTATTGCCTACTTTGACGAAGAAGATGGGGACTCTCCACTGGAATTTAGTGTCAATGGACAGGTAGTTGGTACATATGTTTATAATCTAAACTTACCTGCCAATAGACCTGAGCCAACAGCTGAGCCAAGGAATTATGTCCCTCTGAGCGGTGGCAATTCAAGTGGCACTCTAAGTGCTGAGGCTAATCCAAATGCCATTTTTCAGAACATAGACCTTGCTCCAGGGGATCAAATAGAAATCTCGGTACTAGCAAATAGCAATGGTAACTTTACCGACGAAAATGGTGACGGAACTTTCGAGCGAGGGCGACTTGATGCCATTGAAATTACCCGAATCCCCAGTGTGGATCTGTTCTGGCATAATCCTGTCAATGGACAAGTTGCTTTGTGGACTCTAAATGGCCAGGGCACTAGCGTTGAGACGACAGCGTTCATTACAGATCAAAGTGGTCAGGAGGTGTTGGTACCAGAGAACACTGGATTTAAAGCCCGTGGTGTTGTGGATTTAGGGGATGGTATCAGGAATCCTCTGTGGCGTGATACCCTAACCGGGGGTGTTGCGGTTTGGAACATGGAACGCTCCGAGTTCCAGGATGCAATAATTACTCAGGCACCAGCAGGTCAGCCAGGATCAGACCTCAACTGGGAAATCCGTGGCACCGGAGATGTTAACGGTGGTGGTGCAGAAGAAATCTTCTGGTACAACACATCCACCGGGGAAATTGCTGTTTGGGAGATAGATGAAACCGGGTTTCAGAATGCTACCTTTATTACGGACACCAATGGTCAAAATATGATCATATCACCTAGTGATCCCTGGCAATTAGTTGCGGCTGGAGACATGGATGGCGATGGTAACGCAGATGCTATCTGGGAAAATATGAATACCCAAGAGTTTGCCTACTGGAAGCTCAATGGTACTGTTTTCCAGGAGCCAGTGCTGATCGATGCCCGACCAGCAGACGGTCCTTGGGAATTCCGTGGTGCCTATGACGCTAACCGAGATGGTATTGATGATTTCTTCTTCCGTAATTCCCAAGGACGGAATGGCATGTGGATGATCGAGAATAACTCACTGGGTAATATTGTCGAGATCGATACGGTTCCAGATCTCAACTTCTCCTTCTACGTCTAGGATAGTCAGCAGCTAGCTTTACTGTTGTAATTAAAGTGTAAAAAAAATACCAATTAAAGTAGGGTGGGCAAAGTAATATAGCGCTACGCGCAAGGGCAAGAGGAATCCCCCCTAACCCCCCTTAAGAAGGGGGGCGGGCAAGAGGCAAAAGTTTACGTGCATTAGCGTTTCAGCTTGTATCAATGTCCTAACTTTAATGCGTAGTGCTTAATTTAGAATAATCAAAAGAAACAAACTGTTTTTGCCCACCCTACAAGCTAAAAACTGGTATTTTATTTTTTTGCTACTCCCTTACTCTTGTAATTAAAGTCAAGAAAAACCCACCCCTTATGCTTAAGCTCAAGGGGTGGGTTGATTGTTCACTCAAATCTGAATCTAATATCTCCGACTGTTAATCACTTCGTAGTCAGGTAAATCGTTAATTGTTAGTTAATTGTTATAGCGGTTTGCGATTTGGTTAAGTACATAGTTCTGGGTTTTTAGGGAACAGGGAGCAGGGAGCAGGGAACAGGAAACAGGGAACAGGGAAAACAAGGCTGTGTACCTGATAGTTATGCAAACCGCCGTAGTTAATTTTTAGTTATTAATTTAAAACTTTCAATTTTCAATTTATTGATAACATTATTATGTGGGATTCAGTGGTAAGCATTCAGCTAAAGACCACATACTTAGGTTCAGTTGCTCAGCAATTTGTGCCTCAAAAGCGTGAATTGATATCGAAATCATGGAGTCGGTTTACGATCCCAGTCAACGGATGTGGTTTTTAATTCCCGACCACCCCACATTTCCGTCTCGAAAGTAGCACTTTCTCCAGCACTGAGGTTAGGGGGATTAGTATACATGGAGCTCGTGCCAATTACACTGCCGTCATCATCGAGAATTTGATAGTTTACTCGGGTCGAGTAGACAGTTTTGTCAGTTTTGTTGACTACACGACCGATAAGACGGTCATTTTGGAAACTTACTTCGCTAATGACTACTTTGGAGTCTGAGATGCCGCATAGACTAGTAAGATCTACAAGGGTGCCATTATCGGTTTGCATGTAGCAAACTGGTAGCTCAATCTCTGTGCTGGGTACAGGGGAGAAGCCAGAGGCAAGCGTCAGTGGCAGGCTAAACGCCTTGGGAACAATTAGCAGGATTGAGGCAGCTTCTAAAGCAAGGGACAAAGACCAAAATTTAACCATCATGGTCACCTTCTCAAACTGATTACAGGATAAATGGTCAGGGTGGGAACCCTCAGCTCAAGTTCTCCAAGTGGGGAACCTTGGTGGTTGAGGGTGATTACTAGATTAATCTTCGGGTGGGCAGTGCCTACCAACGCGGTTTGCCAGCTTGATTATCGGTCTGGTGCACTGCCCACCCTACATCAACTACATCAACCTAGGTTGATAGGGATCCTAAATCCAGGTGCAACCCTATTTAGTCTCTAGTTCCTGAGGCTGGCTGGGTTTGTGTAGCCCCACGGTTGACACAGTGGGGCAAAAAAGGCATAAAAGACTAGCATATTGTAGAAACTACTCAGAAGTTATCCGAAAAATTATTTAATGGTTGGGTGAGAGTGGGGAAATTACTGGTAAATTACTTCAGTAATCCTTTAGACGGCTTGTGGTCTAAAGTAAGCTCCACAACCCCCCAAGACAAATTTTTGGATAGCTTCTAAGCAGCCTAGGGGCAATGTACAGCAAGGTGGAAGTTACGATCTACGGCATTTCCACTAGAATTGTTAGTAGCAACCCAAACCCCATTGGTGGTGCCAGCGCGTGTGGCTACAGTAACTTCACCAGATGGTTCAGTGCCAACGCCTGTAGTACCCAAAGTAGCAGTGTAGGCACACCGACGGACATCCCGGTTGAAGAAGACTTCGTACCGACCGTTCAGAACTTTTCGGGCTCGGCTGGCACCGAATCCGCGACTGAGTGCGCCGTTCCTGGTGACTACAGCAAATACGGTTTTTGCACTGGGGGTGGGGGTAGTGGTTAAAGTAAATTGTTGGTTGCTCGGAGGGGTGGGACGAGGCGCGTTAGTATCTTGTGCTAAGGCTTTGCCTTGAGGAATACCGAGGCTGATTACACCCAAAGATAGAACTACAGACGCAATGACTACTTTACTACGAAACATGATAAATTTCCTGGTTTGAACCTTGAAGTTTGTAATGTTAATACTGAGGTGTCTCGGTCATTGGCTGACTCGAATTCAACCTCTACTTACATTTCTCAAGCCCATCCAGGATTTACGCAGTGGATTGTTTAATCTTTACAAAAATTAAAAAAAAGCTCTGGTCAGACCTGGCATAAAAAGCCGGAAAATTCCCTAAAACCTAGGGTGCTTCAGTAACGCACCCTACTGGTAGCATCAGAAGAAACTCATGAGAAGAAACCATGGCGACCTGTGAGCAGATACCCTGAATGGGACCGGGTGCGATCGCTTTCAGGGTATCTATTTAGTTACCAAATCCTGACCAGGTTACTCCTAACCCTCCCAACACAGGGTTAATATCAAGTCAGGTTGAATACCCATAATTAGAGGGAGGGTGGGAAGTGTGGGAAGTGTGGGGAGGGTGGGAAGTGAGGGGAGATGGGGAGATGGCCAGATGGGGGAGATTTTGATTAAGGGTAATTATCCCGACATGATATAAGGATAGGTTCTGATTACGATCAGTAGGATGATGGTAAACAGTGATTGACTTTTTGAGACGGACGCGATCGCTTACTTTGATCTGTCAGGATTAGACTTGCCCGAAGTAGATCCCGAATCAGCAACAACTGAGCGCTGATCTGATCTAGCTCTAACAGAATAGGATCACCATATACGATCACCATACCAGTAACGATTAAGTTGATCCATGTCAGAAACACCCCAAACCTCAGCTCAAGAACAGCTAGACAATACCATGGCAAGCCATGAGCTAATCGCCAGCAAAAAAAAATGGTTTGACTATCCAGTGCGAGTCCATCCCCACCACACTGACTATGCTGGTATAGTCTGGCATGGTACCTACCTTCGCTGGATGGAAGAAGCGAGGGTGGAGTACTTACGCTTGATGGGTATGGATTATAGTGATCTCGTCAGGCTAGGATGTGATTTACCGGTAGTAGAACTTTCTTTACGCTATCACCGGGCAATGCCAATGGGCACAGAAGCAGTTGTCAAGACAGCGATCGCGGAAATGAAAGATGTCCGTATGAAGTGGAATTATCGAATTCAATCCCATGATGGGACAGAACTTTACTTAACCGGTCGTGTGACTCTAGTACCCGTTGACCGAGAGCAGGGTAAGATTATGCGCAAATTACCACCAGCGCTAAAGGATGTATTAGAGAAGTTTTCTAGTTGACGCAATAGAACTGAGGTTATAAAGCGATATCAGCATAGTGCCACGCTTGTTGATATTGCTGTTGTATAGTTTCTGCTTCTGCTGTTTTTCCTTGTGCTTGCAAACTTTGTGCTAAACCATGTAATGACCAACCATTTTCGGGATAAATATCTAAATCATCACGAAAAACTTGCTCTGCTTGCTCTGGCTGATTCCCTTGAAGCAGGATTGTGCCTAGCAAATTACGGGTAGGAGAATACCAATCTGGTGGTTCATTATAAACCAGCTTATCTTCTAGGGTAACCGCATTTTTTAAGTGACTAGTTGCTGTAGTATAATCTTGCTCAAGAGTAGCAATTGAACCGGTTAAGACTTCAAGGGCAATTTTAAGAACACTAGGAGTAGAATTCAAACTCGATATTTTAAGTTCTTCTAAATCAGGATCAGCAACTAAAGCTTGTAATTTAGCTAATTCTTGATTAGCTTCTTCTTTCTTACCTTGAGACGTGAAAGCCATACCTCTAGCATAATGCCAAACACCGGTAGCATATTTCAGATCAGTTTTTGGTGCAGGTGTCTCTAGAATTTTATCCCATTTTCCAAAGCGCACTTCCGTATAAAGTGGAACAACAGAAAAATGTTGTATTTTACCAGATAACCCTGGATTAGCCATCAGACTTGGATCAACTGCTGCTGTTTGTTGTGCTGCTGCCATTGCTATCTCACTTTGTCCACTCATTACCGCTGCAAACCAGAGGAAATGGTAGTTATGAGGAACATAAGCAATAGTATAAATACTTTGAGGATGGGGGGATGCCAGATAATTACGATCCGCCATAACTGCTTTTTGATTAGCAATAACAGCATCTTGGTAACGTCCCACTCGAATATAGATGTGAGAGGGCATATGGACTAAATGTCCTGAAGCGGGAACGAGATTTCGGAGATTATCAGCAGCTTCTATGGCTAATTTGGGTTGTTCTTTCTCAGTGGCATGGATATAGAAGTGAGTAGCTCCCGGATGCTTAGGATTTCTTTCTAAAACTGATTCTAATGTTGCTAAAATTGGCTTGGCTTCTGGTTTGAGCTCCCCATTATCCTGCCAGTAGTCCCAAGGCATGGTATCCATGAGGGATTCTGCGTATAAAGTTGCGACATCTAAATCATCAGGATAATCTTGAACAACCTGCTTCATTGCTTGACCATAAGCTAGATCAAGGGAGGAACGATCTGCCATTGCTTGTTCCGAATAACGCTGTGCTAAAGCTTTAATATAAGCCTGTTCCTTTGGAGATGCCTTATTACTTAGTGCGATCGCTTGTTGAATTGCTTGCCAAGCCTCTGGTACTTGTTCATCTGCCATTGGTGCATTGATATTTGGTCCTTGAACATAAGCTAATCCCCAGTAGCACATGGCACAATTAGGATCTAGCCTACTTGCTTCTTGAAAAGCACGAGCAGCTTCAGCATGATTAAAACCGTAGGCAAGAATTAAACCTTGATCAAAATACTTTTGAGCTAAGTCTGAGGTAGTGGAAATAGGATAATGATAATTCCCAAGATTATCTCTTAGTTCTACTAGTTCAACCTTTTCCTGGGCAGATGATGCTGAAACTAGAGGATTAAACAGGACAGGGGATAGTAAAATAGGAATAATGATTAATCCTAGACCGACTATAAAACCTATAGTCCAAGTTTTAAGCTTATGATTCATTTTTTTGTTCCTCATACAGTTCCCGTAAGCATTCAGCGTGTCGCGTATCAGCTGATGCGCTACGCCCCAGTGTCGAAGCCTGTGCCACGTTACTTGAGGTGCTTTTGAATCAAAGAGGTAAGGATTCGTTTAATGTGATTTACGTCTACTGATGGGCTTTTACCCAGACTTTAACTTCTGATTAATCTCGAACTATTAAATTCTTCCTTTTGAGGTTTTTTTTTGGGCATTGCTTAATAATGGAATGATTTTAAGCGTTTTGTAGAATGGGCATCTTGGTGGAACAGGCATCTTGCCTGTTACAATTTTCGGGCGGGCAGGATGCCCACTCTACTCCTATTCATTCAAAGATTCAGCAACGCCTTTTTTTGAGCTGACGGCTGACAGCTGACAGCTGAATGCTTACAAATTTAGTCATTAGTCATTTGTAATCCACCAAAGTTTCTTGGTACTTACAAATGACCAATGACTAATTACTGTTAACCACAAAAGTGATAACTTATGAAATTGCAGGACAATTCACATTTGTCCCACCTAAACCACAATACCCATTCGGATTTTTAGCCAGGTACTGCTGGTGATAGCCCTCTGCGTAATAAAACTCAGGAGCATCTAGAATCTCTGTGGTAATATTACCATAACCACCGGCATTCAGAGCTTGCTGATAAGCGTTTTGTGAGGCTTCCGCTAGCTTCTTTTGGTCTTCGGAATAGGTATAAATTCCTGAACGGTACTGAGTACCAGTATCATTGCCTTGGCGCATGCCTTGGGTGGGATTGTGGCTTTCCCAGAAGACTTTCAAGAGTGCTTCGTAACTGATTACCTTTGGGTCAAATACCACCAGCACTACTTCATTGTGACCGGTCATGCCTGTACAGACCTCTTGATAGGTGGGGTTAGGGGTAATTCCAGCAGCGTAACCTACTGCGGTAGTGAACACTCCCTCTTGTTGCCAGAATCGGCGTTCTGCTCCCCAAAAACATCCCATGCCAAACATCGCCATTTGCAATCCATCAGGGTAAGGGGGTTTGAGAGGATTGCCGTTGACGTAGTGACGCTCGGGTACTGGCATGAGTTCTGAGCGTCCGGGTAAGGCTTGCTCAGGAGTAGGCACGGTCAGCTTTTTCTTAAATCCGAAGAGTACCATCAGTTTTGAATCTTAGTTTTGATCAATGTATGAACTTACTTAACATGTAAGCATTCAGCTCTCAGCCGTCAGCAGTCAGCCGTCAGCCATTCCCGTAGCTTGGCCATAGGCCAAGGCTCAAGCTAAGCGAACAGCTTATTTTATTCAAAAGCACCTCAAGTAGCTTGGCCACAAGCCCCTGATAGCTGATAGCACCTCAAGTAGCACCATCTGTAGCGCATTAGCTGATACGGGACACGCTGATAGCTGAATACTTACCTTAACATTTTGCAACAAACATTTATGAGGAAATTACTCATTTCTCTAAGGACTAAAGACTCAAGGAACTAGAGACTCTCCGACTCAGGACGATTTAGTTTTTGCTAAACTACGGTATTCCCAAGCTGGAACAAACTTAGGGTCTCGCCACAACCCTCGCCGATATCGTTTGGCATTGGCTTCAGCACTATCGACCATTTCCGCACTGGGGCAATCTTTCAGATAGGGTCGATATACCTGTGCTAGTCCTTCTTTAACTAGGACTTCCTGGATAAAGGTGCCATCGGTTAAGCGTACTTCACTGACGCTGCGCCCATAGCGGTCAGTATCAGTAACGGTCAAAACTACCTGATTATCGCTTTGTTTGACCAGTTCCTGAAGTCGCTCCTTGGCTTTATTTCCCCATTTGAATTGACTTTTGTCTACCAATTTGCGGCTTTGCTTCTCTTTGTTGGAATGGGCAATTTCTGGAGCGTCGATACAGGCAAACCGAACTTTGACATCCTTGCCAAACCTGTCAGCGACGAGAATGGTATCCCCGTCAGATACCCGTTTGACAGTGTAATTCCCGATTCCTAACTGATCTAGAAGGGCAGCACATCCAAAGAGACTCAGGATTAGGACAGAGGCTACTATCCATTTGAAAATGTTTTGGATTCGTTGGCGAGTTGGGTTCATGGTCAATTACTGTTGACGAGTGTACAGTTTAGCTAAAAAACTCTATTTGTGCCCTATTCCCTGCTTCGACGTTCCGATCAATCCTACTGTAACATCGAAGTTACCAAAAATTTGGGTTTAAAGCCCCGTCCTTCTAGGATGGCTTTTTTTTTAGATATAGACTTGACATTTTTATATGCGCTTTGCTAATATAAACATATTCATAATCAGGTCGATTTTCGTTCGCATAGGGTGACCAAAGCTCAATGATAATTTTAGAGTTTAAAGCTAAAGGAACAAAGTCCCAGTATTCATCCATAGATGAGGCGATCCGGACGGTTAAGTTTATCCGCAATAGCTGCATTCGTTTGTGGTTAGATAATAAAGGAACGGGAAAAAGTGACCTTAGTAAATACTCTAAGATTCTTGCTAGAGAGTTCTCTTTTGCCAATGAATTAAACTCTACTGCCCGTCAGGCCGCGTCTGAAAGGGCATGGTCATCTATCGCTCGGTTCTACGATAATTGCAAGAAAAAAGTTCCCGGAAAAAAGGGTTTTCCGAAGTTTCATAAACGTGGACGATCTGTCGAGTACAAGAAATCAGGATGGAAATTATCCCCTGATAAAAAGTCGATAACGTTCACAGACAAGAAAGGGATTGGGAAGCTTAAGCTTAAAGGGACTTGGGATCTATGGCGCTTCGACAAGAAAAAAATTAATCGGGTTCGGATAGTCCGACGAGCTGACGGCTACTATGTCCAGTTCTGTGTGGCAGTCGATATCAAAGAAGACTTAAATTCGACTGGTCGAACAATCGGATTAGATGTAGGACTCAAAGAGTTCTATACAGATTCTGACGGTCATTCTGAACCTAATCCTAGATTTTATCACAAAGGAGAAAAGCGATTAAAGTTTTGTCAGCGCCGGGTTTCTCGAAAAAAGAAAGGCTCATCCAATCGAAAAAAAGCCGTCAATAGATTAGGCAGGCAACACCTCAAAATAAGTAGGCAACGTGAAGAACATGCGAAGAGACTCGCACGTTGCGTAGTCCGATCTAACGATCTGGTCGCCTATGAAGACTTGAGAGTGAAAAACCTAGTAAAAAATCATTGCCTAGCAAAGTCTATTAACGATGCAGGTTGGTACCAATTCAGGAAATGGTTAGAGCATTTTGGTACTAAATTTAGCAGGATAACTGTTGCAGTCAATCCTGCATACACTAGTCAAAATTGTTCTAATTGCGGCGAAGTAGTCAAAAAGTCGTTATCCACTCGAACTCATGTCTGTGAATGTGGATGCGAATTAGACAGAGACCATAATGCCGCTATCAACATCCGAAATCGAGCCATAAGTACGACGGGGCACGTCGGAACTTGGATCCTAGATCCGAACGCTTCAGGAGATCTAACCTCTACTCTTCTTGACTCCGGTCTGGTTGAGCAAGTCGGGTCGTTGAATGAAGAATCCCCGCGCCTTTAGGCCGGGGAGTGTCAATGTATACTATAATATCAATCCGAAGTCAAACCTCAGAGCAATCCATGCTACTCTGGGTAGCCTCTTGCCCATCTTGCGAGACTTCTCTATTTTTCCATACTTCCATTGGTTACATCCGTTAACCATCCGTTGCTCCAACTGACTACTCTCACAACTCCGACAGGGATGGCTATAGATTTGACTCTGTATTAATTGATGTTCTAAAGATTCAATCCTAACTACTCAATATGACTATGGTGCTAAAAACGATAACTCTAGTTTCTTCAACTCTAGTTTCTTCTCTCTTATGTCTCGGTTGTCTAAGGTTGCCAGCTCAAGCCCAATCCAACACTTTTTCTAATTGCGATCTAGGCAATGATTTAAGTGGTCGTGATTTGAGCTTTGGTAATTTTAGTAACTGTAATTGGAGAAGTGTTAATTTAAGAGGAGCTAATTTATCAGGGGCTTATCTAAATAGTATTCTACTGAACCCTAAACTTCAATCTTACCAACGACGGGCGATCGAAGAAGTAAGTTCGGATCTGACCAATGCGAATCTCCAAGGAGCAGATTTAACTCTCGCTAATTTAGAACGAGCCAACCTAACCAATGCCAATTTAGTAGCTGCTCGTTTATTTGATGCTGATTTAACATCGGCTACATTGGAAAATGCTAAATTAGATAAGGTTTTTGCTCCTGTGGTAATCTTATATGAGGCTAATTTAAAAGGAGCCACATTAAGTTTGGGGGATTTAACCGGTGCGAGCATGGCTAGCTCTGATTTAAGTAATACCTATCTGTATAGAACCCAATTACGTTATGCTGACTTACAAAATGCTAATCTAAGTGGGGCTAATTTAACAGAGGCTAATTTAACAGAGGCTAACTTAACGGGGGCTAATTTAACTGGGGCTAATTTGACTGGGGCTAATTTGTGTAATGCCACTATGCCTGATGGTACAGTATCTCAGCAAGGTTGTCCTTAATTTCATGATCAAGCACTAAATTGTAAATTATGGAAAACGAACTGGCAGCAAAAGCCGAAAAAATCCCAGAAATCAAAAATGATGTCTGTCGTACCGCAGTAGTAATGGCGGCGAAACGTGCTATTGAATCGAAAAGGACAGACCGACTTTTTGACGATCCTTTTGCTGCTCAGTTAGTTGGGTCTAAGGAAATACAGTCTTTGATGGATTATTGGGAAAAACAAGACGGTAAAGACCCGAAATCAAATACCCTTCGCATCCAGTTTGTGGCAGTGCGAACTAAATTTTTCGATGATTTTCTGATATCTGTAATACCAGAGGTACATCAAATTGTAATTTTAGGGGTGGGGTACGATACTAGAGCATATCGTCTACCCTTACCACCTGAACTATGTATATACGAGATTGATTTACCAGAAATGATGTCTCGCAAAGAAGCAATTCTTAAGGATATTCCATCTAAATGTCATCGCTATTCTATCGCCACAGATTTGCAAAAACCTTGGGTGCATTTATTGACAAATCATGGATATAAATCTAATCAACCTACAGTTTGGTTGATGGAAGGTTTATTGATGTATCTGGATAAAACAGAGATCAATACATTACTGCAAACAATTTCTGATTTCAGTGTTCAAGGAAGTTATTTGGGTGCAGATTTAATAAGTGTAAAGTCGTGGCAAATAGGCTCTAAAACTCAGAAGGGATTAATTAGTAAAAATTGGCGTTTTGGCACAGACGAACCAGAAGAATTATTTGCTTATTATGGGTGGAATGCCTCAGTTATCCAACCGGGAGAAATAAGAGCAAATTATGGACGTTACTCTGTCCAAATCGCACCCCGTTCAGTACCTGGAATGCGACGTTCCTTTATGGTGACCGCTAAAAAAGAATGATGAATCTCCTAAACTTATTTAGACCTCTTGCAAAAGTATTTTTCTAATATTTTTTGCGTCAATTATTGTCCACTGTTCCCTGTTCCCTGTTCCCTGTTCCCTGTTCCCGACAACTGCCGCGAAGTCTATTACATTTTACTTATCAATACAATACTCTAGATTTAATAAGACATAGGGAAACAAATTTGTAAACCATCCCCCCCAAATTTCTTTAGCTTTCTCTCCTTCAATAAAGGAGTTGACAATACGTTGCCATTGCCGATCATGCTTAGGGAGAATCATGCCATAGAAATCACAGGTCAGTGGCTGATCTGGAGATAAGGTGTACTGGGATGAGGAAAGTCCTTGTCTGGTGACTTCTCCAATTAATAAAATGCCATCGCTGGCAAAGGCATCAATATCGCTATTGACTAATGCTTTGACTCCTTGAGACCTACCTATGTCTCCAGGAAAAACTATTTTCTGAGCATTAGGATAGGTTTGCTCAATAAATGTTTCTGTGAGGCTACTGGGAAGTACTCCAATTTTTAAACTGTCAAGGCTTTGGTAACGATTGAAGACTCTTGGTTGTTGAGAATCTACTAAAAAGTGTGTGCCAGTAATAAAAAATGGTGTTGAGAATTTTATATCTTCAATATCAGTCCTAATGGTATTAGGGCCACACTCCAAATGTACAGCTTCATCTCGGACAATAGCAAAGCGATTTTCCAAGGTTGATTGAATGGCAACAACGTCTAGTTCTATGGGTTTATTGAGTTGTTGGGCAACTTTGTCTTTTAAGGAATTGAGTAGCTCAAAGCAATACCCTTTCCAATCTCCGTTGGTATCAATGTAGCCAAAAGGAGCAGCATCTTTTCTAATACCAACTTTTATGGTGCCAGTTCGTTTAATTTGGTCTAAAACCGTTTCTGAACGCTTCCGTATTGGCTCAATTGCAAGTTGTGGTATGATAGTTTGGGGAGGTTCACTGCCAAAGGATTCCTCTAGTTGTTCTGGAGTTAAAGATTTGACTAAATGTAGCTCTAGAGAATTCTCAGAGAGCAATTTGGCATAGCTAACACTAAGGTAAGGTCGATAGTTTGGCAAATCCCGAATATGAGTATTAACAAAAGCTAAGCTTAAGGCTTTTAGGTAAGAAAGTCCGACCTGAGGATTGGAACCGAGTAATTCTCTAGGAAACAGGGCAAAATCGTCGCCGGATGCACCACTAGTGGAGAAGTGGTTGCCATCAACAATCATTGCCAGATATTTTTCTGGGGTATTGAGCCAGATGAAGGGGTGAATCTGTTCTGGGACAGTTGGTGCTACTATGTCGTGGCTACCTGCCATAATCATGACTGGCACTTGAATTTTACCCAAGCTAGCTGGACCAAGGGCTGTGCTGGTAATAGGATTAACAGCGATTACAGCTTTGACCCGTGGATCCTGCAAGTCATAATTAAACGGGGGTAAGCGATTGGCAAGGCATTGGAGCAGTACAGAGAGATTGAAGGTTGGGTCTTGATCAGGACACACTTGGCGCAGTCTTAAATCATTAATTTCTGCACCTGCTACGGCTAACGCTGTGTAACCCCCGAAGGAATGACCAATCACACCTACCTGTTCCAGATTCAGCTGATTAGCAAAATTAGGGTCAGATTTAGAGAGGTCTTCGAGCTCATCGAGCACATATCTAATATCTAAGGGTCGTTCAATAAACTCTACCGGATTGATTCCATTCGCTAGTCCCTGTAGTACAGCTTGAGAATATTCAACATTACTCCCGACGTGTTCAGGAACCGCTACAGCAATTCCATGGGATGCTAAGTGTTCTGCTAAATAGGTGAAATGGTTGCGATCTGAGGCAAAGCCATGGGACATGACTACTAAGGGCGCAGGTTTTGGATTGCCTTGGGGTAAGTACAAAGCAACCTCAAACTTGGTTTCTCCGGATAACCCTAGAGGGGATTGACGGCGGCGACCGGAAAGGGTGATGACTTGGTCTGTGAAGTTATAAGGACCTGGTTGTTGTAAGTCTTTTAACTGGGACACATCAATGGTATTCTCAGCAGCCGCTTCTCGGTTGGCTTGGTTTGCGATCGCATTCACGGCTGCATCTCGATATCGAAATAGGGTAGCTAGCTCTTTTCGGACATCGAAGATATACTCAGTATCAATCAACATCCCCTCGGTGGGAAACTGGCGCACTATATTCATTAGAGTTAGACCTTCGGAGTCAGCTGCTGCCAAAACCAGCGCCCCCCGAAGACTATGTAAACCATTGCGACCAGGGTGCGTTTTGATCATCTTTCCCAAACCTTCCAGAAAGGCTTCTCCCATGGGGGATTTACCTAAGCGGGAGATGGCAACAGGACTGATTTTAATCCGCTTTTGGAGTAGCATCCGCAACTGTTCCAAGGCTTCTGGGTTCAGCATTTGGGCGTAGAACTCAAATTCCTTAGTAATTCTGCCCTCATTGGCGAAAATCTCGATGGATTCCCGGGAAAGGGACAATTTTAACGGACCATAGTTAAAGTAAATGTATTCTGCACTAAGGGCTGGCTTTGGTTTGACTACTGTGGGGAGTATCCCTAAACCAAGGAATAAGCAAGTATATAAAAAACCTAGTAGTTTCTTGGGTTTGGCTTTTGCTTTCACGAGTCTAGTCTTCTCAGTCTTAGGCTTGATGGGGAGGATTATAATACAGCAGTTTTAAATTGGGTAAGGTATAAATTATTGGGTTTTAGGGAGCAGGGAGCAGGGAGCAGGGAGCAGGTAAGAGGTAAAAAATCCTGTATACCTGATAGTTATGAACAACGCTTTACAAACGAAGAGCAATGTATTGTTGAGACTTCTACTCAGAATAATTAATTAATTCAAGTCATCGGTAAGTGAATAATTTGGTCTTGATATTCCTGAGCATAAGAACATTGTGCAATTATAATTAACTCTTCAATATTTTGACCAATGCTCAAATTGGAGTTTAAGATAAAAATTCCTGGGACATGATGACTTTGGGCAATGTGGTCAGTTAAATGTACGGGCATAGACTTACGGTTATTGGTTACCAAAACAAAGTTATACTCTTCGCACCATAACAGAATTTCCGGGTCTAGTGTACTGAGGCTTGGAGTACCGATTTCCCCAACTGTACGAATTACTAAATCAGGACATTTACGTCGAATTTGAGTTGAGTAAGCTGGGTCAACATTCTCATCCATTAGATACTTCAGTGCCATTGGCTTTCAACTGGGCTTGTCTTTCTGCTTTGATTTTCCGGAGTCGAGCCACCGCAGGATGAGGATTCAAGGCTTGAGCTTTACGTTGTTGATGTCCCCACTCTAGCCAGTCAGCAATGTATTTACTGACTGTGTCTTTGTTCTGTAGATAATATAGAATTGTAGCGTAGACCTCTTCTAAGGTGAGAGTTGAGTAAATTTTGGCAATTTCTTCAGCAGTACGCTGTTTAAATAGATACTCGTACAACACCGTTTCAATCCCAATTCGATGACCTTTAATCCGAATGTCATCAGGAGCAATAAAGTTAAAATATTCTTCTAGTTTCATAATGACTTGTGATGGCAATCGCGTGTTAAAATTAGATTTGCACAGAAGATTTATGGAAACAGTAAATAGGACATATCGATGCATCTATTGTCGATAATTATACCAATAATATTATCTATATTTTACCAAAATCAAACAGATATGACTACTAATAGTCAAGGTTTGGGATTGCCATAGGATAACTAATTTTAGTATAAATTAGAGTCAAATTGGGCTATGTTTGCTCAATCTCAGAAATAATTCCTAGCTCCGATTGAATGACCACTCCCCGATCGGGTGAGACCTCGGCTTGGTGCCTCTGGAATGCTAAGTTACTCTGTCTTAAGGGAAAATATAGTTGCTGGGACGTTGCTGATTGAGAAACGAAACTATTGGACAATTCTCCGCCATCTTCCCCATCTCTTTAATGTTTTATTAAAAATCGGGCAAATATGACTACTACTTCCACTGGACGCTGGCAATTCTGGATTGATCGAGGTGGTACCTTTACGGACATTGTGGCCAAACGCCCGGATGGGCAGTTGATAATTCATAAGCTGCTGTCGGAAAATCCTGAACGGTACCAAGATGCTGGAGTACAGGGAATTAGAGAGATTTTCAACATCCCTGTTGGTAAGCCGATACCCAGTGATGCCATTGAAGCGATCAAGATGGGAACGACAGTAGCCACCAATGCCTTATTGGAACGGAAAGGCGATCGCACTGTCCTAGTTATTACTAAGGGCTTCCAAGATGCCTTGCGCATTGGTTATCAAAATCGCCCCAATATCTTTGCCCGTGAAATTGTGCTCCCTGAAATCCTCTATGAACGGGTGATTGAGATAGAAGAACGCTACAGCGCCCAGGGTAAAGAGCTAATCCCGATCAATCTGGTTGAAACCCGCCAATCCTTGCAAGCTGCTTATGATGACGGTATTCGTAGCTGCGCCATTGTCTTGATGCACGGCTATCGCTATCCCACTCATGAACAGGAGATAGCCACCATAGCATTAGAGATTGGTTTTACCCAAATTTCAGTATCTCATCAAGTCACCCCTTTGATGAAATTAGTCAGTCGGGGGGATACCACAGTAGTTGATGCCTATTTATCACCGATTCTGCGTCGCTATGTAGATCAGGTAGAAGAACAGTTGCAGCTTGGCGGCTTGACCAATGAAGCTTTGGAAAATAACCTTCAAACTACCCGGCCTGAAGGCTTACGGGGGAAAACCTCTGGACTATTGATGTTCATGCAGTCAAACGGAGGACTGGCGGACGCGCAACAGTTTCAAGGGAAGGATAGTATTTTATCAGGACCTGCTGGCGGTATTGTTGGAGCAGTACAGACTAGTCGAATTGCTGGTTTTGAGACGATCATTACCTTTGATATGGGTGGCACCTCTACAGATGTAGCCCATTACAATGGGGAATACGAGCGTACCTTTGAAACTGAGATTGCTGGGGTGCGGCTGCGCACGCCAATGATGGCAATTAATACAGTAGCTGCCGGTGGTGGCTCCATTGTCCAGTTTGATGGTGCCCGTTATCGGGTAGGACCAGAGTCAGCTGGGGCAAATCCAGGTCCTGCTTCCTACGGTAAGGGGGGTCCGTTGACGGTGACCGATTGCAATGTGATGGTAGGGAAGTTGCAGCCAGGGTTTTTTCCCAAGGTGTTTGGAGCGGATGGTAACTTGCCGTTGGATGCTGAGGTGGTAAGGCAGAGGTTTGAAGGATTGGTAGAACAGATTGGGGATAACCGCAAACCAGAGGAGGTAGCAGCAGGATTTTTAGCGATCGCAGTAGAGAAGATGGCCAATGCCATTAAACAGATTTCTCTACAACGGGGCTATGACGTTTCCGAGTATACCCTATGTTGCTTTGGGGGTGCTGGTGGCCAGCATGGGTGTTTAATTGCCGAAGCCTTAGGCATTAAGCGAGTGTTCATTCATCCCTTTGCTGGAGTATTGTCCGCTTATGGAATGGGTTTAGCCGATATCAGGGTATTAAAAGAACAGTCAGTTGAGGCTGAGTTAGTAGAGGGGTTGGAGTTAGAGGGAATTTTAGCCAAGTTGGTGGCTCAGGGCATAGAAGAGTTGAACCACAACCATGCCCAGGATCGGAATAGTAACGAGGTTGAAGTGATTCGGCGAGTCCATTTGCGCTATGAGGGCACCGATTCCCCATTGGTTGTTGGGTTTGGTGGGATTGATCAGATCACGGAAGAGTTTGAAGGATTGCATCGACAGCGCTATGGATTTATCGTGCCAGGGAAAACGTTGATGGTCGAAGCGGTTTCGGTAGAGTTAGTAAAGCGGATGGCTATCCCAACAGAACCCATACGGTCTCGTCAGAGTGGGGAAATGTGTGCTCCCGTTGCCACAGTGCAAATCTATACCGCTAATCGGTGGTGGGATACCCCTGTGTTTAGGCGAGAGGATTGGCAGCCAGGGGATTCGGTGTTTGGTCCGGCTTTAATTATTGAGGCAACCGGAACTAATGTGATTGAGCCTGGTTGGAAAGCAGAGGTGACTGAACGGAATCATTTGATTTTAGTTAAATCTGGTTTGGGGGAGCAGGAAGACAACCTGGAAAGCTTGACTAATAGCACTATAGATCAGCTGCAACCAAATACCGTCCAAGCTTCACCCCATCCTGACCCTGTCATGCTGGAAATCTTTAACAATCTATTCCGTTCCATAGCAGAGCAAATGGGGACAACTCTCCAAAATACCAGTTATTCAGTCAATATCAAAGAACGGCTAGACTTTTCCTGTGCGATTTTTGACCAACAAGGGCAATTAGTAGCGAATGCCCCCCATATTCCAGTGCATTTGGGGTCAATGAGTGAAAGTGTCCGCAGCTTGATTGATGCCCATGGTGATAGTCTTAAACCTGGGGATGTCTATGTTCTCAACAATCCCTACAATGGTGGCACTCATCTCCCAGATGTCACCCTTGTTACTCCAGTTTTCCTCAACTCTTCCCTAGGGCTAAAGGAACCTTCTCCCCTCTCCCCTTTATTCTTTGTAGCTTCCCGAGGACACCATGCTGACATCGGTGGTATCACTCCCGGTTCGATGCCTCCTAATAGTACCAGCGTGAAGGAAGAAGGAGTATTAATTGACAATTTCCTGCTGGTTGAGAATGGTAAATTCCGAGAAAATGAAATAACCCAACTCCTGTTAGGGGGTCAATACCCAGTCCGGAATCTGACTCAGAATATAGCAGATTTACAAGCACAGATTGCTGCCAATGAGAAAGGTGTCCAAGAGTTACGGCAGATGGTAGCCCACTATGGATTAGAGACAGTGCAAGCCTATATGGGTTATGTCCAAGATAATGCTGAGGAGTCGGTGCGCCGAGTTATTGATGTGCTGACAGATGGCAGTTTCAGCTATCAGTTAGATGGGGGTGCTAAGATTCAGGTCACGATTACTATTGACCGGGACAACCGTAGTGCCAAGATTGATTTTACCGGTACCTCGCCTCAGTTAGATAGTAATTTTAATGCACCGTCAGCGGTATGCAAAGCAGCAGTGCTATACGTCTTCCGCACCCTAGTCGATGATGATATTCCCCTCAATGCCGGTTGTCTGAAGCCTTTGGAGGTAATTATTCCCGAAGGTTCTATGCTCAATCCCCGTTATCCAGCAGCAGTGGTAGCCGGTAATGTGGAAACATCCCAAGCAATAACCGATGCGCTCTATGGTGCTTTAGGAGTGATGGCGGCATCTCAGAGTACTATGAATAATTTTACCTTTGGCAATGAGCGCTATCAATACTATGAAACGATTTGTGGAGGCTCTGGGGCAGGGGTTGATTTTGATGGAACAGATGCGGTACATACTCACATGACGAATTCTCGCTTAACTGACCCAGAAGTCTTGGAATGGCGATTTCCAGTACTTTTGGATAGGTTTGGGATTCGCCCCGATAGTGGCGGTAAGGGCGTTCATTGTGGGGGTAATGGCGTAATTCGCCAGATTCGTTTCCTAGAACCTATGACTGCAGGAATTCTATCTGGACGTCGAGTGGTCAAGCCTTTTGGGTTAAATGGTGGTGAAGCGGGTGCTTTGGGAAAAAATTATGTGGAACGGAAGGATGGAACTGTTGAAGAGTTGGGTAATACTGCGGTGGTGGAAATGAATACAGGTGATGTGTTTGTGATTGAGACCCCTGGAGGTGGGGGATATGGTTTGGATAGTGGTGATAGTGAATCCTAATTGGTAGGGGGCGAATGCGATGTTCCTTTGGAACCGCTTCGCGAACGGCTCTGCCGCGCCAAAGGCGTTCGCATTGGTTTATCCTTTGGGCTAGGGCGTGTTTTCAAACTATAACCACAACAAAATTAATCCGATTTCTAACATAGCTGTATAATTTATAGCAAGTTTTTCGTATCGGGTAGCGATGGGGCGAAACTGTAAGAGGTCTGTTGATAGCACGCTCTATCAGGTTCCGTTGTCGATAAATTTCACGGTTAAACGGGCCACGATGTAGTTCATTCGAAAGTCAAAGAAAAAGTAAAACGGATACCACGACGACGGAGGTAATTACGGATTCTACGACCTGTGTAACCTTTATCTCCAACTACTCTTTTGGGGCGAATACGTGGGCGACCTCTGCCAGAACGCTTTACTGCTCGAAGTTCCATCAATTGTTCAAAAAAAAATTGACTCGTTTCTGTGACCTGGACTTAGAAGAAAGGTTAGGGGTTTCCCTATTCCTTCACAACGTATGTGTATTTTTGTACTGAACCCACCACGGGAACGTCTACCGTGATTCGTCTTCTTCACCCCTTTTTTCCCACCGGCTGCATGTTGATGGGCACGTATCACTGTTCCATCTACATAATGGACCTGCCAATTGAGTTTTCCATCTTCATCGGCTCTTGCTTGGAGATTTTCGCTCAATTTGCTTGCCCTACCCAGCTTTTTGCCACCGATAAAACCGTTAGGTGCGCTTGACCCATTAATAATTAAATTCGCCACGGGTCGCACCTGTTGCCACAGTTTGCCACTTTCCATAACGTTCTGGCAGGTCTCGCCACGGCGCTCCAGTTGCGGAGTATCCTTTGAATGCCGTTGACCACTTGTCGGTGGGAACGAAGTTACCGTAAGAAGAGTGGGAACGAAGTTACCGTAAGAATAAAGAAGCCTTTATAGGCGACAGTCTGTGAATCATAAGTTTAAGTTATATGAAATAAGGCTTCTTTATTCTAAGGTTTCATCTCCGGCCTTATTTGATGAGTTTTAACCCTTTTATGCATAGCCTATCGCCTATAAAGGCTCCACTCTTCTTTGGTTTCCTCTCCGGTCGTGATTGGGCTTACCTGTATGGGGTTTTTGTGGTGGTAATAACGGTTTTAACCTCTCCCACTCTTCAAAACTTCACGTCCCCTCGATCCATGAATGCACCCATTGAACACACTACTTTTAGGATATAACGAGGCCAGAAAACACGCCCTAGCCAAAAACCGCTCTGTACGCCTAAACCAAGGGAATTATGTGAGAATAGACTCCGTGGAGATTCCCGATGATGGTTTAATAGTAGAACTCAGTAGTATATAAGTTAAATCAGTAAAGAAAACATGATGCAAAAGAGCTTTACGGAAGCTGACATTGAAGCTTGTTTCAACAATCCCGAACGAGACAAACGTTTCCGCAATTTCTGGGATTCAGAAGGAGGTCTGCACTGGGGTTATTTTGAAAACTTGACCAACGCTCGACCTGAGGACTTTCTCTCTGCCTGCCATTACTGGAATGAATATATGCTGGAACAGAGTGGTATTACTGCTGAGTCCCGGGTGTTAGATGTAGCTTGTGGAAATGGCAACACTGCTATCTGGCTAGCTCAGCAGACAGGATGCGAAGTGGTAGGAGTCGATCTCAGTAGTATTTTTATTGACTATGCTCAAGAGAAAGCTAGTCATTATCCATCTCTGCGCCTAAGCTTCCACAAGGAATCAGCAACTAACCTGCCTTTCCCAAATGACTCCTTTACCCATGTCTGGAGTCAAGCCGCTCTTTTCCACATTCCTAAACTGAATAAGGCTTTGGCGGAGGCTTACCGTGTTCTAGGAGCAGACGGCATCTTCTTATTTGATGATTTGGTAACCCCAGTAGATGAAGTCAGTGAAACTGCCCGCAAGTACGTTTACGACCGACTCCTATTCAAGCCAACATTTAGTCCTAAAGTTTATGCAGACAACCTTAGCCAGCTAGGATTTACACTATTGCAGCAAAAGGACTTGAGCCAGCACTTGGAAAAGAGCTATGAACTAGTGTCGGAGTTAGCTCGAGAGCAATATCCAGATACAAGTGCTGACTTTAAAAAAACCCAAGAAATGATTGCCGCCGGTGAGGTGGGCTGGTATTTCTACCTCTGTAAAAAGGTTTAGTGGGGAACATAGCCTCACGAAGTGATAAGCTACTTTAAAAATAGACAGGGTGTGGGTTTTATAGTGTGGGATGTAGGTAAAAATTGAATCACAAAATTGGCTCAAAATGTAAATAATAAGGGACTTTAAAAAATTTTTGATGATTTCTCTAGAGAATCTACAAGCAAACTTCGAGAAGGTTGAAGCAACACAATATGAGTACTACTGCCAAGTTAATTTGAACATCTATGATTTTCCCAGTTGCCAAGCTTTGGGCACTCAAGCAGCAGTAGGACGTCACTTGCAGTTTACCTCGAAAACACCAGTAAATGACTTTTTAGAAGTGCGATTATGTGAGGATGGCTATAGTGGCTGGTTGCAGGTGCAGTATTTAGCAGAACTTGAATATGCGCCAACTAAGTATCAGCCAGTTACCCTTTCAACTACCCAAATCCAAGAACGACTCCCAGCAGTGATTGCTTTTACCAAAGCTGCAATGGAGCAGCCGAACCACTACCTTTGGGGAGGTACTGTTGCTACCAACTATGATTGCTCAGGACTAGTACAAGCCGCTTTTACTGCTTCAGGAATTTGGTTACCTAGGAATGCCGATGCGCAAGATGCTTTCACGAAAACAATTGAGATTGAGTCAGCTCTACCAGGTGATTTGATTTTCTTCGCCACAAACCAAGACGTGAATCATGTTGGTTTATATCTGGGAGACGGTTATTATATCCATAGTTCTGGTATAGACAATGGTCGTAATGGTATTGCCATAGACCGACTTTCAGATGAAGAGGATGAGGTGGCACTGTCATACTACCGGATTCTCAAAGGAGCAGGAAGAGTAGAGAAAAGCTATCAACCTTAAGGGAATCACAGCACCAGAGCCCAATACAACAAATTTGCTCTGGTTGATATACCCTTGCAATTGCTAACCTTTAGTTGGAGGTGCGGCTTTAAGACTCCTGTAGGTTTTGGGGAGTTTATAGCGCTAGGGCGTGTTTTCAAACTATAACCACAACAAAATTAATCCGATTTCTAACATAGCTGTATAATTTATAGCAAGTTTTTCGTATCGGGTAGCGATGGGGCGAAACTGTAAGAGGTCTGTTGATAGCACGCTCTATCAGGTTCCGTTGTCGATAAATTTCACGGTTAAACGGGCCACGATGTAGTTCATTCGAAAGTCAAAGAAAAAGTAAAACGGATACCACGACGACGGAGGTAATTACGGATTCTACGACCTGTGTAACCTTTATCTCCAACTACTCTTTTGGGGCGAATACGTGGGCGACCTCTGCCAGAACGCTTTACTGCTCGAAGTTCCATCAATTGTTCAAAAAAAAATTGACTCGTTTCTGTGACCTGGACTTAGAAGAAAGGTTAGGGGTTTCCCTATTCCTTCACAACGTATGTGTATTTTTGTACTGAACCCACCACGGGAACGTCTACCGTGATTCGTCTTCTTCACCCCTTTTTTCCCACCGGCTGCATGTTGATGGGCACGTATCACTGTTCCATCTACATAATGGACCTGCCAATTGAGTTTTCCATCTTCATCGGCTCTTGCTTGGAGATTTTCGCTCAATTTGCTTGCCCTACCCAGCTTTTTGCCACCGATAAAACCGTTAGGTGCGCTTGACCCATTAATAATTAAATTCGCCACGGGTCGCACCTGTTGCCACAGTTTGCCACTTTCCATAACGTTCTGGCAGGTCTCGCCACGGCGCTCCAGTTGCGGAGTATCCTTTGAATGCCGTTGACCACTTGTCGGTGGGAACGAAGTTACCGTAAGAAGAGTGGGAACGAAGTTACCGTAAGAATAAAGAAGCCTTTATAGGCGACAGTCTGTGAATCATAAGTTTAAGTTATATGAAATAAGGCTTCTTTATTCTAAGGTTTCATCTCCGGCCTTATTTGATGAGTTTTAACCCTTTTATGCATAGCCTATCGCCTATAAAGGCTCCACTCTTCTTTGGTTTCCTCTCCGGTCGTGATTGGGCTTACCTGTATGGGGTTTTTGTGGTGGTAATAACGGTTTTAACCTCTCCCACTCTTCAAAACTTCACGTCCCCTCGATCCATGAATGCACCCATTGAACACACTACTTTTAGGATATAACGAGGCCAGAAAACACGCCCTAGGCCAGCTGGATAAATGCTCACCTTAATCGTGTAGCATTTATCCTACCCATGGCTAACTAACCATTACTTCGGCTTAGACCTAAGTCGGTAGATTACCAATAAACATCGGTTGCCGACGATTAGATAATCCCAAGGTATGGGCTACTTGGAAATCTCAACGGTCTAGAAGGTTAATGGTTAGACCAGTAGCAGCACCTTTGACCGCATTATCTACCACTGAACCATTGTCAATGATCACGCCAGTGACCACACTAGCAGCAGCACCAAACCCTGCATCTTGAACTAGACTCCCGGCACTGTTACGGCGAGCTCTAGTTCTATTGCGCTTAGTAGCATTGACAGCAGCACCAGCAGCAGCGCCATTGGCACTATTACCAATCAATGAGCCGTTGTCAGTTAATTCTCCAACTACCGCACCAGCAGCAGCACCAATACCGATATCTCTTAGTAAATCACCAGCAGCTGCCGGTGCAGCAGGTAGTAGTGTTGCGCCTACAAAACCGGTTGTGATCAGTCCTGGTAGTAGAGCACCGAAAATTCCTTTCATCTTTGTGTCCTCTAAATTGAGCAATCGAGCTACTGCTCTTAGGTTAGATCTGCCTCTCGGCAGATAACCTCTTCCATTAGAATTATTTGAACGCGCTCAATCAAGACAGTCAATCTGCCAAAGGTTCGTAAATATATATAGCGCTAAGCCCTATATACCAATTCGATTGATTTGTGATTTATTGCTGCTAGTGCAATAAGCGTAGGTTGGGTTGAAGAATGAAACCCAACACCAGTAACGCTTTGTTGGGTTTCACTACCGCTCAACCCAACCTACATTTTTAGGTGTGCCACGCCACTACGCAACTAAAAATTCCTATATAATTTCTTGCCTCTTGCCTCTTGCCTCTTGCCTCTTGCCTCTTGCCTTACTACGGAATAATTGCGAACACCCTTGCTGGGAAACCAGAACCTTTCAGGGGTTTAGGAAACGTTACTATTGCGATCGCACCATACTCCGGCACCTGATCCAAGTTAGTCAGCAACTCGATCTGATACTTGTCTTGGCTGAGAATATAATTTTCTAGGGAATAGTCCCCTTGGCTAGTGGAAATTCCAGGGTCAGTATCAGTTGGTTCATGACCGGAAGCAGTAATGTAGCGTTCTTCGTAAAGATATTTCAGTACTTCAGCACTCCAGCCAGGATAATGGGCAATACCATTAGCGTCAGCATTACGCATTTTGGTCATACTAGGCCAAGCCTTAGACCAATCCGTACGCATTGCTACAAATGCCCCTTCTGGCACCAAACCGTATTTCTGTTCCCAAGCTTGTACATCTTCCAGGGTAATTTGATAGTCGGGGTTTTGAGTCACCTTGTCGCTGACATCGATTACCACCAGGGGTAGCACCATTTCAGTGACCGGGATTTCATCCTGAAACCGTTTACCCCTGACGAAATGAGCTGGCGGATCAACGTGGGTACCCCACTGACCAGGAAGATTATAGCGCTGTACCAAAAATCCAGAACCCTTGGTGCCAATCATCTCATCGTAGTAGTAGGTTGTGGTGCGTTTTTCAGGATCAAAGCCTGGCCAATGGGGAATCTGGGGATGAAAGGTATGGGTTAAATCCACAAACTCATGGGACTTTAGTTCTGCTAATTTATCCCAAAGACTGGGGTAGTCAGCGGTTTGGGCAGTGCTCGGGTTTGCCAAACCGACTATGACAATCATGGTTAAGACCAACAAAGCTTTACGCAACATGGCTCTTCCCTAGAAAAATTATCAAATGAAGTATCAAGGATTAAGCATAAACCATGAAGCATTAAGGATTATAGCGCTACGCGCAATGGCATTGGCAAGAGGCAAGAGGCAAGAGGCAAGAGGCAAGAGGCAAGAGGCAAGAGGCAAGAGGCAAGAGGCAAAAGTTGACGTGCATTAGCGTAGGTGCGCTTTCCGTTGGCGAATTAAATTCGCCACGGGTCGCACCTTTTTCAACTTTTATCAATGTCAAACACCTTAATGGGTAGTGCTATAAGTGATGAATCAGTGTCCATGTTCTATGCATATTTATATAGTCATTGGTGATTTGTAAGCCCTTACGCATTTACACACTTACGCACTTCCCCACTCAATTCGACGTCAAACGCTTAGAAATCTGGTTAATTAGCCCACTCACAATTGCTCCAGCCATCAGCACGCCAATGGCGGGAGTAAATACTGGTTCCCAAAGGCTGTACCATAGTTCCAGTCCCAAAGGAATACCAACCGAACGACCAACCAATGCGATCGCAAACCAAAAAAAGCTCAATAAGACTAGAAAAACATCGAGCATTAAAATTTGGTTAAGCCAACGGAGCAGTTGCTCTTTCATCTTCAAAATTTCTGGTAATTTAGTTTAATTGTCAACGTTATTAGTTTATTGGTGTGCAGTCATGCTGGTCAAGAGTGAAATAATCGAACTTAAAACCCACGAACCTATAGCCATCTACAATATCACCGATTACATCAGCCAATTACTAGAGGTTGCTGGGGTTAAAAACGGTCATGCTTTAGTTTTTTCCAGACATACAACTACTGCGTTAGCAATTAATGAATACGAAGAACGATTACTCGAAGATATCAAAGTCCATCTAGACAAGCTAGCACCTAAAGATGGTAAATATCTCCATAATGACCTGCACTTAAGGATTGTACCTCCTGATGAACCGATCAATGCCCACTCTCACCTAATGGCAATGATGCTAAACAACAGCGAATATATTCCTATTATTGATGGCCAATTAGCTTTGGGCACCTACCAATCGGTTTTATTCGTTGAATTAGATGGACCTAGAGACAGAACTGTTTTAATTCAAGTATCTGGTGAAACCTAAACACTCTCTTACTAGGAATTGGCTGAAGCAGCACGGTTTAACTAAACACCCTTATCCTAATTATAGATAATTATAGATAGAAGGAACTGAGCAAACTCTGTTAATACATTGGTATCAAAGTTGTGCTAAACTAGATAATATTGGACTCGCTCTCACTAAGAATGCTCTTCCTTATAAGAAGGTGGAGTGTCAACATAGTTCGACTTTGAACTGATTGAAGTAAGTTGAGCGTACCCCATCACAACCATGCGTAAATTCTGGTTTAGACTCTACAGTAGCGCTACCATAGCATCACTTCTACTGGCGGCTGGCTTTTGGAAGACTACGCCACTCTACCATGCAGCAAACACACTATTGCCCTCAGTAGCAGTATCCCCTGGGAATCAAGTAGTCGATGAAGGTTCTCCCCCAGCCTGCTCTTCTATTAATCCGATTACCAAGGGTATGAAAAAAGAACGAAGAGCAACTGCTATGGCACAATTGGCTCGATCAACAGAAGATTGGAATTTTGTGATCAATGAGTGGATTCAAGCCATTGAGGATTTGCAAGCTATCCCAGCAGACAGTCCTAAACGGATTTTTGCTCAAAAAAAAATTGCTGAATATATCAATAACCTAGAGTTAGCGTACCTTGAAGCAGTAGCAACCACTTCATCCTTGCCCTTCTCTAGTTTTGATAACGAAATATTTGATCAGCAGCTGCGGCTTTATCTATCCTATATTGCTGCCGTTGGTAGGCCTGACATTCTAATTGTAGGTAGTTCCCGGGCATTGCAAGGGCTTGATCCTCAGCAACTCCAAAAATCCTTAGGCATGTTAGGCAAAGGAGAGCTAAAGGTTTTCAATTTTGGGGTCAATGGTGCCACAGCTCAATTTGTTGACTTCCAACTCCGTCAGCTCCTGACTCCAGAACAATTGCCACGGTTAGTGATCTGGGCTGATGGGGTGCGTGCCTTCAATAGTGGACGAGTAGACCGCACCTATCAATCCCTTGTCGCCTCAGAAGGATATAAACGTTTGTTGGCAGGCGATCGCCCCAAACTTCCTAAAAGTCAAAAGGAATCAGCCAATACTTGCCAAGCTATTTCTGAGTCTACTATTTCCAGTGTTACTAATAAACTTTATCAAAAATGGGCACCGGAAACTAGACTTTGGGCAACAGCGACCTTAACTTCAAATCGGCAACCTAGACCCTGCAACCTAGACCCTGCAACCTGCAACCTGCAACTGGTTTCAAAACAGTTAACTCCCGCCAACACTGGCTATAGTACTTTTGCCATCAATGCTAATGGTTTTCTCCCTATGAATGGCACCTTTAACCCAAAAATTTACTATCGGAGCCATCCACGAGTCTCAGGGAGATATGATGCCGATTATCAGCCCTTCAGTTTTGCCGGTAAACAGACTACTGCTGTCAATGCTATTAAAAGTTTTTTGCGGAAACAAAATATTCCCTTAGTGGTGGTTAACTTACCCCTTACCAAAGACTATTTAGATCCAGTGCGTCTGAGTCGTGAACAGAAATTGCAGCAGTGGATGCTCAAACAAACTGATCAAGGATTTATCTTTATCGATATGGGGAGGCAGTGGCTAAACCAAAATCAGTATTTTGCTGATCCGAGTCATCTGAATCAATACGGCGCAGCAGCAGTGGCTAGCGAGTTGGCCGCTAATCCCCAGATTCCTTGGCCTTGACCGAATTCATAACTCGATTCATGACTTGTTGCCCCCTCAATCGAAAATTCGTTTAGGGAGTGATGAAGTGATGGAATAATACCAATTAAAACAGTTTGAATACATTGATTAGATTAAGTTTAGATAAAACTTAGATTAAATTTAGATTAAATTTATTATATGAAAGCATGTGATGTGTATTGAAAATTTAAAATTGAAAATATAATTATTCAGGTTTTGGGGTTGTTTTTGAAGCTATTTTGTGCATTTTGCCAGCGGCCTGACTCAAACTGTATTAAACAATCCAAATTTGCTGATTTTTGCTGCCAAATTCACACCTTACAGAGTTTGTCAACCCCTACACCTAAATAATTACATAAAAAATTAACAATTAACAATTAACAATTAAAGATTTACCTGCATACCAAGTGATTAAACTGGAGGAGATCTTATTCCCCCAGTCTCACTTGCCTTTAAAGGCTAGTTTCTTTAGGTGTTGTTGAAAGCTTTCCCTTCCAAGCGATACACCCTAAAGCAATAACGTTAAACAGACCCAATAGAGAACTTGGTTCTGGTACTTGTTCGATTGAGTAGACAGTAGTTGTGCCACTGACCTCATTGTTAACAACTAGCATCGGTGTGTCGTTGGGACTATCCTCTGCTGATATGAACAGCAATCCTTCAGGACCAAGATCCCCTGCTGTACCAGCCTCAGGATCCCCTAGGAAGTCGCGGTTGTTGATGTAATTGACAAAAAATGCATTTTCAGGATCGGTAACGTCATAGACTATGAAGCCACCAATTTGCTCAAAACCGATGAAGGCAAAGGTGCGACCGAATAACTCAACCACTCTTATGCCCTGGGCTTCCGGACCTCTATTGTCGCTGCGCGTATCAAAGTTGTTTTCCTCAGCTTCAGCGTTGAAGAAATCCGGAAATAGGTCAGCAGTTATTTGTTCAAAAGCATCGCCACTGTCAAAAACTAGCACTAAGCCATCCTCTGTTACCTTCCAAATTGAGAAGGAGCGTGCTCCAAAGGCAAACAGTTCGTCAAAGTCACCGTCTCCATCAGGGTCACCATTGATCGTTGAAACTTGCAAACGTCCTAGAACATCATCTTCTTGTAAAGCGATCGCATCAGGGAAGGCAGTTGGGTCTAAGACTAAGTCATCTATCCGTTCATCTTCCTGGAAAAACCTTACTTCTTCACCGTCTAAGTCACCCTCAATCCGGAGGAAATCGCCTTCGTTAGCAGTCACTAAGTAAGTTATGCCGTCAACAGTATAGACATCAAGTTGGTCTGGCTGGAATAACCCAAACACTGGCCTGTTTTGGATATTGATAGCATCATCTCTATCGCTAGTATCTAAACCATTATTAGGCTCACTGTGATCTTTGACACCGAGACCCACAACGTTGGTGAACTCATTAGTTTCTAGGTTGAGAAAACCAATGGCATTGTTTTCCTGGAGTGCTACCCAGGCAGTTTTACCATCGTCTGAGACAGTGATGTTTTCCGGTTCGAGATCCCGATCAGGGGTAATCGGGGACTCGAATAAATCCTCAATGCCGAATTCGTCCTGGGATGAAGCCTCAACTTGTTCGAATGCATCAACAAACAGCTGAACTCCCTGGTTTTCCAGATCCTGTTTTGAGAACGAACTAAAGTCTGCAGTCCTGACAGTAGGATGCTTCCGGTCAAGAAGGTCGATAATACTAACCGACCCCTTTGGATCAACGATCTGACCTAAAGTCTCTGAGAAGGCTGGCTCTCCTTCATTGGCAACCAGTAACTTCCTGCCATCTGGGGTAAAGGTTATCGCGTCAGGCAAGGCACCAACCCTGACCGATGTTTTGAAGTTACCGTTGGTGTCAAAGAAAGCCACTGTTCCTGGATCAGTTTGCACTTCATTGGCTACGGAAACCGCTAGTAAGCCATTGCTAGAGGCAATACTGGTTGGTGTTGCCCCAAACGATTCCAGGGGGATGGTGGTGGATAACGAGAGGTTGCCTCCGACAAAGTCCAGGACATCGACTTGATTGCTGCTAGCATTGGTAACGAATAACCTTTGGCTGAGTGGATCGAAAGTCGATATCTCCGCCGCTCCATCATCGAAGATTCCTGTGGAAAAGGTAGAAATCGGCTTAATGTCTAGGGAGAAGGCGGCGGCAGGTGATGTTAGTATACCCAACAGCAATGTTGAGTTAATGGTTGCTTGTATGATTTTGGGCATTTTTCTATGAAAAATGGATGGACTCTGATCTTTTACCATGGTGTTCCTGGCTCCGTCTAGGTAGAGGTAATACTTAGCTCATACTGTAAATTAAATGCCTCTGATGCAATTTATGATGCAATTATGAGAAATTTTTTAAATCAGTCATAAATTTCGTGTAGTTCTAGTAATTTTCACTGAAACTTCACCAAATCTTTACTGAAACTTCACAAAGTCTTTACTCAATCTTTAAATAAGGAATCACCACAGCCTGATGGGATAACTTTAATTTAAAAGCTAATCCAACTTTGTTTCACGCCACTTTGGCGGTAATTTGCAGAATATGATTAAAAAATAATAGCATAGTTTTGGATATCTGCTTAATTTTTTATATTAAAAATTAATTATAACTCTGACTATTAATCATGATTAATAGTTTTTTTGATCTAGTTTGATATATCAAAAACTAGCTATTTTAAAAAAAAATCAATTTTTAAAAAATTTCTATGAAATCTTAGTAATCTAGAGCAGACTGTGAAACGCCGCCATTATAAATATTATTTAGGCTAGTTAACCTTTTTTAGCCAAATTTAGAGCGTCGGTCGAGTTATACTACCAAGTAGCATTATTCAATTTTCACTTAATCCTGGAACGAAGACAGTTTCAATTAATATAAACTTGTGCAGTCTCAATTTTATTTTCTTAGAACTTAATCTTTAAATTACTATAAATATTATTTAAAATTAATGCCTATTTATGGTAACCAATAATTGCTTTTTTTAAAATAATGAATAATAAATTATAAAAATATACAATAATGCAATTCGATATCCTCTACTTAATGGTGTACCTTCAGATCCCCTAACTATTAAGATCTACAACCAATTGCTAGTAAGTAGATAATGTGATGTCACGACATAAAGTGATACCATATAACATAGCTCCTAGGTTCTACCACACTAATGCATCTACTCCGATGCTCAAGAGTCATTGTCTAACCGGGAGGTAATCTATGACTTCTCAAGAAACCGGAGCTTCGAGCTATGCAAGTTCTGCTTTAGGACAGGGTGTCTATGGGGAGGTGAAACTGGTGAAACTAAGGTACTCTCAAAGAGATGATTTTTCGGAGGCAAAACCTACGAGGACAAGGAAAAGGGCTTGGGGTAAGACGAATAGCTTTTCCCTTTGTCCATCAGGCGAGCGTGTCATTCCCTCTAAGCATGTAACTCGCTCTAGCCCAACTGCACTAGGGTGTTCTGGCATTAAATTTTCCTGTATTGATCTTCACCTAACCCAAGGAATTAGTAAGGCATCTACAGTTCAAGGGGATAACCGAATCAGTGAATTTACTTATGGGCTTTTGTGTTGAGGTAGAGTGTCCTGTAGGAAATCGCTATTCTTAAGTAGATTCACTGAAAACTTTGCTAAGTTGGCTAAGGTAGCCATCCTGACATGGCTAACCCTAGTATCTACCTGTGAAGACATCGGTTCTAACTGTAATTGAGAGTAGGACACTATGTTAACCAAGCTGTTAGGAAAAGTTATGCTCGTTGGTCTGCTCACTTCCTTAGTGAGCTGTGGTCAACCAGCAGAACAATCAAACCCTAGCTTAGAGCCATCGACAATTTCCGAAGACACTAAGGTGATTATCTTAGCTGATATTTCAAAGAATCCAGCCAAAAAGATCCGCCGCTTCCAGCCTCTGGCAAATTACCTGGGTGAGAAGTTGAGTCAGTTCGATATTAACACTGGCGAAGTAAAAATTGCCTCTGATTTTCCTACCATGATCAACTGGCTCAAAGAAGGGGAGGTACACCTATACTTCGATAGCCTCTACCCAGCCATGAGGATTAATCAAGAGTCCGGCGCTCAACCAATTTTGCGCCGCTGGAAACGGGGTGATGCTGAGTACCACACGATTATCTTTACTATGAAAGACCGAGGGATTAAATCCCTAGCTGACCTCAAGGGTAAGAAGATCGCGTTTGATGATAGACAATCGACCTCTGGCTATATGTTACCAATGGCTTATCTGATTGAAGCAGGTTTGAAGCCTAATGAAAAGGGATCAAGCAGTGATGTAGTGGCAGCTAATGAGGTGGGGTATATCTTCAGTGATGATGATGAAAATACTATCCAATGGGTGATTAGCTCAAAGGCAGACGCTGGTGCAGTGGATAACCAGACTTTCGAGCAAGTCCCCGAGGATGTCCAGCAAGCCATGACTATTTTGGCTAAGACGGAAAAAGTGCCTCGGCAAGTCGTGATGGTTCCAGCCAATATGGATCCTGAATTGCTGGCTCAGCTCAAGAGTATCTTGACTACCATGCATAACGACCCCAAGGGCAAAGAAGTGCTGACTAAGTTCCAGAAGACTGCTAAGTTTGATGAGTTCCCAACTCTACAGGGGTTGGAAAGGATGCAACAATTATACAACATTGTTGAGAATCGGTAAATTGCATGGGCAGATTTAGCTGGAGACAATGGCCATTAGCCACTAAACTGACAATGACCATGACTAGCTTGGTCATTGTGGCAGTGGCTAGTGTCACCATGCTATCTCTGCACCGTGAGCAACAAACCTTTCGTAAAGAACTCAGGCAACAGGCTGAACTATTGCTTAATACTCTGATCTTAGTTACTGCTGATGCGCTCTACCTTGCAGATGCTGATTATTTGGAGCAGGTCATGGAGGAGCTGGGGGATCAGGGGTTAGTGGAGGAGGGTTTTATCTACCAAAAAGATGGACGGATTGTAGCCAAAGCCGATTCGGTAGACGGTCAGGTTTATAGTCTTGATAGTGACTCTGTTGGCCAGGAGCTGCTAGAGAGTGATGATACAGTTGTTAGGTGGAAAAATAACCAACTTTTTGCTGGTAAGGCAGTGATTCTCGGGAATCAGACAGTGGGAGCGATTAGTGTCGGACTGTCTACAGCTCCGCTGAATAATAAAATTGCTGCAGTACGCAATCAAGGTCTAGTGGTGGCAGTAACCGCAGCGGCTGCCGGTACCCTGTTGGCACTGCTGCTGAGTCGCTCAATCACTGAACCATTGCAACAGATGACTGCTGCAACCCAGCGTCTGGCGGCTGGGGACTTGAACCAGAAGATTACTGTTCACACCAAGGATGAGCTAGCGATGTTGGCAGATTCCTTCAACCGGATGACTTCCCGGCTGCGAAAAGTCATTGAAAATTTGGAACAGCGAGCTGAAGCTCTGCGCCAAAGTGAAGGGAAAAATCTAGCCTTGCTCAATGCTATCCCGGATTTAATGTTGCACTTTAGTCACGATGGTACATTTCTAGATTATAAAGCGGCAAGGAATCATAGCTCTTTTGGGTTTGGAGATCAAGTCTTGGGTAAAACGGTGTATAATGTTTTACCACAAGGGATAGCTCAACTTTATATCAGCAATGTTCAGCAAGCTCTGGAAACTGGGGAGATCCAAATCTTTGAACATGAGAGGTTTATTAATGGCCAACGCCGCCATTTTGAAGCACGGATTGTGGTCAGTGGAGATAACGAAGTGCTGACCATTGTCCGGGATATTACGGATAACAAGTTGGCTCAGATTGAGTTGCAACAGGCAAAAGAAGCGGCTGAAGAAGCCAACCATGCCAAGAGTGCGTTTATGGCTAGTATGAGCCATGAGCTACGGACACCCCTGAACGGTATTCTGGGCTTAAGTCAGTTGCTTTGGGAAGATGCCGAGGAGTTAGGCTATGACGAGTTCGTCTCTGACTTAAAGGAGATTTGGAACTCTGGTACGCACCTGCTCACACTGATCAGTGATGTTCTAGACATTTCAAAGATTGAAGCGGGCAAGATGAACCTATACTTAGAGAGCTTTGATGTTACCACCCTGATAGTGGAATTGGAAAGCCTTGCTAAGCCACTGATGCAGAAAAAGAACAATAGTCTAAAGATCAGCAGTGCTGACTCTCTCGGGACAATGGTGGCTGACCGGACTAAGCTCAAGCAGGTTCTGTTAAACTTGCTAAGTAACGCTGCCAAATTCACTGAGACAGGCACGATTACTTTTAGCATTAAGCGTGAAGGAAGTAACCATAGGAATGGCAAGAATGAACTCATCTTGGAGTTATCCCAACCTTATTCGAGATCCTCAAGTCCTTCCTACACCACCATCGATATTCCTACCTCCCCCAATACCTTAGCGAATCTCGAATCTGATGATTGGTTGATCTTCTCGGTAGCTGATACTGGCATTGGTATGACTCCAGAACAGCTTAACAAAGTATTTCAACCATTTACCCAGGCAGATAATTCAACCACCAAAAAGTATGGTGGAACGGGTTTAGGTCTTTCCATCAGCCAACGCTTCTGCGACATGATGGGTTGTCAAATTATGGTGGAAAGCCAAATTGGTGTTGGCTCTACCTTTACCATCCGTTGTCCTGCTGTAGTAATTGACCCCAAAGCAGAAACACCTAAGGGCTAAATTGGTAATGGCTAATGGGTTAAGTGAAGGCAAAAGGTAAAAGGTAAAGTTTTCAGATTTGAGCTTTCAGATTTGAGCTTTCACATTTCACATGACAGCTTTCTTAAGGCGCGCGCCTCCAAGGCCGTGAGGGATTGCTCACGGCCTTGGGTCGCGCCTTAAGAATTCTTCATATTTCATCCTTCAAGATTTGCCTCAAATGCTGTCAGTGATACTATCAAAGTTAAATGCCTTGACCCGAACTCCTGGTACTACTATATTACCGTAGCGCTGTACTTTGCTTAGGGCATCGACTTCTTTCAACATTTGAGGGAGGCTTTGGTTAAAGCGCAGGTTTTTAATCGGGTAGGCAATCTGACCGTCTTCAATCCAGAATGTGCCGTCACGAGTCATCCCTGTGACCTCTAGGGTTTTGGGATTGACATAGCGCACATACCAAGCACGACTGACCAAAATACCTCGCTCTGTCTGGGCAATCAGGTCAGCTAGACTTTGGCTAGAACCGGACATGACAATGGGAAACAATAGTCCAGTTGGATCTTTGCCTTTCTGAGCTGCCCAATAGCGGCTATAGTAAAGGATTTGGGGAATACCGTCCTTAATCACCTCGGTGTAGCGATTACTCAATCCATCCCGAAAGCAAGTGCCTAATTGGAGTAGGGGATGAGCAGGGTCGCGTTGTACCTGCACTATCGGGCTAAACATTGGCTGACCCAAGCGGTTACCAGTGGGCTTACCGGTTTGATCACTATGGGACATAAAGGAGCGTCCTTCATCGGCTGCCCGAGCATCCATATTCCAGATTACCCAAGACAGTAATTCCGCAAAGGCAGCACCATCAAATATGACTGGGTAGGTACCTGGATTCACCTTACGGGGGTGACGTGAGGCTTTAGCTCGTTCAATTAGACCTGTTATCGATGACTTCTCTAAAATCGGTAACTGCTCTATGGCAAAGGCGGTGCTTTGAATCCAACTCGAACCATCGTCTATACGGGCTGTAACGCTACAATCTGCCTCTGTACCTTGGTCTAACGCTCGTAACCCTTGGGAGTTGCCCACAACTCGTAAAAAGGCTTGAGTACTAAGCTTACCAGACCCTTCGACTCCTGCCTTAGCAGTTAAGGTACATACTCCCTTGACCATTTCTCCCCGTTCCAAAGGGGAAAGGCTAGCAGTGGCTTGATCGAAGGCTGGGGTGCGTTGCTCATAATCCTGGGCTTCCAGTAGGGGTACCCATTCAGGATCTTCTGGGGCAATGCGAGCCAGTTGTTCTGAACGTTGGATAGTTTGGGCTATTGCCTCTGGGTCTAGTTCTGTTGTGGTAGCAGAGGCACAACGCTTACCGAAATAACTGGTAATGGTAAGTTGGCAGCGTTGGCGGCTGATATTCTGGGTAATCTGATTTTCCGAGAAGCGGCTAAGAAATTCGTCACCAAGGCTGAGACTGACGAATACCCCTTCTGCTTCGGATTGGGCAATAACTGAATCAACGAGGGATAGGGCTTGATCTTTGCGATCGCATATCGGAGCAGCAGCTAGGGTCATTTCCTGTGGGGATGGGCTTGATAAGCGGCTAATTATTCTATTGACACTCCCCGGCCTGTTCGCGTAGCGTCGGGCAAAGCCCGAAAGGCGCGGGGATTCCTAGATCAACGAGCCGCCTTAAACCGCCGAGTTCTAATCTTTGACGCCGCCAAAAACTAGACAGTACTTAACCAAAAACCCGTTTAAAACCAAGTTCCCAGTTAATTAACGACAGACCCAGAGGGCAGTTCTCCTTAGGCGTTCGAGTACTTATTGGAAGTGCCTTAAAAAGTCCGTTACTTCCCGTTTCCTCAAGTTCCGGTGTGCCCCACCGTACTTTGCGGTGCGACCCGTGGCGAATTTAATTCGACGACTGTAAGCGCACCGTTTTTGTCTCAAAAATTGTTCTTCTGGGTTCACACGCCAACAGTTAATTGACGATTGGGTTTTTAAAGAGGACTTTCCCTACCCTCTAGGTATTACTACTTTATGATCAATAAGTTACGGGTCTCTCTCCCGGCTCAGTCAACGGTTTTTCAGCCTGTACCTACTTTAATCATAAATCATCGTCATTGATGATTCCGGAAAAGCCGTCCTAGAAGGACGGGGCTTTAAACCCAGAATTTTTGGTAAAAAAATATTATCCTGTAGTATACCAAAAATGTCTCAGCTTATAGGAAAAGGGTGAATGAGAACGATACCTCTGCTAGCTACCACTATCATCAGTTTTGGTTTGACAAGTATTGCTCAAGCTCAAGGTCAAAAGATTCCTGAGTATAAAGGAACCAAGCAGTTGATGGAAGGTCCATACTCCAATAACCTGGATGCGGCTTCATACTTTCAAGTTGGGGTGAAACTGTACGGACGTCGGGACTTTCCTGGGGCAGAGCGCGCTTTTCGTAAAGCCCTTGAGTTTGACCCCTATATGGCCATGGGACGTTATTTGTTGGCGAATACGTTTTTGCAGCAGGGTAAGAACCAGCTGGCATTGGAACAATACCAAATTGCTATTGCCCTTGACCCAACCTTGTCACAAGCTTATTACAACTTAGGCATTGCATTTTACAAGGAAGGGGCACCCAATAGTGCGATCGCTGCTTATCGACAGGCGTTGTCTTTCAATCCTGAATCAGCCGATATTTATTATAATTTAGGGTTAGCTCTAGAATCTCAGGGTAATCAAGAACAGGCGATCGAACACTACCAAGCCACCATTCGCCTAGACCCAGATTATGGCAAAGCCTACTATAACATGGGACTGATTTTAGTCGAGCAAGACCAGATTGGACCAGCAACTACTGCACTCAGACAAGCAGTTCGCACTCAACCTAAATTGGAGAAAGCACACTACCAGTTAGGACTATTACTGGTGGAGCAAGGGGAAAAGTCAGCGGCAGAGGAATCCTTTAGGGAAGCAGTTAAGGTTGACCCGAAGTTGGCCCCGGCTCAGTATCAATTAGCGGTAATTTTGTTTGAGAAAGGGGAGTTGGCGGAAGCGATTACTCGGTTTCGCTTGGTGACGGAACTGGAACCGGAAAATGTGGATGCTTACCGACAGCTAGGGGCAGCACTCACAGCTAATGGTGAGTACGCCGAAGCAGTTACCACACTGAAATTAGCTGTGCAACTCGATCCTTACCACGCCTTGACCCACTACAACCTTGGTGTTGCTCTACAACAGCAAGAACAGTATGAGGAAGCCATGGCTGAATATCAGCAAGCTCTTAGCCTGTCTCCGGCATTAGCAGAAGGTCATTACAACTTGGGTGTAGTTTTAGAAAAGTCTCAACAGCGAGAGGAAGCTCTCTCTTCTTTGGTCAAAGCTAGAGAGTTATTCGCCTTTGCTGGTAATGAGGAGAAGGTGGCGGAGGTTGATGAGTACATCAAGCAGCTAGAAGCACAAGAAAAGTTGGTTGATACTCAAGAAACTCCTGAGGTAGACTCTCCTGAAATTCCACAGATGAAGTCTCCTGAGATTCTGGAGGTAGAATCCCAAGAAACTCCTGAGGTACAGTCCACTGAAACTGAACAGATGGAATCGGAAAAGTCTGAACCAGAAAGAGGGATTCGTGACATACTCCCACACTGAACCGATAGGTCAGTGTGGGCTTCTTACCAACTCCACCTATCGGTTCGGATACTCGGTAAGCTTTATTAACGATACGGGATGCCCCTCCGCACCGGAACAATACAAAATGTATTTTAATTAGTAGGTGGCGGTTAGCTCAAAATTTTTTTCCCTACTACTTTCATTATAGATCTTGGTACTCAAAACGGCAAATATCTTGTCCGCGATTCATCTTACACTCATAGCGTAGCATGTTCGTTGTGAGGCTTCTCGCGGATGAAGCTAAGCTTTAAATGGGTAAGCGGTCAATATCGGCGTTGGAGCCAATGATAACCATAACCATATCTTTGTAGAGCGGTTGATTAGGATCAGGGTTAATCTCAAATTCAGCATCTCCCTTAATAGCCAGGACAGTCAAGCCATAGCGCTTGCGCAATTCCAGTTCCATAATGGTTTTGCCATCAAATTTTTCTGGCACTCTGACCTCGACAATACTGTGCTTAGAGTCTAGGTCAAACCATTCCAAAATGGATGGTTTGGTCAGGGAGCGTGCTAAAGCACAACCTGCGTCATTCTCAGGAAAAACTACATGATCGGCTCCTACCCGTTTTAACAGCTTGCCATGAACTTCTGAGGAAGCTTTGGCAATGACGTAAGGAACTCCTGCTTCTTTTAAGTTGAGGGTGGTGATAATGCTTTCTTGTAAATAGTTACCGATGGCAATAATTACTGTGTCCAATTCTAAAATCCCGGCTTCTTTCAAGGCTAAGGGTTCTTTTGAATCCAGCTGCACAGCATGGGAAGCTATTTTTTCGGTTAACACTTGGCAAACTAGTTTTTCATCAATATCAGTACCCAGAACCTCATAGCCAAGTTGGTATAGTGTCGAACAGACAGCTCGACCAAAACGCCCTAATCCAATAACGGCAAACTGTTTATTCTCTTTGGGTAGGTTACGCAAGAACGTTAAAAAGGATAGATTCACTTCGGCCTCCTTTGATAACTGCTATAGTAAGTTTTTGCTTGTTACTTGTTAATTTTTAATTGTTAATTGCCATTACCAAGCAAGCATACCTTTTCCCTAGGATTATCCCACAAGTAAGTTTTCTTCTGGGTAGTTAACTGAACTGGGACGGGGTTCTCCTAGTAGGGATGCCATCAGCAACAAAACTCCAACCCTGCCAATGTACATTGTTCCAATTAAAACTAGCTTTGCCCAGGTAGAAACGTCTGGGGTAATCCCTGTGGAAAGACCGACAGTAGCAAAGGCTGAGACAACTTCAAATAAAATCTCAATAAAATCCATATTTGGCTCAGCTAGGGAAATTAAAAGTGTTGATATAATTACTGTAGCGAATGATCCGACTAAAACTCCAATGGCTTTTAGAATTAGCTCAATTGGCACCTGGCGCTTATATAGATAAACCTCTTCTTTGCCTTGTAAAATTGCTTTGGTAGAACTAACTAAAATTCTTACTGTTGTAGTCTTGATGCCACCACCTGTTCCCCCTGGACTGGCTCCAAAAAACATCATTGCAATGGTAAGAAATAACCCGGCTGTGGTCATTTTACCAAGATCAATGGTGTTAAAGCCTGCGGTTCTGGTGGTCACTGACTGAAACCAGGCTTTGATAAATTTGTCTGATAATGTTGAAGGTCCTAGAGTGTTATAATTATTAAATTCGATGAATAAAAATGCGATTGATCCCACTATCAACAAAAAGATAGTGGTGCTAGTGACTACTTTAAAATTCAGGGAAAATTCCAGAGACTGACGTCGTCTGAGAATGCGATCGCGCAACCAAAGATAGAACTCAAAAATTACCTGTTGACCAATGCCACCGCAGATAATTAGAGCTGTGATCACTAGATTGAGTAAAAGAGATGACTGATAACTTGTTAAACTGTCTGGAAAAAGACTAAATCCGGCATTATTCCAAGCACTCACGCTATGAAAAATGGCTAACCAGAATCCCTGGTATAATCCATAATCGGGAATAAACACTAGTAAAAGTAGAAAAATCCCTGTGATTTCAAAAATTATTGCTGTGGCAATGATGGAACGAATTAATGCTGCACTGTCTTGTAAACCTTGTCTATCTAAGGCTTGTTGAATGGCGATTTTCTGCTTCAATTTGAACTTGCGCCCCAGTATTAAAATGAGAAATGTGGTGGTGGTCATATAGCCCAAACCGCCAATTTGGAAGAGGGCAAGCACAATCAACTGTCCCCAGAAGGAAAAATAGGAGCCAGTATCGACAACCACTAGACCAGTAACACAGACAGCAGAGGTTGAGGTGAATAGTGCCACCATGGGGTTAGTCCATGTGCCATCACTAGCAGCAAATGGCATCATTAGCAAAAGAGTTCCGATGGCAATTACGGAAAGGAATCCAAGGCAAATGGTTCGGGGAATAGTCATTGGTCATTTGTGATTTGTCTTTGTCCTTTGTCTTTGTCATTGTTTATTTGTGATTTGCCATCTGTCAAGACCCTTTTCTCTTAGTAGGGGCCCACGGCCTGCGCCCGTTGAATTGGGTATGGTTTATGGAAGTGAGAACCGCTATAGTTGGTGATACGGAACGATGCTACTGGACATAATATGACATTGAGTCTTGAAAAATTGAGTCTTGAAAAACAGATTCAGGAATTTTATGATGCCTCTTCTGGCTTGTGGGAAGCAGTTTGGGGTGAACATATGCACCATGGCTATTATGGCTGGGCGGGTACTGAGAAGAAAAACCGACATCAGGCACAAATTGACTTGATTGAGGAATTGCTCTGTTGGGCTGAAGTGGAGCAAGCTAGTACTATTCTGGATGTCGGTTGTGGGATTGGTGGGAGTTCACTTTATCTAGCGCAACAGTTTGAAGCAAGTGTTACTGGCATTACGTTAAGTCCAGTTCAAGCATCACGAGGGACTGAACGAGCACAAGTGGCTGGGTTGGCAACACGGGTTCAGTTTCAGGTTGCTAATGCTTTGGATATGCCTTTTGCTGATGAAACCTTTGATTTTGTCTGGTCGATGGAGAGTGGAGAACATATGCCGGATAAGCAAAAGTTTCTTCAAGAATGTTATCGGGTGCTGAAACCTGGGGGAAGGTTTTTAATGGCAACTTGGTGTCACCGTCCCATAACCTTGGCGACGGGACAATTGACAACAGATGAACAGCAGCATTTGGCTGAAATTTATCGGGTTTATTGTTTGCCTTATGTGATTTCTTTGCAGGAGTATGAGGAAATTGCTGGCAATTTGAATTTCCAAACTATTCGGACGGCGGATTGGTCAGATGCGGTTGAACCGTTTTGGGATATTGTGATTGATTCTGCTTTTGAGCCGAAAGCGATTTTAGGGTTGCTCAATAGTAATTGGAAAATTGTGGAAGCGGCACTGTCGATGGGGTTGATGAGTCGAGGGTATCGCCGGGGGTTGATTCGTTATGGGTTGTTGTCTGGAACCAAGTGAAGGGAGCAGGTCGGAGTTGTAGAACATATGAACTATAGCAATCCGATCTGATTCGTGAAATATATAGCGCTACGCGCAATGGCATTGGCAAGAGGCATGCATGCTAAAGTTGACTAAAACAGCTTTTGGTGCTTGTATCAATGTCCTAACTTTAATGCGTAGTGCTATAGTGGCCGAAGCGAACGCGATGAAGCGAAGCTTCCGCTAAAAGCGATCGCGTCGGCTGCGCCGAATCGGGATAGCAGAGGCTGGGCATAATCGCTATAACCCTTGCCCAGCAATGATTTCAGATTTGGCTGATTCAAAAAATGATTGAGGCTTGCTATAGGTACTATCAGAGCAAGCTAAAACCGATGAGGGGGGCTGTAGTTTTGGTCCAAATTTTCTGCATAAGTGACATGCTCCTATAGCTAACTGTATTTTGTAGCTTTAAATTTTAATTAGGAGTAGGTCATGAACCACTTTACTATAGTGATGGAGTTTTTGGGCGATCGCCAAAGATTCCTGAAGGAGGTTGACCAAGGGGTTAGGATTGATATCAAGATTATCTCTTTATTGATTGCTAGCTCGGCATTTTTTGGGATTTATGGTGCAATTATCGGCTCGTTTAGTGGCCCCCTCCAGATTATCTCTTCAGCTATCAAACTCCCGGCGCTATACCTCTTAACGTTGTTAATTTGTTTACCGACTTTATATTTGTATGAGATTAGCTTAGGTTGTAAACGTAGTTTTGGGCAGTACCTAGCTTTGCTTTTGGCGGCGACATCTGTGATTAGTGTGATGCTATTTGGCTTTGCTCCTATCACTTTCTTTTTCCGTCTTGCGATTCATAATTATCAATTTTTTCAGCTCTTAAATATAGTCATACTTGGCATAACTGGGTTAATTGGTATCAATGTGTTTTACCAATGTATGCGATTTATCACTGAGCAAGAAGCTGAAGGAAAAAAAAATCGTACTAGGCTTCTTAAAGCTTGGTTAGTGCTGTATGGATTTGTTGGTAGCCAATTGGGATGGATCCTCAGACCATTCTTCGGAGATCCTGGGGAACCTTTTGCCGTATTTCGCGACTTAGAGAGTAATTTTTATATGCATGTGTTGCAGTTAATTGGTAGAATCCTGGGTTGGGGTTAAGGCTTACTATTGATTTGTTGATTTGTTATGGGTTGTTGTATGGTAAGCATTCAGCCGTCAGCCGTGAGCTAAAAGCTCACGCTACTTGAGGTGCCGTCAGCCTTGGCCTTTGGCCACGCTAAGCGAATGGCTCACGCTACTTGAAGTGCAGACTTAACTCAGATTAAATGAATGGTTTGTTTTATTCAAAAGCTGTTTCCGTAGCGTGGCACAGGCTTGGATGCTGGGACGTAACGGATAAGCTGATACGCGACACGCTGATAGCTGATAGCTTAAGTTGTATGGCAGCAAGTGAGGATTGTAACGGAAATCATTTGCTGATCCCTTGAGTTATCAAAATCAGTTGTATATGACCTAAATCTGATGATTGCCATGGGATCATCCCATGTTAATTAGGAATTTATTTTGCGGACAGGATGTAAAATCCCGTGAAGTAATTATATAACAGTGAACTAGTTACCAATGGCAATTTGGCATTTGCAATGGTAAATTCATCGATTATGGTGGTAAGCACTAGTGCTAGTAAAGACTAGTGCGATATTACTAGATTTTATCCTAGGTGGCTGAGAGTGTTAGGTGGCTGAGAGTGTAGCTAACTGTATCTTGTAGCTTTAAATTTTAATTAGGAGTAGGTCATGAACCACTTTACGATAGTGATGGAGTTTTTGCGCGATCGCCAAAGATTCCTGAAGGAGGTTGACCAAGGGATTAGGATTGATATCAAGATTATCTCTTTATTAATTGCCAGCTCGACATTTTTTGGGATTTATGGTGGAATTATCGGCTCGTTTAGTGGCCCCCTCCAGATTATCTCTTCAGCTATCAAACTCCCGGCCCTATACCTCTTAACTTTGTTAATTTGTTTACCGACTTTATATTTTTATCAGATTAGCTCAGGCTCTAAACGTAGTTTTGGGCAGTACCTAGCTTTGCTTTTGGCGGCGACATCTGTGATTAGTGTGATGCTATTTGGCTTTGCTCCTATCACTTTCTTTTTCCGTCTAACGATTAATGATTATCATTTTTTTATGTTCTTAAATATAGTAATCTTTGCCATCACTGGGTTAATTGGTGTCAAAGTGTTTTACCAATGCATGGGATTTATCACTGAGCAAGAAGCTGAAGAAAAAAAATATCCCACTAGGATTCTTAAACCTTGGTTAGTGCTGTATGGATTTGTTGGTAGCCAATTGGGATGGACCCTCAGACCATTTTTCGGAACTCCTGGGGAACCTTTTGCCCTATTTCGCGAGCTAGAGAGTAATTTTTATATGCAACTGTTGAAGTTAATTGGTACAATGCTGGGTTGGGGTTAAGGCTTACTATGGATTTGCTGTTTTGATGCCACACTTGTGGCAGGTATAGCGCTGCGCGCAGCGCTATTTATTACAGAAGTTTTCAAGTCGGTCAGGTACAAATTTATAGCTTTTAGGGAGCAGGGAGCAGGGAATAGGGAATAGGGAATAGGGAATAGGGAATAGGGAATAGGGAAAAATTATGTGTATCTCAGGTGCGATTCGTGGCGAATTTAATAATTAGATGCGGAAAGCGCACCTCATAGTTATGAAAAACGCTGTATATCGATAACGGATCGGATTGTTTGGGTGAGAGGCTGTTAAGAGTACTTGATTTATTTGCGGTGTATTTTTAACGATTGGTGGATGATTGGGATTGGTTCAAGATATCAGAAAAATGGTGTAACAGGAGCGAGATGATATGTCATCAAATTTAGGGAATTTACAGATTACGTCAGAGGATATCAGAAACCTGGTAGAGCTTAATTTTGCTAAGCTTGTGGCTATTGATTTTTGTCGGGGGTTTATCTTTAAAAAGCCTAAGCATATGTTATCGGTTCTGTTAACTGAGATATTTATAGTGGGTCTGAGTTTAATTTTTGTTTTGCCTCCAATCCTGATTTTTCTGAAAAATTCTGGCAATTTGCCTGAAGACCAGGCTGAACTGGGCTATTTATTTACTATACTGGTGGGATTGTTTGTTTCAGGGATAGTGATTGGTAATGTATATCTTTATAAACAAGGAAAGCGAATTAAGTCTTTGGTTAGGTTAATGGATCAGGTTGATAACTATAATGGTGTGATTAAAGCGATTGAGTTAGCGGAACGGATAGAGGCGATTGAGGGTTCAAGGACTGAGTTTAAACAATCTGAAAGCAGGAAAAAAGTGATTGAATCTCTAGCTATTACTAAACAAAGTTTAGTGAATGCTTTAAAAGTAGAAAATTTAATCAGAAGTCATAATAATTTAATTGACAGTCGTCAGGTATTGTTAACCAATCTTGACGATAATTTGGCTACTTTGATGGCTTTTGATATGAGTGAGGAAACTGGTGAGTATGGTCGCTTACTTAATCAGTCTCTTCAGATTGGGATGAGTGTACATAAGGAGGTGATAAATTTACAAGGTAAGCGGTAGTTATTTGAAAGTTTGTTGGGTTGCAGGTTTGTTGGGTTGAAGGTTGAAGGTTGAAGGTTGAAGGTTTGTTGGGTTGAAGGTTTGTTGGGTTGAAGGTTTGTTGGGTTGAAGGTTTGTTGGGTTGAAGGTTTGTTGGGTTGAAGGTTTGTTGGATTGAAGGTTTGTTGGGTTGAAGGTTTGTTGGGTTGCAGGTTTGTTGGGTTGAAGGTTGAAGGTTGTTCGCCCAAGGCGATTCGGTGTAGGGTAGGCTGATATAGCGGTTTTTAGTCTAATCAGGTACACAGGATTTTTGCTGTCTTCCCTGTTCTCTCTTCCCTGTTCCCCGTTCCCTGTTCCCTGTTCCCTAAAACCCAAAAATTTGTACCTCACCTAATTTAAAACCGCTATACTTAATGCTGATTAGATAACCATTTCTCTTTGATGCGTTGGATTTGTGCTTGAAAGGGGGCTGCTTTTTCGGGATTTACCATGGCGATGAAGTTGGCGTAGCCTTGAATGGCTGCGATTACATTACTGGAGTTTCCCCAGTGTTTGCTGTCTGGACCGTCTTTTTCGATTTGATAAAGAGTGGCACGGAAGCGTTTTAATTGTTTTCTGGAAATATTGAGATGGTGGTTGACTACAATTCCTGTTACTTCTTGCTGCTGGGATTTGCGTAGGATTCGGGTCTTTTGTTCATTGATAGCAAACCCTTCGTGAGCTACTACGGAGCTGGTGCGTTTTAGGAGTTTACCGATAAAGCGGAGGCTATCACCGGAGGCGGAGAAGGTGAGGTCATCGGCATAGCGGGTGTAAATAAAGCCTAAGTCTGTGGCTAGGTTGGTTAGTCGGTGGTCTAAACGACGGCACAATATGTTGGTAATGGCTGGTGAAGCGGGGGACCCTTGGGGGAGGTGGCGATCGCTTGTGGCTACGTAGTAGGTTTTGCTATCTAGTTCGACTTCTTCAATGTCGGCTTCTGTACAGAGTAATCCAAATACTGTTGCTGCTGCTTCTGAATAACCGAATGACCGGAAAAGTCCTTTGACTCGTGGGTAGGAAATGGATGGGAAGAAGTTTTTGAGGTCAATATTGATAATGACATCAGCACCAACATGAGGCTGGGCGTTGGTTACTATGGAGCGATCGCGTCGAAAGCCGTGAGCTGCATTGTCTAGTTCTAGTTTTTCTAGTATGTTGCTGAGAATCCAGTGTTGTGCTTGTTTTAGTTTTGGTTTGGGTGCGGAAATTAATCGCTCTCCACCGGTTTTTTTGGGAATCTTGAAACGAATGTAGTGAGATATGGTGGCGGTTTTGCGATTAAATGCGAGAAAGCGTAGTTGTCCTAGGGTAATCCCCATGGCTTGAGCAATTTCTTGAGCTGTGCTAAGCAGGGGTAATTTATAGGTTTCTAATCGTATGCGATCGCTTTCGGTATGGTTTAGACCTGGGGATACTTCCTCACCGAGATAGAGTATTTCCTGTTCCTGGCGTTTAGCCCAAGCTTCGGCACGTTCTAGCCGTTGTTGTTCCTGTCTTTCTTTGGTTTCCTGACGCTTACGCCTGGACTCTGCTAACCGTTCTTTTAGCAACCGCTTACGGAGTGCTTGTTCGTTTTGTAGTTTCTTACTTTCTTGGCGCAGTTGGGCTAGTTCTCGCTGGAGTTCTCCCCGCCGTCGAATTTCATCAGCTGGATCTTCTGGCATTTCACCTTGTGCTGGCCAAAATCCGTAGCGAATCATTTCTTCGAGGACGAATTCTTCTTTACCTATTTCGCGGATGCGATCGTAGAGTTCCTGACGGGTACGGGGTTGGTCTGACATGGGAACTATTTTTTAGTTTTTAAGGTTGGTTGTTCGCGTAGCGTGGCCGTTCGCGTAGCGTAGCCCAAAGGGCTAATCGCGCGTAGCGTGGCCAAAAGGCCAAAAGGCCAAGGTTGTTTGTTATAGCGCTATGCCCAGGGAATAGGGAACAGCGGATCACCGGAACAGGGAACAAAGAACAGGCAAGAGGCAAGAGGCAAGAGATAAAAAATCCTGTGTACCTCATTAGGCTAGAAACCGCTATACATTTTTTACCATTGTCTTGATGAAGTCGCTGATGGGGGAAACTCCCTTTGGTGGCACCAGTACAGGCAGTTATGGGTGAGTGTAAACTTCGTATCTTCAATTTTAGCTGCTTGCACAAGACTGTTCCAAGGTGATACACAGAGCGGTAAGGGCCAGCCCTTTGTATACATCACAGCACAGTCAGTTTTGACTAATGTTGCCAGATTTTCAGTTTCAGATATACTCCCAATCCCGTTATATGCGTCTTGACAGCCCAGGGTAAGCACAAGAATCAATAAGCCTATATTTATTGAGAAAAAGACCGCGTCATTCTCAACAACTTAATCCTCTTGCGAATATAGTTCTAGGAGATTATAGGGATTTCGAGCTACGATCAACCGATATCTAGTCAATGCACATTATGGACATTTTTTCTTGCACTTACCCTGAACCCCACCACCTTCCTTAACTGCTTCAGAACAGCTCTTTCCAATTTTGATAATTATTGTGTAAACGCTATAAGCCTTATAAAATAAAGCAATTATTAGTCAGATTTTGTCAAAAAGGGAAGGAATCGTAATTAGCAATTTTTTGTTCAAGTTTTTCTAGGTCATACCAATTTCTATTTCGTTTTTTCTTAATAAAATTATGCCAAGAGTTTATAGTATTAGGAAATTTATTAATTGTTTTTTCAAATAGATTAATCATTGTGTCAGTCGTGCCATTTAATTGATCATTTCTATCCATTTCTTGTTGGATAACTGCTTGTTCTAGTAGATAATTAATATCCTCCTCTTTAAGTAAATCTATTATTCGCTCAATTAATACAGCATTCTTTTCACCTTGATACCAGCTTTTTGATTTGCAATATAAATCTATATTATGTCTTATAATTCGTTTAATAAATTTTTCTATTCTTTTTATTCTATCAGTATCCAAGCCAGTTATTAAACTTATAAAGTGCTTATAATGTTCGGTATCAACAGAAGATGACTCTACATATTTTAATAACTCCTTTTCTAATTCAGGGAAGATATGTAATACACGAACTTTTTCCTCATTTGTTGCACTTTCTTTAAGAAAAATCTTGAATTTCTCTTTAAAAAAGTCTGAAGAATCATTCCATAAACTTTCTGCTATATTAAATAGTTCTACTATCAAGTTATACCTCTCTTCTTTCGCATTGTCAAAAATAGAGGCTATTACCTTCCTATCAATTGACTCAAAATTACCTCGATCTTCATAAATTAGTACATTAAATACTAAAATATATCTATTAATAAATTCTGGTTTATTTATATCAAGATATAAAATTTTTTTTAAACAAAATTTAAAGAGGTTCACTCGATACTTGTTTGATGTGGATAATATATGTCGATTTTTTAAGGCTTTACTTACATCTTCTAACTTATTTGGGAAATAAACACTAGTTTCAACATCACGCTCTAATGCATCTACAGCTGGCTTACCAATAATAGGAGGTTGACTGAATAAAACATCCACTGCCGTCCTAATGTGTGAACGAGTCAATTCAGGTGATGGCTGAAATAGAAAACCATCACTATCTAATACAGGATGAGCGCAGCGGTGTCGATCTTGCTGAATCCTCTCAAGATGCTCATACTCAGTTAAGGTAAACATTTTAATTTTTTCATAGCCATCTTTTAAAATTGTTCTTTCCCAAGCACTAACCTGCTTCTTGTCGGGAGATTTACGAATTTTATCAATGCTTTCGATGCAAATTTTTGCTGCTTTGTCACCATACTGTTCATCCAGGTATCGAACCTTTTGGTAGAGGTCATAAACCACAGCAGTCCAAATAGACACAATGGCAGATCGATAAGCTCCTACAGAATAAGAAGCAATAGATTCTTCCACATAAGCCCGGACAGTTTGATCATGAACATTTAAAGTAAGAGCTTCTAAGTCCGCAAGCTGACTAGATTTCTTTACCATATCACTTTTACTAACTCATTTATCTTGATGGTATCCACAATTTAAAAAGTTTTTATTGGCTTTATTATCTCAAAATTTATATTCATTGGAGATGCCTAGTAAAGCTTTAGTAATAACTTTTAATCCTTCACCTTATAGAGTTTGATTAACGTGAGTTATACGGAGCGAAAAGCCCCATTATTTCGTAAGGTTAAAGCCTTATTATTTCGTTGAACAGCCCAAAATTAATGGTTTTATCGAACTCACGTTTTATTAGGAGCAACATTGTCTATAAAATGAAGATAGGTATCAAATGAGATAAAACCCTGACTGCTTGACAGAAGTGCTCGAAAGCCTACAATAAGCGCATCTTTAAAACCTCAGCTTATGCCCGCATTTGGACTAGGATTCGTTGGTGTTCGCCTAGGGTTGGCTTTGCCGAATCGCTAACGACCATCCAAGACCTATCGATATCTTCAAGTTTCTGCCGGAGCACTCTTGGTGCTGGAAGGTTTTGAGTCAAAAAGGGTAGAGTGGCATGAGAAGCTAGAGTTACTATAAAAATAGCGTTTTCTGATTTTAAACTCTACCGGTCTCTATAGTCAACTATTAGACCTCCTGCATCAATATAGTAACTAGGGTAAGCTGATGTAATTTGGTATAAATTGTAACTCAAAAAAATCTAATTAAACCAATTTTTCTTAAAATTGGAAAAAATTGAGTTCAAAATCAGTACATTTGTTCTACTCAATCCCTGAACTTCCAACGTATTTTGAGCAAAAAAGAATAAATCGTTCTGATTGCCATTAGGATTTTTCAGATTTATCAAATCACATTTTCAATCATTTGGGGATTATTGAGAATGTAGGCCACTTATTGACATTAACTCAGCAGATTTTAGGTTAAATACACTATAAAAAAACTTTTATCTGTAGTTTGTAATACGAACTTATATCAGCTTACCCTGCTTGATAACCTGGGATGGCCTAATCGGCATAGGACTAATCACCATAGAACCTGGTTGACTGACAAATTTTGCTTCGTCGGTTAGGTTGAACATAGTGAAACCCAACGCTGGCCAGGGTTTTGTTGAGTTTCGCTACCGCTCAACCGCTCCCTAGGTAAAATCAAGGGTTTTAGGAGTTTCGTCTGTCAATCAGGCGATCGCTCTCTGTCAACTTTTGTCAGTCAACCACAACCAGCCCTTGCACCTAATAAAGTCGCAAACCGCTAAATAGGGTATCATAGTTTTAACCAACTGCATAACGGGTAAATTGGCGCTTAAAAGCGGAATGAAAACCTAAAACGATATCAGAAGTGGGTACACCCATTTCCAGCAACCTCTCAGCAACCGAGTCTTCAGTCCCGTTATATTGAATCCAGATTTTGCCATCGATAATATCAAAGTGCATCACAGGACCAAATACCCGCTTATCTCCTTGCCAACCCACATAAGCCAATTGATAATGGTCGTGTTCCCTATCAAATATTAGCTCGGCTTTGACCGTATCCCTATCAGTAGGGTTTGCTATTTGGGAGTGTTCAGTTAAAATATACTTGATAAATTGCCGATATTGCTCTATTTTATCCATTGCTTAATCTCCTCCAATTTCGGATCGTAAATCATCAACTTGACTTGGTAACGTCTCAGAGCGCGTTGGATGAAAGAAAGCTGAAAAAAATCTTGATAAGTTTCAAAAGGAATAGCTAAATAAACAATTCGCTCTGGTTCAAGTTCTTCAAGAGCCTGACAATAGTTAAGATATTGCCCTAACGCCGTATGAAATGTGCTGATATCTGAGTCGCCAATAAAGCTTTTAATTTCTACAGCAATTTTTTCGGAATCTCGTTCAGCTGCGATTGCGATTTCTGCCGCTAAATCAATTTGTAATTTGACTGCCTCGCCAATCCGAATCGTGAGAGGATCGTGAGTGATATTCCATCCGTCTTTTATCAAAGCATTTTTAACCTGTTGATGGAAAACGTCTTTTGCCATTTTGGATGTTTTTCATCCCTTATCTCATTTATTTAATTCTATCATCTACGGCATTGTCATAAGCTGTTGCGCATTTAAATTGGATATTATTCAGTCTCTTGATGTAAAGCGCGAGTGGTTTTGGGCTGGTTGATTGACCGAAAATCTGCCAAAGCCAATGGCAGTAAACTTATTTATCGGGTGCGTTTCACCTCTAATTACGACCCTGACCCAGCCATGGCCTGCCCCAAACAACATAAGAATTGGTGCTATCGACTGGAATTTAAGGTATAAACCTACGAGTATGCTTTTGAATAAGTTTTGTCAGTCAACCAGCCATAGAACACAGACAGGCCAAGTATACAGAGCACAATCAAGATTTTTTTCAGTTGTTTCATAGCTAGAACTGCTGCTGTAAAAATTGCTTCTTGACCGATGCTATAGCAATTCTCAGAGTCATGAGGACAAAGCTTATCCCTTTAAGGCAAAAGGCAAAAGGCAAAAGGCAATATTCAAGAGGGTTTGAAGGGAATCGGTGTCAAATAATACTGTACCTCATAACTGCGATAAACGCTATAATATTATCACAACTGTATTATTGAAAATCTCAAAAAATTCCCTTTTCTGGTTAACCATTCCCAGATTAAGCAACGCCAAAAAATCACGCCCACTCCGGTTGGTTACCCCTTCGTAAACTCCCTCGGACTAGACTGCTCAACTCAAGCGGGCTCGGGTGCTATCGCTAATTAGTTTTAAGAAAACGAAACCGTAATAGCGATAGCACCCGATAGCCCGCACAGTCACGAGCAGGCTAGTGATGCGTGGTTGAACTTATCGCAGGGACGGCGATCCACCGCCCAGATTGCAAGGCTGTTTACCAACTGGTGGAATGGACGTGATTTATTGAGACTGACGAGCGTGCTGCATCCGCAACGCCAGAATGTGTTCACAAGGACCTTTGTACAGCTTATTTTGCTGATACCAATTACAGGTACACTCAGCTGCTATTATACGCTCATCAGGATCAATTGTCAAAGCGGGATTATAGGTTTTGCTTTTATCGGTGACATTTCCCTGTAGCTGGAGTGTACCTCCAGCGTCTTTTACTGAGGTTACTTGTACGGCATTGTTACTTAAGAAGCGGATTGCTGTTTCTTCTCGCTGATTGGCAAACCGTAACCGTTCCATGGGTAAGGGCTCTCGGGAGAGTTCCCGGACTCGATATACTTGCTTGTTTAAGTCGTAAATGGCTCGTCCGGCTTGGGTGTAAGCTCCTAAGGCACCTAGGACAGCAGTAGGGCTTAAGTCTAAGCGCTGGGCGAGACTATCGGGACTTTCTACCCAGTTTTCTCTGAGTGCGTCAAAAATGAGTTGTTGAGTCCACTGGTCTACATCTGCACGGGGTGCCATTAAGTCAAAGTTACCCGCTTGAGACCAATCGTTAGCTGTCCATCCTGATAAGCCGAGGGTAAAGGACATATCCCCTAGGTCAGCTACATAAAAGGATGGCATGCCGGTTCCGAGTAGGTGAATGGTAAATTTGTTGGCAATGGGGATAAGACGTTCTAGGATGTGGAGGCGGCGGCGTCCCCACACTCGGATGACCTGTTCTGATGAACCTTGATAGGGCGATCGCGAACAGACTATTTCGATGTTCCAAGGCTCAAATACTATTCGCACGGGTTCTCCTGGTTTGAGATGGTAACGCATTCCCCGTGGGCCAGTTTTTTCTTTGTGGCGACGCAACACAAAACAGATATTGTGAATATCCATCGGCTGCAAGTCAAAGGTGGTGGCGGGTAAGGCCATGGCGGAACTGACTTGTAGAAATCCTCTTACCCAACTGTCTGGTAGGTCAATTTTGACTTCTTTAAATGCTGCTTCATGGGTGGTTTTTACTTCAAAACCGGAGGGGTCAATTTCAAATTGGGTTGTCTTGTAACTGCGGATTTTTTGAAATTCGTTGTAAAGGGCGGCGGAGTAGTCTATGTTTGTTGTACCGCAGGCGAATTCGCTGATAGTTTTAAAGACTTCGTAGCTGGCTCCTAGTCGCCCATAACTGGATTCATCTTGGCTGAAACATTCAAAGAAGACTTCATCGGGATGAACGGTAATTACTGGGTCGAGGACAAACCAGGCATCACGGTCTTTCTCATAGAGGTAATTGTAGTACTGCTGTCTGGCTTTATAAAAGGAGGATAATCGTTGATATCGGTTCTGATTTAATTGATTTAGTTCTGCTTGTAAGGGTTGAATTTTCTTAGCGAGGTCTTGGCGTTGTGCGGCTATGATTTGCCAGTCTTGTTGGTCTTGGTTAGCACGCCATTGTTTATACTCGGTTCTGTCTTTGGGTTTGAAGCGTAAATCGGAAACTACTACGTCATGTAGGGCGCTGATGGCTTCTCGAAAGGCTACATTTTTCCCTAATTCACCAATGAAGTAGGTGGGAGGACGCTTGGTGTCTGGGGAGAAGGACATTTGGGTGCTGCTGCCGCGATCGCTAACTGCTGTACTATTTTTGTAGGCGTAGTTAAATTCCATGGTTTTTAGGGTATTGAAGTATTTTTTTAATTGTTAAGGAGGGAATCGGGAATTTAGAATTTAGAATTTAGAATTTAGAATTTAGAATTGGGAATCGGGAGTCGGGAATCGGAACCCACCCCTAACCCCTCCCAGGAGGGGAACGGGAATCGGGAATCGGGAATCGGGAATCGGAACCCACCCCTAACCCCTCCCAGGAGGGGAACGGGAATTGGGAATCGGGAATTGGGAATCGGGAGTCGGGAATCGGGAATCGGGAATTGGGATCGGAAAAATTACGAAATAGATAATAAAGAACTAGATAATAATATTTTTGGTGTTATGCTAAATCAGTACTTTGTTTCATGAGCTATCAGGATATATTTGAAAATGGTATAGGGTTTCTCCTACTATCGGTAATCCCGACTCCCGACTCCCTACTCCCGACTCCCTACTCCCGACTCCCTACTCCCGACTCCCTACTCCCTACTCCCGACTCCCTACTCCCTACTCCCTACTCCCTAAAATCCACAAATGATAAATCCCTACACTCCTCTTACTTCGGATACTGGTTTAACGTGAATGGGAAGAGGAATAGTAGGATAGTTTTGGTGAATTTTTAGCATGATCTGAATTGAACGGGCTTTATCACCAATAGCCATTGTGATGGATTGTCGTGTTAATATTTCTGCTACTATTTTAGCAGCTGCTTGGCTTTTTTTTGCTTCAGATTCTAGAAATGCGAAGACGCGCTGTTTAGCAATTCTTCCGCGATTAACCCGAGACAAAATACTGATAAAGTAAGGGATTAAGTCTTGCAAACGGTCGGGATTATCTACCGCATACTGTTCTAGATAGTTAGTGGCAAATAGCTGCATGTCTTGACTGGGATGTTCACTAAATTTGACGAGATAATCTTGACCATAACTCTGCTGAAAGGTACGTAGGACTAAATCCCGCCCAAATTGACGAACATCATCCCGAGTACTGTCACAAATACTTACCATGACTTCAGGTGTCCAGTCTTGCTCAGTAATTTGTTGGCTAAAGAGTTTGGTCGCAAATTCTCGGGAATCCTGCCATTTTGCTTCTAGTAATCGCACTGCGGCTAACATGTCTTCAGAATTGCTACGGATACGGTTGATGATTTGCTCAATCATTGCCCAAGCGGCTTGACGGACGGATAGGATTTCATGATTGGCTAGTTTGACAATGTCAGGAGTTTCTAATTCTAATCCCCAAGTGGTATAGTTAGCTTGGAGTACTAATCCTGCTAATTCTTGAGCGGCTGATGATTTGGCTTGGAGAAGTTCCATCGCTTGGTCTTTGGTAATCATAGTCATCCAGCTGGGTAAGTCTTCTCGTAGCAGTTGGACTAAATCTTGGTGAACACCTTGATGTCTTTCTGGTAGCTGCAATAGGGTAATGATTTCTGTGGCTAGCTGAGTTACAAATTCTGGATATAATTGTCCTAAGCGCTGAATTACTGGACGAATAGCTTGACGCAAGTGTGCTTGTTGATTGGTTGCGATCGCTAATACTAAGTCGTAGTCTTGTAGCAACCTTTGATCGGGAAGTTGACCGAAAATCTGAACTCCAATCCCTTGCACTGACTGATGGGAAGCGTTGAGGAGTGATTCAATTAATTTGGGGGGTAAGTCAGCGGCAGGAGTTTCGTGATTGAATAGGATTCTTGCTCCCAATTCTTGGATTTCTGGCATGGGGTGTTGGAGCAGATCTAGTACTACTCCCATACCCAATGTCCTGAGTTGGGGGGTAAAACCTAGAAGCAGGGTTTGAGCAGTGTCTTTGCCGATATCGGTTTGAGTTGGTTCTAGTGCGAGTACTGCTGCAATAATTCGCCCGATTAATACTTTAGCTGTTGCTTCATTTACTATTGATTGAGTCAGTAACTGACGGGCAAAGGTACGGGTATCGGAGTGTTGACTGATGACTAAAGGGATGATCAGGTGGCTGCCGGTGATCAAGTGAGTTGGTATTGCTTGTATCCACTGATGGGCTTGAGTACGAGCTGGTGGAAACTGGCAGTTGGCTAAGGCAAGTAATAAGTCTAGGTTAGGATTCTCGGGATTATCGGAATTATATTTTTGTGTTGCTAGTTCAAAGCCGAGTTGAGCGGTTACTTGGTAGGGTTTGTTAACTAGTCTGATTACAGTATCTGTATCGATTTGATTACAGAATGACTGACATACCCTCAAGGCTTTGGGGGCAAACTGATGAACTTGATGACAGTGGCTGTCTAATAGTAACTGTAGCAGTGCCTCTGGATGTTGCTCCCAAAGTTTAGGAAAGGCTTCTTCTCGGACATCTGGCTCTGGATCACCGGGTTTGTAGTTGTCTCGACAACGCCATGCCTGGCTGTTGGGCATTAATTGGTAACGGGGACTATTGGTATAGAGAATATGGTTAAAGGTTAAGTAACCAGCATAGCTGTCCCAGTTGCGAGTGTAGCTGGTGCGAGTCCAGTTTGAGTAGTTCCAGCGATAGAAGGTTGATGTTCTGGCGGGCACCCCATCAGAATCAGAATATTGCAGTAATACTTCTAGGGCTAGATTTATGTAATTGCGATCGCATTCTTCACCCAATTTCCTAAGAGTCCGCCATACCCGCCGCCTTAGATAGTCACGAGTAACGTTGCTGTAAGCGCGTTTAGCATCAGGACTACCGAGGTAATTGGCAAGGGGAAGATATTTGCGGCTATTTCTGTCCCAGTAATATCGATGCCAATAAGACTGACGAAACATTGGTGGCTCGGTGTCTAGGCGGTAGGCGATAATGCCAAATACTTCGGCATCTTGCCGATATTCGGCAATCTTGAATATGTGGCGAATGGCTTTGAAGTAGTTGGGGCGTAGGGGAGCAGTGCGTAATAAATTTAGTAGTGCTGGACGCACTTGAGCATTATTAATTTGATATAGGGTATCGAGGACACCAAAACGAGTATAGTCGTTACTGTCTAGATAGGTAACTAGGGCATTAGAGAAGTCAGCATGATTATCGGTTTGGATATGGGATTGCAATTCGGCAGGCAATTGCTCTATCTGTTGAGAGCGCAACCGTTCTTGAGTTGATTGATCACAGAGTTTCATCCAGGCTTCCCAAGCAATCCCCTTGACAAAGTCTGGAGTTGAAGGGGTTTCATACAAGCGTTGGAGGTGAGGAATTACATGCTGATCACCACACCATCCTAAAGCCCAAGCAATGCAGTAGTCTTTTAAGGGTTGATCAGTGCCAATTAGGGGGATAATTAAGGGCGTAGCTTCACGAATTTTCAGTTCTCCAGCCCGCCATATCGCTCGGGTTTGGGACCATTTACTAGAGCCTTTACTGCTATCTGGATTTGCAATCGCGTTGAGAATAGCTTGATGGCGTGGGTCTTTGGTAACTAAGTTACTAGTAATTAAGTCATTAACCTCTTCTTGAGTCTGACTACTTGATGGCTCAGTTACATCTTGATAGCCTTTCTTGAGTTTTGAGCCAACTAACTGATCAAAGACTTGTTGTGCTTTAGCCAAAGCTACCGGCTGAGCAGTTTTTGAACTTTCTTTCAAGGTCTTGCCACGGCGTCCATAGCGGAAGTTAACGATATACTGCTCGTTACCGAGATCACACAGATCGACTTCGTAGATTTTATCTGAGTTACCAGCTTGATAATGGAGCGTAGTGCGTTTGATCAGTTTCATAGGACATCAGGGAAAACCCAGGTAGAAGTGGAAACGCTTGTCATTTATCAAATGAGGGAGTTTGAGGGAGCCATAAAACCCCGTCCTCAAAAACGAGCAAGTCGTTTCTCCTAGGTCGTCGCTACTTGAGGTGACGACCAATGTTTTAGGGCGGGGATACATGGACTCCCTCAAGCCAATTGAGGGGTTCGATGCCTTGATAATTGGCAAATAAATTAAATCTTTACACATCACTATAACCCATGTAAGTTATAATGGGTTCATGCTAACAATGACCTACGAATACAAGTTACAACCAACTGCCGAACAGATGGCGACTATCGAGCAAACACTCGATATTTGTCGCTGTGTTTGGAACTTTGCCCTTAGACAGCGCAAAGACTGGTGTGCATCTCGTAAGTCACCTATTAATGCTTGTTCGATTCAATCTGAATACATCATTTCTGCTGACGAACCGTTTCCGAATTACCATAAGCAAGCCAAACAGTTAACCGAAGCCAAGAAACAATATCCTCAATTAAAAACTGTTCATTCCCAAGTCTTGCAACAAACATTAAGAACACTCGATCGGGCTTGGGATGATATGAAGGCTAGAGGATTTGGTTTCCCTCGGTTTAAAAATAAGTATCGGATGCGCTCGTTTGTCTTTCCGCAGTTAGGAAAAGACCCAATCAGAAATGATGCTATCAAGTTCCCTAAGTTGGGATGGGTTCAATGGCGACAGTCAAGACCTATTCCCAATGGGTTTGAAGTCAAGCAAGCGAGGATAGTTAGAAAAGCATCTGGTTACTTTGTGATGCTGTCACTACAGCTAAATGTAAATGTCCCTAGTCCCATGCCTCACGGTCATCCTAGAGGTTTGGACTTGGGGTTTTACAAGTTTGTAGCTACCAGTGATGGTGAAGAGATTAAGCGACCTCGATTTCTGAGCACCCTACAGCGCAAGCTGAAATTGCTGCAACGTAGGCTAAAGAATAAGCAAAAAGGGTCAAATAATAGACACAAGCTAAACCAGAAAATAGCTAGACTACATCAACGCATATCTGACACTCGTAAAGATTGGCACTTTAAACTAGCTCATCATCTGTGTGATGGCGCTGGCATGATATTTGTAGAAGATATTAATTTTGTATCATGGCAAAGAGGAATGCTATCGAGATCATCAGCCGATGCTGGTTTTGGTCAATTTGTGAATGTCTTAGAGTGGGTTTGTTTTCGGCGTGAGGTATATTTCGCCAAGGTAAATAAAGATGGAACTTCTCAGACTTGTCCTAACTGTGGCGCACATACAGGAAAGAAAGCATTAGATCTTCGTTTTCATCACTGCGATGAGTGTGGATATACTACTACAAGGGATGTATCAGCAGCACAAGAGATTAGAAATAGAGGAATAACCGCCGTCGGGCAGACGGTAGTAGAAAATGTCTGCGGATTGGACGCGACGGGGAGTATCGGTAACGATGCTCTAGTTGGCACGAGACGAAGCAGAAAACCTAATTCGCGAGAGTTAGGAATCCCCTCCCGCGCGCAACTAAGCGTAGCGAAGTTGCGCGCGGGAGGGGAGGATGTCAACTAGTCACGATTTCAAAGTGATCAGGGAATTGGGTCATAATCGCGCTGGTGGGAGAGTGACCTACCTAGCCCGAAACCAGGTCAATCACGAATTGGTAGTGATCAAGCAGTTTCAGTTTGCTCAACGCAACAGTAACTGGTCAGACTATGAGACCATAGAAGGGGAAATTCAAGTGTTGCGGGGACTGAATCATCCCGGTATCCCCCGTTACTTAGGGTCATTCCAAACCACTAGGGGCTGTTGTCTGGTACAGGAATACAAACATGCTCCTTCCCTGGTTGTACCTCGTAGTTTTGACCCGGAGGAGATTAAGCAAATCGCTGTTGGGTTACTCAACATTCTGGTTTACCTACAACATCGGATTCCTCCGATCATTCATCGAGATATCAAACCCGAAAATATCTTAGTAGATGAGACGATCAATGTTTTCCTGGTAGACTTCGGCTTGGCTCGGATTGGTGATAGTGAACTAGCGGTGAGTAGTGTAGCCAAAGGCACGATCGGGTTTATGGCTCCGGAACAGTTATTTGATAAAGCCCTAAGTAAAGCGTCAGACTTATATGGGTTAGGAGCGACCTTGATTTGTTTACTAACTGGTATTCCATCGACTACGATTAATACCTTAATTGATGAAGACTATTGTCTCAATTTTCAGCATCGTCTACCTCAAGTAAGTTTGAGTTGGCTGCAGTGGCTGCAAAGGATGGTAGAACTGAAACCCAAAGACCGTTTTCCTGATGCTGAAACGGCTTTAGAAGCCCTTAAGCCAATCTACGTTATCCGGATTCCAGAGGCAAAACTATCCCAACCGTATCTAGAGTTGAGAGCTAAAAAATTAGGGGAAAAACTGACAAAAACTATCACGATTTGTAACACAGTTCCAGACACAGCCTTAGAAAGCCGCTGGCAAATTGCTCCCCATGTCAGTGACCCACCCCACACTCCCTACTTCCATGACTGGATTCGATTGGACACAGCTGATGTTAATGGGAATCAAGGGTTGTGCCAAATTACGATAGATACCAGTAAGCTGATGGCAGACCAAACCTATGAGCGAGAGGTATTAATTCACACTAATGCTGAACAGTCAACTCAGGTTTTACCCCTGAAAATCCATACTGCTCCGGTACCAATTGCCACGAAAAAACTTCCCTATCTATCCCTAGCGCTATTGATAGGCTTAGCTACTACAGCTACGTGGGTAGAAACTACGGCTTGGGAGGGAATTGTGAGTAACAGTGGCACAATCGGGATTGCGATCGCTACTTTTGTCTCAGTCTTGGTGGCAATGCTAGGATTGACTGCGGCTGTGACATCTGGGATGATCTCGAAACTGGTAGCAAGACTCAGAGCCAGGTTTAGTATTCCGTTAAAGGCTATGGATACCCTAGCAGCAGTGTTTTTTGCTGGAGTAGCAGCCCTGTTGGTAGCTGGATTTGGTGCCAAGTTTCGCGCTACGGATAGCGCAATTGCTACCTTTGCAGTGGTGGATGCGGTAGTGTTTATGGCAGCCTTTGAAGGGGAAGGAGTAGCTCAAAGCTGCCGAAAGCGTGGGTTTAGTAAAATCTTAGCCCTCGGAGTACCTGTGTTATCGGTAGCCTTGGGGATTAGTTTAGGTATCGGTTTGAAGCTGGGATTTTTAAATGTGTTGGTACTGATCGCCATTTTAGTTACAGCAGTTCCCTTAGCTGTGATGATTCTCTATCCACCATTAGAGCGTCTGCGGCAAGTCAAAACCTATCGGAAGTTAGAGAGAAATTTGATCAAGCCTTAGAGGGTATTTAGTTGCAGGAGCGATCGCGCTACTGCCTCCACTCAGTTTTTTGTGACCGCAACAAAATAAGAGATCGCTCCTCCCTTTTCTTTGTGGCACTATGCTTTACCTAAAACGTTTAACAATCAACAGGTGCGACCCGTGGCGAATTTAATTCTTAATCGGTCAAGGGCACCTAAGTAAAACGAATTCCAAACTAATTCAAAAATGGTTAACAGTCAAAAGTCAACAGTCAACCACGCAAACCGCTATATTTTTTTATATTTAATTAGGTAATTCCCCATTTCCTATTACTCATTCTCAAAAAGCGCTCAGCTATATAGAGTTTTCCATAATTATGAGGTACACAGGATTTTTTTTAAATTACCTTTTCCCTGTTACCTGCTTCCTGCTCCCTGCTCCCTGCTCCCTAAAAAAATGTACCTCACCCAATTGAAAACCGCTAGATTTAGTTCGTGATTAACCAAACTTGGTATCCTATAAATTTATAAAATTTAATAGGTGTTTAGTACTAAGGCTTTGGAGTAACAGGTTTTATTAATGTAGAACTCCCCTAGCAGCTACTCGGCCTTTGATGATTTGAAACATGCTGTATCAGCAAGCTCTGCACTCAGGACTTATCGAATTTTTCACAGGCTGAGAATACACTGATTCATGATTACCATAGATCATTAATCGTTCTCACTGCTGTCTGGGTGTCGTTTATTCAATTGAAAATCACTTACGTGCAACCAACTGTAAATAAATATACTAAACCAGGTAGACAGGAGAGCAATTTTTAGGACAAGATGATTTAGTTCAGAATATTGTCAAATGTCTGTTGTTTCTACGGTCAGGGTTACTGTGCCCGGTACTACCGCTAATCTAGGACCAGGTTTCGATTGCATAGGCGCAGCGTTAACTGTATATAACCAGTTTAAATGCACTCGCCTGGAGTCGGTAAATTCTGGATCAGTCAAGCTTAAAATTGACGTTACTGGTGTGGAAGCCAACAAGGTGAGTAGAGATGAGAGTAATCTTGTCTATCGAGCGTTTGCAACGTTATATGAGCGTCTGGGAAAAACTCCGCCTCCGGTACACCTAGAGATTGATTTGGGGGTGCCTTTGGCACGAGGATTGGGCAGTTCGGCCACAGCGATTGTTGGAGGATTGATTGCTGCAAATCAGTTAGCGGGTAAACCTCTTTCTCAGCAGGAGGTAATGGAGTTAGCGATCGCAATTGAGGGGCATCCTGATAATGTGGTTCCAGCGCTTTTGGGGGGATGTCGTTTGACCAGTCGAGGTTTGGTGATGAAACCCCAAAGACCCCAAGAACCAGAAGCAAAAGAACAGGATTGGGTAGTTTGTGATGTTGCTTGGTCTTCTGATCTGGTGCCGGTGGTAGCAATTCCAGATTTCGAGCTTTCAACACAGGAGGCACGGCAGGTGTTGCCTGATAGCTACAGCCGTGCTGATGCAGTGTTGAATGTGGCCAGTTTGGGGTTGTTGTTGCGAGGTTTGCAGTCTGGTAAGGGGGATTGGTTACGGGTCGGTTTGCAAGACCGGATACATCAGCCTTATCGCCAAAAGCTGATTCCTGGTTATGAGGCTGTGGAGGCGGCAGCTTTGGATGCTGGAGCCTATGGGATGGTGATTAGTGGGGCTGGTCCTACTTTGTTGGCTTTGGTGAGTGAGTCCCAAGCACCAGGGGTTGAGGAGGCAATGGCGGTAGCTTGGACCGATGCCGGGATTCAGGCTCAAGTGCGATCGCTTTCTCTAGATTGCCAAGGCACCAAGATTGCTCTGGAATTGAGTAGCTAATACCACATCCCATGGTATGACCCGCTGCTGGTTATGGTTGGTAATTGCTTCTGATTACCCCAAACCTCTTATATCATGTCGGGATAATTACCCTGTCTTGATGCAGTCGCTCATGGGGGAAACCCCCAAGACCGCGCTGCATCGCTTAATAAAAATCTCCCCCATCTGGCCATCTCCCCATCTCCCCACACTTCCCACCCTTCCCACACTTCCCACCCTCCCTCTAATTATGGGTATTCAAGCTGACTTGATATGACCCTTTACCAGAAGGGTTCTGGGGGTGACCCACCTTAACCTAAAATTTTAACAATTCTTTACTTTTTCGGTAACAATGGCTACTGAAAAAGTTTTTTTTTGTTTTTTTGGTAAAGACCCTTTGCAATTCTTAACTTTACTTAATATACTGAAATCATATGGCAATAGGTATTTATTCTTAGCTATGCTTCCCGTGAATTTCCCTTGGATAACGACGATTATTCTGCTGCCCCTAGTGGCATCTTTGGTGATTCCGATCATTCCCAGCAAGTGCCTGAGGATGATTCGTTGGTATGCCCTAGGTGTAGCCGTTCTAGATTTTGTCCTAATCTTGTATGGGTTTTGGCATCATTACGATTTCCGAAACTCCGAATTTCAGCTCAGGGAAAGTTATACGTGGATACCCCAGCTTGGCATTAGTTGGTCTGTGGGAGTCGATGGCTTATCGATGCCTCTGATTGTGTTAAGTGGCTTAGTCACTACCTTAGCTATTGTTGCGGCTTGGAAGATTAACCATAAACCGCGTCTGTTTTACTGCTTGATGCTGGTGATGTATAGCGCCCAGATCGGGGTGTTTGCAGCTCAAGATTTAGTGTTGTTTTTCCTAATGTGGGAATTAGAGTTGCTGCCAGTGTACTTGCTCATTTCTATATGGGGAGGGAAACAACGCTTCTACGCCGCAACCAAGTTTATTCTTTACACAGCAGCAGGTTCAGTTTTTATCCTGGTCGCCGCGTTAGTGATGGCGTTTGCTGGAGATACAGTTACCTTTGACATGCAAACCCTAGGGAATCGGCATTACCCGATAGCTTTGGAACTAGTAGCTTATGCGGGTTTCTTAATTGCCTATGGTGTCAAGTTGCCGATTTTTCCGCTACATACCTGGTTACCAGATGCACACAGCCAAGCTTCTGCTCCAGTGTCGATGATATTAGCTGGGGTCTTATTGAAAATGGGTGGGTATGGACTGATGCGCATGAATCTAGAAATGCTTCCTCATGCCCATACTTACTTCGCACCAGTGCTAGCAGTATTAGGTGTGGTCAATATTATCTACGGTGCTTTGCTTGCTTTTAGCCAAGACAATCTCAAACGACGACTAGCTTACTCATCAATTTCTCACATGGGTTTTGTCTTAATTGGGATTGCTTCGTTCACTGAATTAGGAATGAATGGAGCTATCTTACAAATGCTTTCCCATGGGTTAATCGCTGCTGCCTTATTCTTCCTATCTGGTGTCACCTACGAACGTACTCATACGCTAGCGATGGCGAAAATGGGAGGAATGGCACAAGACATGCCCAAAGTATTTGCCCTTTTCACTGCTGGTTCCATGGCATCCCTAGCCTTACCAGGAATGAGTGGTTTTGTTGGTGAGTTGTCAGTCTTTCTTGGAGTCACCACTAGCAGTGTCTACAGCTCATCTTTCAAAGTCGTCATCGTTCTATTAGCCGCAGTGGGATTAATCCTAACTCCGATTTATCTGCTTTCACTGCTCAGACAGGTATTTTTCGGTAAATATAACTCTGGAATAATTATTGAGAAATACCTAGGGGATGCCAAGCCTCGCGAAATTTTCATTACGGCTTGTCTGTTAATCCCTATTATTGGCATCGGTCTTTATCCGAAGCTATTCACTCAAACCTATGATGTAAAAACTGTAGCGATTGCTGCTCAAATGCGCCAATCCTTACCAGTCATTGTTCAAGAGGAATCACCTCTATACTCTGGTAGCTTCACACCACCACAGTTACCTAATACAAATCCTCAACCTATTCTTGGGGTTACCAATTACTGAGTACTTCCTGTTACTGATTAGCGGGAGTTAAACAAAAAGAACGCCCCAAACAAAGCAGGAGCATCCCACTTTGGAAGAAACATACCCCAAATAGCTGTATCATGGTGATTCTACCGCCGAAATAAAACGATATATTTGCCAAAATGAGATGCTCCCAACAAAGCGGGTGCATCTCACTGTTTTTATGAAAAGCGCGAGGGGAGAAAACCCCCTGTTCTATTGCTGTATCCCTTTCGAAATTATGAATAAATTCGCGCCAAAATGCCCAAAGGTAGCGATATTATACTGGATTTATATCTTGATTTCTGGTTAAGTCCCACTATGGAATTTTTATGAAAGATTGGGGGAGTAAGGATGGTACAATTGAATTTTTATAGCGACTCTGTCAGAGTACTGTACAAGGAAGCGAAGCCAAAATGAATGTGACTCTTACCGTAAATGGTAAACAGCACACCCTCACCATTGAACCCCGTGTAACACTCCTAGATGCTCTGGGTGAATATTTGAGATTAGTAGGTAGTAAAAAGGGGTGCGATCATGGTCAATGTGGAGCTTGCACTGTTTTAATTGATGGTCAGCGAGTTTATTCCTGTCTCGCGTTGGCTGTAATGCAGGAGGGAAAAGAAATTGTCACCATTGAAGGCTTGGCAACAGGGGATACTCTCCATCCGGTGCAGGAGGCATTTATTGACAATGATGGCTTCCAATGCGGCTATTGTACCCCAGGGCAAATTTGCGCTTCTGTGGCTCTTTTGGAGGAAGTTAAACGGGGTTGTGTTAGTGCGGTGACACCAGATTTGCATAGTCCTCCGCAACTAGCTGAACTCTCCGAGGCGGAAATCAAGGAACGACTGAGTGGGAATCTCTGCCGATGCAGTGCTTACAATGGTATTGTGGCAGCCGTACAGCAGGTAATTGGACAAAAAGCACCTTCTCCTGTGGCAGCGGTGATGGTCAGTGAATCTGGAGATAACTCAGCATTATGAATAACTTCACCTATACCCGTGCCACCTCGTTGTCAGATGCGGTAAACCAGGCAGTTGCTGACCAAAACTCCATGTTTATTGCTGGTGGAACGAATTTAGTTGACCGTCTGAAAGTATTCTTAGATCAGCCATCGCAACTGATTGATATCTCTCGGTTACAGATGCAGAACATTGAACCGATGGCTGATGGTAGTCTGCGTCTAGGAGCGCTAGTTAGTAATACCGCAGTGGCAGACAATAGTGATATTCGCCGCAACTATCCCATGTTAGCTAGGGCAATTCTATCTGGCGCATCTCAGCAAATTCGCAACATGGCTACAGTGGGGGGAAACCTGCTGCAACGTACCCGTTGTCCCTATTATTACGATACCGCCTTTCCTTGTAATAAACGGCAACCAGGGACAGGCTGCCCCGCAATCGCGGGAATTAACCGTACTCATGCCATCCTTGGTGCCAGCGAGCAGTGTGTAGCAGTCCACCCGTCAGATATGTGTGTTGCCCTAGCTGCATTGGATGCGGTGGTGGAAGTAGCAAGTCCCCAAGGGCAAAGGCAAATACCGTTTAAAGATTTCCACCGTCTACCGGGAAATAGACCCGAGCAAGACACCAATTTAGAACCAGGGGAGTTAATTACCGCTGTGATTCTACCGAGCTTATCCTTTGGGAAATCTGGGGTTTATTTGAAAATACGCGATCGCGCTTCCTATTCCTTTGCTTTAATTTCTGTGGCGGCGGCGGTAAACTTGCAAGAGGAGCAAATCCAAGCTGCACGTTTGGCAATGGGTGGGGTAGCACACAAGCCCTGGCGAGCAACAGCAGCAGAAGAGTTTTTGATTGGTAAGTCGGCGGATGTAGCAACATTTACCGAGGCTGCAGAAATTGCCTTGGACTTAGCCAAACCTTTAACTCACAACGGTTATAAAGTCGAACTGGCCAAGCGGGCGATTCGTCGCGCCCTCATGGTTTCTGCTCAAGGAGGAGGGGTGGTATGAATCAAGTAACTGGTACTAGTCTTAACCGTAAGGATGGACGAGCAAAGGTTACAGGGACAGCAACCTACGCTGCTGAACATCAAATTCCTGGTTTAGTTCATGGTTATCTGGTGACTGCTAATATTGCTCATGGCCAGATTACAAGTATTGATACCCAAGGGGCAGCAACAGCACCAGGGGTAATTGCGGTTTTCACTCATAAAAACGCCCCGACCGTATCTAAACCAGCTAACGATTTTATCACCTCGAAAATCTACGAGGCACGACTACCGTTATCAGATGACCAAATTTACTATGCAGGACAGATTATTGGCTTAGTAGTCGCAGATACCTTTGAACGGGCACGTCACGCTGCCCATTTAGTTAAGGTAAAATACATAACCCAAGAACCAATTGTAGAAGCCAGCAAAGCTACCTTTAACGAAGCTCCACCCATGTTTGGGCAACAGATGACGTTTGAGAAGGGGAATTTTGCTCCTGGGGACTTTGCCAGTGCCATGGCAGGTGCAGCAGCCCAGATTACAGCTACTTACACAACTTCCACCGAACTACACGCACCGATGGAACCCCATGCCATCATTGCCCACTGGCAAGATGCAGACACCCTAACGGTTTATGAACCATCCCAAGGGGTCATTCGCAGTCAGGGAACCTATGCAGACCTGTTTGGACTTCCCCCGGAAAAAGTGCGTATTATCACACCTTTTATTGGTGGAGCCTTTGGTTCTAAAGGCTTTCCTTGGCCCCATGCCATTCTTGGTGCAGCAGCTGCCCGTCAACTGCTACGTCCCCTGAAAGTTGTTCTCAGCCGTCGGCAAATGACCGCCAACGCCGGACACCGTTCTGAAACGGAACAAACGATTCGTTTATGGGCAAATGCTGATGGTAGCTTGATGGCGATAGACCATGGGGTTAAATCCTGTACCTCACCAGTTGATATTTTTACTGAACCTTGTACAGGCATCACACCAGCTATGTACGCTGCACCCAATCTGCGAACCCGTCAGGAATTGGCGGTGATGAACGTTGGGACACCCGCATTCATGCGTGCCCCAGGGGAAAATCCGGGGTTATGGGCACTAGAATCAGCCATGGATGAATTGGCGTGGGAGTTAAAAATCGACCCAGTGGAACTGCGGTTAAAAAATGAAACTAAGGAACACCAGCGCCGGGGTTTACCGTTCTCTGCCAAGCATTTCGGGGAATGTTTGCGGCTGGGTGCGGAACAATTTGGGTGGCAAGATAGACCAAAACAGGTGCGCTCTCTCACCCGTGATGGTAAGCTGATTGGTTGGGGCATGGCGGCATCAACCTTCCCCGCTTTACGGAGTTCAGCCACAGTCACAGTGCGGTTGTTAGCGGATGGTACTGCCCATATCCTCACTAGTGCTAATGACATGGGTACGGGTGCATATACCATTGTTGCAGGTACAGCAGCCGAGGTATTGGGGCTAGCCGTAGAACAGGTACGGGTGGAGATGGGAGACTCTTTACTGCCAAATGGTGGGATGGCGGGTGCTTCCCAAATGACAGCAACCCTTGTACCAGCAGTGATGGCGGCTTGTGAGCAAGTTCTGAAGACGGCTCTTGCCGCAACAGCCCAAGAAGCCTTTGCCACCCTGCATCAGTCCGGACAAGCTGCTTTTGAAGCGACAGCCTCTTCTGCACCCGGTGAAGAGGGTAAAACATGGGCATTCCAATCCTGGGGGGCACATTTTTGTGAAGTCAGCGTAGATGAAGACATTGCCCGCTTGCGCGTCAACCGTTGGGTGTCTGTGATGAATATTGGGCGAGTAATGAATGCCAAAACTGCAGCGTCTCAGATACGGGGTGCTGTAATTATGGGTATTGGCCACGCCTTGATGGAAGCGTGTCATTTTGACCCCAATATTGGCTATCCTGTGGTTTACGACCTGGCCACCTATCACCTTCCCACTCACGCAGACATTCCTCGGATTCAGGTCACCTTTGTTGGCGAACCTGACTATAATTTTAATCCCGCAGGGGTGCGGGGTTTGGGTGAAATTGGGATTACAGGAGTATCGGCTGCGATCGCTAATGCTATTTACCATGCTACAGGTAAACGTATCCGTGATTTACCAATTACACCAGATAAGTTGTTGTGACATGTGATGATGTTAATTTTCATATAAGTCAACCACGGGTAACCCTTTGTTGGGAATGCTGCTGATAAATCTTTCCCGAATTGAGCCTAGTTTATAGGAGCAAATTAAACTCAATATGCCCAACAACACTGGTATCAAAACTATTATTATCTGCCGATTAATTAGTATTAGTAACAAGACTAATATTGCCAAAACTGCGGTAAAATTTACACAATAATCTTTGATTGTATCTATCAACACTAGAGATTGCCGACAACTAGGGCAATGCTTTGTATGTCTGTGCCAGATATCGTATAATTGCTCATCACTTAATTCTTGGAAAGGTGCTTCTGTTAATCCCTGCCATGCAGGTTTACTACTAAATGCTTACCTAAAATCTAAAATTTCAAATCTCATGACCACACCTGCCCATAATCTCATCCAGTCCATCTATGAAGCCATCAATCGTAGGGATGTTAACGCCGCCATGGAGTGGATAGACGACCAGTGTATTTACGAGGATCTGAACTTTTCCCAACCATTCAAAGGAAAGGAAGCTGTCAGAAAACTTCTGGAAGAATCCTGTCAAGGTATCCCGGATGAGTTAAAATTCGTAATTGACGATATCACCACAGGCGATCCCCTGGCAGTAGGAATACTATGGCACGTTGAGTTAGACGGCATTCCCTTTCCCAACGGACGAGGTGTTAGCTTTTATCGTTGTTCTGAGGTAACTGGCAAGTTAGTTTTAGCCCGTGATCTGGTTGAACCACCCATAAAACCAGGGAAGGCGGCATTCTTTATCATCCGACTGGTATCTCCGCTGATACGGAAACTGCTGAAAAATCGGCAAGATGAAAGTACTAGGGAAACCTCTCCCTTAGGCCAAGGGATTGCAAAAAGTCAACGGTTTCTTGCTATAGTATTTGGGTTAATAGCGATCGCCTATATTTACATTCTGTTGCTATCTCCACCAGGGCAACTTATTCCAGGGGAACCCGCTTGGGCGATTCAACCAGAAACTATAGAGGAAATAGTAAATGAATCTCTCAATTTTTTCTTTATTCTACCCCTTTTGAACCTAGTAGGGATTGATTATCTAGAAGCACCAGTGGTTCATCCTACCTTAGAAGCACTCTTCAACTTTGCCGAAGCTTGGATTTTTATGTTTTTACCTCTACTCCTGGTCGATAGAAGGACAATTCATCTCCCCAAGATTCTCATTTGGAGTCTGGCGATGTTCGGAACGAATGCTGTTCTTACCCCTTATATGGCACTGCGCTATAATACACCAATTCCGCCAGTAAAGGAGGAAACGAACAAGGGAATATTAGCTCGTGTATTTGGTTGGACAGGAATGATAGTGGGGATAATTGCCTTAGTTTGGGGGGTGCTCTGCCGACCAGAGTTTGGAGATTTGGTCCAGAGAATGAACTATTTTGGGGAGCAATTGATAACGAACCGAGTTACATTAGCTTTCTGTGTAGATTTAGTACTTTTTTCCATTGTTCAGGCTTTACTTTTGGGGTCAGTTAACAGTAGGATTGGCTGGTTTCGATTTATTCCTTTCTGGGGACTTGCGCTATGGCTAATTCTATGAGTTGCTTGGAGGTTGGCTCAGCACGAACGAAAGCAATTTGCTGCCCAAAATGACTTTTATTCTCAAATCATAACTATAGCAATTCTCTTTCCCATGAGGTACAAAGGGATCCCCCTAAATCCCCCTTAAAAAGGGGGACTTTGAAGTTGATAAGTGTACCTAATAAATGCAATAAATGCTATCTATGGTTTTGGCATCATCTGGTGTTCAATATCAACAAGTTTACCCTAAGGCTTACATAACTGTGCTGCGGAGCATTTTTATTCAGTAAAGAGGAATTAATAATGTTAGAACTATATTTAGACAGTGCCGATGTTGAACAAATAGCACGTTTTCACTCTTGCTTACCGATTAAAGGAATAACCACCAACCCCAGTATTCTGGCTCAAGCCAACATAGGTGTAAATCAACTACTTAAAGAAGTAAACTCTATACTAGGTAATGAGGCACGTTTCCACATTCAAGTTATTAGTCAATCTGTAGATGAAATTATCTTTGAAGCTGAGAAAATAACAGCTTTACCCTATGATATTGTGGTTAAAATTCCCGCCACGGAAATAGGTCTGGTGGCAATGAAACAGTTACATCGGAAGCAGATCCCTCTATTAGCTACGGCAATTTATACAGTTCAACAAGGTTTTTTAGCTGCACTAGCAGGTGCAGATTATTTAGCTCCTTATGTAAATCGAATTGATGTTTTTGGGGGAAATGGTGTCACAGTTGTGGAGCAACTTCAACAACTTGTCCAACAACAACAGCTAAGTTGTTGTTTATTACCTGCTAGTTTTAAAAATCCGCGTCAAGTTTTAGAGGTATTACAAGCAGGGGTTGGTGCGATTACTTTGCCTGTAGGTATAATGGGACAAATGGTTTCACATCCGGCTATACCTTTGGCAGTTGAACAATTTAATACTGATTGGCAACAAGTCTTTGGTGATAAATTAGCTTTTGAAACTTAATTTGACCTGAGTTTTGGATAAGAAAATTGGCAGATATAGAGACCATACATAAACATACATATAGAGTTTATCGCAGTTATGAGGTACAGTCTTCTTTGACGTTGATTCCCTGTCTTGATCAGTAAAAATTATTCTAATTGAAAAGTTTCAACAATAAAGTCAATATTGCCAATCCTACCAATATCGATAACACTTGAGTAGTCCTGTTACTTTTAGCAATAATATCCGAGTAAGATAATTCATGATTTTGAATCATTATGAAGGAATGGGGATTAAATATAAAAGGAAATACACGATTCAATAATAAGCGTAGAAAGAAATTAAGACTCCACAATCGTTTTTGTAATGGGTCTTGATTATATTGCCAAGGATAACTAATTTGTACTAAACGAATTAAGGCTTTAATATCGGGTTGGCGTAGGTTTTGATAGCGAGGAAGTGCTTGAGAGAGATTATCTTGAGTTTCGGCTAATATTTCCTGGAAAACATAGATATCTTCTAAAGCAGAATTAACCCCTTGTCCAATGTCAGGAGGAAAACAATGAGCCGCATCTCCCAATAAAATGATGGCTGTTCCTTGACTCTCTTCAGGTTTTCCCCAAATTTGATACAATCCTGAACAATATTGAGGAATGGGAAACTTGCCTCCGTCACTAGATGTAAATCTGACTATTTCTTCAGGGGAAATCATTTTTTCCAGGGGAATCTGAGGAAATGCTTGTTTCATAAATTGTTCAACTTCTGCTGGAGTTTCTAGTTGCCAGATTTGATGATCAGGGTAGGTAATAATATTTGCAGTTCTGGGTTGATTCGGATTTTTAAAGGGTAATAAACCCAGATTAATGGCTTTTTTGCGCTCTTTAAAAGTAGACCGAATGGCATAAGCCATTGTAGATTGTGCTACATCTCCTTCTTGTTCTGATAGAGTAAATTGGGGAGGTAACGTGAGAACTTTATATTTTAAACCGGAACTAGGAGAAGGAAACTTTTGCATTTCAAAGGAATTTGATTGACCTTTTTCCCATTGATGCAGAGTTTGACGCACAATAGAATTTAAACCATCACAACCTACTATCAAAGTAGGAATAAAGGTCAATTGTTCCTGATCTTGAGATTGGGTAATAATTTCTAAATGCTCTAGATGTTGTTTAATCTCTATACATTTAGTATTAAATAAGACCTTAATTTCATCTTGCCAATGGTGTTCAATTTCTTGGTAAAGTAACTCCACAAAAGATGCTCTGGGCAGCCAGTAGGCTGTTTTCCGTTTAGAATCAGCAATGGGTAGTTTCGTTGTTTTGCGTGTGCCGTCTTTTTGAATGAGAGTAAAGTAAAAGTCAGTACTAGGGACACTCAAATCAGCGAGTTTAGCAGTTAGTTTTAATAAATCAGTTAATTTTTGACCCCTGCCATCAATTTGATAACTAAAGGATTTATCTGGTTCGTAATAGTCGGCTGAGGGTCTTTTCTCAATAACCGTAATATCTTTCCAGCCTCTTTGGGCTAACATTAAAGCTGCCCCTAATCCCGCTGGCCCCCCTCCGATAATCACAATATTTTTTTGGTAGTAGTGATTCATTATCAATTAATTATCAATCCAAATCATCATTTGATCGACTTGTAAAACTGCTGATAGATTATTTCATTGACAATCCACAACTCCTAACCGTAATCCAATACGCTGGTATTTGGTAGAATCATAGAAAGTTCCCCGGTGCATTACTTGTGAGTTATCCCAAAAAATAAGATCTCCTGGCTCCCAAACATGGGAATATACAGGGGTGCGTTTTAAAACAGTCTGAAATAAATCTTGCCAGTATTGTTGTGCTTCTTCTCGTTTATCTTCCATACCCAGAGGAATTGCTGTATTCCAAGAACCCAAATATAATCCTTTTTGACCCGTAACTTTGTGAGTTGAAACAATGGGATGGAGTTTTTTGGGTACATCATCCCAGTCAAGATTTTGACGATCAAACATGGGTGGCATTTGATACATTGATATTCCTTCTAATTCCTTTTGATGACTCGGATCAAGATTGTTATAAGCTTCTACTAAGTCTAAATATTCTGTGGTGTGAGGTTGTCCATTTTCTCCCTCTTCAGGAACTTTTATAGTGTAGAGCATGACAACATACAGTGCATTCATATCTAATTCTTCTATTCTGGGTACTCCATCTTTATCTTGATGCCACACCCGAGCTCCATAAATCTTTTTAGGAGGTTCTTGATCAAATCCTTTAGGATTACCTAAAATAGCTGTATATTGGCTCTGGATATCTGGAGGTAGATCGGGGTCTAAAGAAAAAGACTTACCTCCAAACATCAAATTTCCAAAAGTTTTTATGGCAAATTCTTCTAACTCCGATGCAGTCAGCTGTTGATTTTTGACAACAATAACACCATGTTCCCATAGAGATTGTTTTAATTGATGTCTTTGTGAATCTGTCAGATTAATTAAGTTACATCCTGGAAGGACTTCCAATCCTAGTCTGGAGTGATATTCTGTTTGTTTTAAGGGATTTTTGATAATCATAAAAGTTCCTGTTTCTAGAGACTAGAATAATTATAATCGAATTTAACCTCAGGCTTGTAATTAAAAGCCCAATCTTCAAATTCTTCACGACTCATCTGTGACTGCTCCTGCATTTGCTTGTCAGCAGCCTCCCTGTCCGTTGCGTCGTAACCCATTTCACCCAAAGCGCTACGGGTTTGCATCAGTTGGGTACGGGGTATACGACGCTGTTCGTAGCGAGCCAGAGCTTCTTGAATGCTGGATGCTTGGGAACAGCACAACGCTAGTTCATAGGCGTCTTCAAACGTACTATTTGCTCCCTGTGCCACAGAAGGTGACATGGGATGAGCCGCATCACCTAATAAAGTCACTCTGCCTTGACTCCAAGATTTGAGCGGTAAGCGATCGCAAATTGGTCCGTCCAAAATTCCCTCTGCTGGTGTTGCTTCCACAAGCGATCGCAATGATTCTCCCCAGTCTGCCTTAATTCAAAGGCATAGGAACAGTTGACTTGACTGACTCGCGCTCGTGCAATTTATTAAACCAATTTCCTAAGTTAGGATATTGCAAAACCCAATCTTTATCCAAGCGAAGGCTGTAGTAACCCACGGAACATAATGCTGCTACATCCGCTGCTGTCCATGTGTCATCACCTAATAAGTATGGAGACTGGGATAATTGTTCCTCAAAAATTGGTAAAAGGCGATTAATTGACGTTTCTAATTTGGTTCGATAATCAGTTACCTCTAAATTATTAGTCAAATTTAAAAGCCATAAATTGATGATATTATCACCTAAATTATCTGCTAATTCTTCCCATTTACGACACTCAAGCCGTTCTCGAGGATTACTTGGGTAAAAACGAGGTTGTGGATAGGTTTCCTCTAAATACTCTGCAATTAATGTAGAATCCCAAATAACTGTACCATCTTGTTCTACAAACACAGGTACTTTACCAATGGGAGAAATTTTAATAAATTCAGACGGTTTATTCTTAAGATTAACTTCTTTGAGTTCGCAATCTATTTTTTTTTCAGCTAACAATATGCGAATTTTCCTAGAAAAGTTTGATTGCTGGTGATAATACAATATTCTATTCATAAAATATCTCCACAAAAGCCACAAAAATTTTTACTTTACATCATTGATAGCAAATTGTTAAGCTTGGCTATAACGGGAGTGTCCAGTAGCCAAGATGAAACAGCTAAATTCTATTCTAGCAGCATTTGCCAAAAGTCAACACAACGATCAACAAGTATTTCTTGCTACTGTTGTCAATGTTCAAGGCTCTACCTATCGCCAACCTGGTGCGCGGATGCTGATCACATCAACTGGTAAAATGGTAGGAACCATTAGCGGTGGTTGCTTGGAAAATGATGTATTTGAGCATACTCGCGTCTCGATGGCAGATGGAAAACCCATAGTCGTCACTTATGATACCACTGCTGATGAGGACATTATCTGGGGATTTGGGCTGGGTTGTAATGGTGTGGTAAACGTCTTGATTGAGCCTCTAAATCAAGATAATCTCCTTAATCCCTTAGCTTTTATTCATCAATGTTTCTATAACCAGCAGCAAGGTATTATTGCCACTGTTATTGCTGTGGAAGGTACGGTTAATGTTCAGGTTGGGGCGCGTTTAATCCTGCAATCAAATAATCGTGCAAATACTGATATTCAAGACAAGTATTTGACTGCTGCTTTGCTCAAAGATGCTCAAGCTGCTCTGGAAAATAAACATTCAAGTTTCCATCAATACCAATTAGCAGTGGGTAAAGTAGATATTTTTATCGAGTTTATTAAACCCCCGCCACACCTAATAATTTTTGGTGCCGGTCGTGATAGTGTACCTGTAGCAGAGTTTGCTAAAGCCTTAGGTTGGCGAGTCACTATTGTTGATTGTCGAGGGAGTGAGGTAACTCAAGAGCGTTTTGTCATGGCTGATCAGGTGATTCTCACCCGCAGGGAAATTCTACACAAGCAAATATCTATTGATGATGACACCATTGCTGTGGTCATGACTCATAACTACCTCGATGATTTAGAAATTTTGAAAGTGCTAATCCCTGCTGCGATCAGCTATCTGGGTTGTTTGGGTTCAAAGCAACGCACTGCCAGGTTACTGCAAGATTTACGCACAGAAGGAATAGAATGTACACCCATACAGCTACAAAAGTTATATACTCCTGTTGGCATTGATATTGGTGCAGATTCACCAGAAGCGATCGCATTATCCATCATTGCTGAGATTCAAGCCGTGTTAGCAAACCGTGGTGGTGGCTTTTTAAAACACCGCATGGAACCAATTCATGAACGAAATCAAGTCAATAAAATTCCAATTAATAAACTATAAAGGTTGTTGAATGTTGACTCTTGAGTATTTGAATTATGAAATGAAAATAACCCATTCACAGCTAAAACCAACTGAATCAAATATTGCGATTATTATCTTAGCAGCAGGTGCATCAACCCGCATGGGTAAACCTAAACAACTCTTACCCTATCAGGGATGCAGCTTACTTCGCCATACCATAGAGAAGGCAATGGCTTCAGTCTGCAAGCCTGTAGTGGTGGTTTTAGGAGCAAATGCCCAACAGATATATTCTGAAGTTAACCAACCTTCTGTAACAGTAGTTGAAAACCCAGATTGGAATTTGGGAATGGGTTCCTCAATTCGTAGCGGAATTCTCTCCCTTGCCACTTGTTATGAAACCATAGACGCAGCAGTTATTACTGTTTGTGACCAGCCGTTTCTTTCTCCTGAAATTATTAATTCTTTAGTGGCAGCCTATCATGCTACGGGAAAACCCATCGTTGCTTGCCAATATGCAGATACATTAGGTGTACCTGTTTTGTTTAAACATAGATTTTTCTCTGAACTAGCCACCTTAGATGAGACTGTGGGGGCAAAAAAAATAATTAACAAATACTACAACGAAGTATGTAGTATTCCTTTTCCATTAGGTGTAATTGACATTGATACACCAAGAGATTACCAGCAGCTACAGAAAAACTTTGCTATCGGGACTTAAACAAAAATCAATCCCAAATGAAGCCTAAACTGGCCTGACGGGGTGACAAACAGCCTTAAAAGCCTTACTGGTGGGGTGACGGGTGTAGGGGAAGATCAGGAGCTGGCTACGTTGCTAGGGACGGTTGAATCAGGTTGGAGACGGAAGGTTTTCCCTGGGCTCACTCCAAATTACCTGTCTTGATGCAGTCGCTCATGGGGGAAACCACGCCAGTTGCTCATGGGGGAAACCCCCAAGACCGCACTGGCTCCCCAAGACCGCGCTGCATCGCTTCTATTTTCCCGACCCCCCACACCCGGTCACCCTGTCTACTTTTTAGCCTTGTTGTCACCCCCTCAGCTAAACTGGCTTTATAAGCAGCAAACACCTCTCAATTGTGAGTCAGCCATATGTGCAAAGCCTGACGGGGCGCTTGTCGCCCCGTCAGCTCTTAAACTGAACTGAACTCAAGTATCGTAAACAATCGGATTATAGGGACTAGAAATAGGTTCCGAAGGCTGGACACCAGGCATGAACTTCTGCCAATCCCCAGAAATAAGCGTTGGAGAGTTAATAACACTAGCTCCATTTTCAAAATAACTGATCCCAAAGGCTATCCGCTGTTCGGTAGTACAGTTAGCGCCCGCTCCATGAACATTTAAACTATGCTGAAAAGTGATTTCTCCAAGTTGGAACGGTTCGCGATCAATGATAATACCGCGAGCTTGAAGCATTTCTGCGATCGCGCGATCATGATCTTGAGAAAACTTATCGAAGGGTATTTCCTTAACTAGCTTATAGGTATCCATTCCCTTGGCTAATTCTAGTGGTCCCATTTCCTTTGGAGTTGGCTGTAAAGGAATCCACATAGTGCCAACATTATTGCTAGCAATTGGGTAATGATGACCATCATAATGCCAAGGCGTGCGACCGCCTCCCGGCTCTTTGCACAAAAAGTCATCGTGATAGATCCGAACGCTCGATACTTGTAATAGCTGTGCTGCCAACTGACCCAACCGTCGGCTCAGTACAAACTCCTTAGCAATATCACTTTCGAGCCACATCATTTCCCTGCTGCTAAATTGTCGGTTTGGGTCAAATTTGTAATGCTGATCGAATACCTGTTTCAATTCCTGTCTTAAGAGATATACCGATCCGGGGCTGAGGAGATTTTTGATTCTGAGATAACTTTCCGTTTGAAATTTTTTAATTTGATGCTCTGAAATAGGATAAGGTTCGGCCAGCTCTTTTTGCAGTTCCTCAATGGAGGGAACTTTCTGAGCAACTTCTTCTGGTCGGGGAATTAATCTTTCTCGGTTGACAGGCTCTTGGCTATTGTCAGCCAATGAAATATACCAATTCCACCATTGCTCGTTGCTTCCAGTCCAAGGTTCATCTATGCTATCAGTTTTAGCATTTGCTGCAGGAAGGTGAGAGTTGGCTCGAAAGTCAATAGAAGATTTCATGAAAATTTTGAGGATTTGTTATTGTCATTTAATAAGACATAGCACAATAACCGGCTCTTAAGTACCTTTTATACTAAAGTTCCAGTTAAAAAACTCAGAAAGCTTGTTCCATCGCTTCTGCAATTAGGAAGAAATTCGCGCGAAAATTCCCACACTTCCCACACTGCCTACCCTCCCCGCGCCCGGACCCACACTTGCCTTCTTTTTTACAAATATGATATACAAGCCCCATACCCTTGTGGATGGGGCTGTTGACTGTTCAATATAAAAACAGTATAAAACTCATAGCTAAAGGCAAAAATGGAGCAAATACACTCAGAAATTGACGCAATTCGCCAGAGCATTGCCGCACTACGTGCTGAACGTGATACCCTAACCCGCCAGGAAATCATCTTAGAAGACCAGTCTCCAGAAGCGATCGCTCAAGCCTACCGTCGTCAAGCCAGTGAAAACGCCCAGCGATCGGTAGAGATACTAGGAATCGATAATGCGATCGCAGCCTTAGAAGCCCAGTTGGAACAAAAACAGCAGCAGTTACAGCCAGCACTTACTATCAGTCAACCCCTAACCCTAGAAGACCAAATAGAACAAGCCACACAACAAGCTTATGACCACGCTGAACGGATTAATGAACTGGCAGCCGAACTAGCAGAAGAACTCAAAGCCCTAAAAGCGATCGCTCATGACCTGAGTCCGATTTATTGGAAGTTGTATCATCGACCCTTTGTTACTGGATTCAGAAGTACCTCAGTTCCCTACCTTCGTTCCGATCACGATGTTTTGAGGATTACGAAACTAGTCATTTAAATCTAGTAATTTAAATTAGTAATTAAAACGGATAACCTAATATTAGGTTATCCGTTTATCCGTGTTTAAACATCCAGGTTTATTTTATCTTTTACCCTTAACCCCCACTAACTTTAGCTTTGTAGCCCAGTTTAATCATAATTTGCACCAGTTTATCAGTATGATTACCTTGAATTTCAATAGTATTATCTTTAACTGTGCCACCACTACCACATTGGCCTTTCAGCTGTTTAAGTAACTTGGTTAAGGTTTCTGGTGATGATTGAAATCCACTAATTACTGTAACGGTTTTTCCTTTACGTCCTTTCCGTGATGCCTGTACCCGCAAATCTTGCTGATTTGGCGGAAGTTCCTGAATCCCTCGTTCAACTGCAGCGTCATTGCTAGTGCCAAATTCCTGGTAGGCAATTCGATTGCCAGAGGTTTTGGAGTCAGCAGCATTGCGTTTTGATTTTGATGAAGCCATTGCTTGAATTTAGTTATCAATCTATTTACAATTCCGGTTAATTACTTGTAAGCATTCAGCCGTCAGTGGTCAGCCGTCAGCTTTCCGTAACAGAGATTAAAGCAATGCTTACCGGTTTTATTCAAAAGCTGTTCGGTGTAGCTTGCCCATAGCCCATAACTACCTCAAGTAGCACCTCAAGTAGCCCATAAGCTGATACGCGACACGCTGATAGCTTACAATCACTTACCAAATAGTGGCTGGATTTTTGGGTCAGGGGAATCGGTAATGGGTAATCATCAATTACCAATTACCCATTACCCATTACCCATTACCTATTACCCATTATCCTATCCCGGAAAGGAACGGTTCTGGATGTCCCTGTTCAGGAATACAATCGATTTCGATCTGGAACGTCCCTTCAAATCCAGTGTCTTGCACTTGAAATTCCCAGGCACCATCCACTTCTTTCATCTTATCAGCGGGATTGGCGGTAAAGTCTGGCTGAGCAAATTTTTCATCGGTATGGAGGTAGAGTTCTATTGGTGTCTTGGCAATCAGAACCCGGATATAGTATTGTTTGCGGAAGATGACATTATCAGAGAAACCAAGACCTAACAAATCCCGCTCACCGACGTAAAAGTCCAGCCGTAAGACCATGTCCTTCTCTTGTGCTGGAATGCTCTCATCCTCTAGAATTGCTAAGGTATTAAGATAGCCTTCCCAGATCAGATTTTTGCCATCTGCCCAAGGAAATGCTGGGTTTTCGTCGGTCAAATCCTCTTTAATAAACGGACCATAGCAGTTTTCCGCCCCCTCACTCTGGTGGAACAGTTCAAAATCCACCAGACGGGGTTTAATGGATACTCCCAGAAAGAACTCACTCTTGCCAAACCAATCCTTACCCCGAGTGATTTGAGCGTTGACAAAACGTAAACGCGATCGCACATTCCCAAAGAAAAAGCGCGTTGCTACTTCAAATGCTTCCCGGGAAGTAATCACGGAGTCGAAACCACCGTGGGATTTGTGGATAAAGGTACGGGGTGCCCCAGGAATTTGGGCAGAGAATTGTTTAACTAAGCCATCACTACGGTTATAGTTAGAACCAAACTCATATCTCGGGGAGAAAACGCGGTTGAGAAAGGAGGCTTGTCGAAAATTGTAAGACTTATAGTTGGTGCCAACAATAGTTAAAAGTCGTTCTAAGGGAAAGTGTTTCTCAAAATTTTGGAACGAATAGGGGTTGTTGAGCTTACTTTGATTTTTGAGATTAAAGCGCTCTAATTCTTCTTGAGCTCCTAGCTCTCCCCCAAACCCCAGCCAATCTTCTAAGATTTGGAAGGTAATGCCTTGGTGAGGAGTGCCCAAAGTGATAATTTTATTGATGTAGTCTTCAGCCTTAAGACCAAGGCTGGGATAGGTGACTTGAACTGCTTCACGAGCGATTAATCCACCCATAGAATGGGCAATGATGTTAACCTTAGGTTTAACACCTGCTTGATTCGCCGTTAGTTCACGAATTAAGTAGATCATACGCATCAAGGCATTACCATAGGTTTCAAATTTACGCTCTTTCAGGTCATAGTAGCGAAATACCCAAATGGAGCGCCAGGGATCTTTGGTAGACTCCAAAAAGTATTCTGACATCTCTGGGTTTATGACCACTTTATCCCCGGAAAAATATCTTTTTTCTTGAGTTTTGTCTGGATAGTTTAGAGTATAGCTTTCTTCTTTGAGGCGCTTGAATTTATCTAAAATACCATTATCCTTTAACCACTGAAGTGATGATGGCAGGGGTTTGCCATCCTGGAGCATTTGCTGCAAAGACTTTAGTTTCCGAGGCAGGGCTGGTTCATCTTCAATCTCCCGACTACTAAAGGTCACGACGTTAGTGGCATCCTGGTATTGCCAGTCTGACTTGAGGAAACTCAGGATTAATCCTTCATAAATCTCGTTTGTTCCCTTTTTGTGTTCATAGACAGTGCCTTGGTTAAAGCCCTGGTAGGTTAAGCGCTGTTCCTCTTGAATATTGAGACCGCCAAACCCACGAATTAGGATAATTGGTAAAGGAGTACGGGTAGGTACAGACATTGTCATCTCCTATCGTATCTGACATGTTAATTCATCGATCTTAGCTGCTGATTCATCTCTAGACCATAAGTGTTGTTTTTCAATTACGGCGGTTTGCAATTCAGTCAGGTACAAATTCTTGGGTTTTAGGGAGCAGGAATCCCCCCTAACCCCCCTTAGTAAGGGGGGCAGGGAGCAGGGAGCAGCGGATATGGGAAGAGGGATAAAATTCAGTGTACTTGATAGTTATGCAAACCGCCGTATAAATTTTTAATTTCAAATTACCTCAGTTCGACATAACTAACTATTCTCAGATTTAGGAGTCTCGATTCAGAAGTCATAATAATTAATTTTTCAGGAATTTTTCAGATAAATTCCGTAAGGAATCCACCAATCGTTCTGTCTACTATTACTAACATTACTTAATTATTATGAGCACAACTAAATTAAGTCTCCTGTATCCTCCTCAAAACTTGCCAATTTATTACATCGAACTGAGGTAAAATTTACACTAAACTAACAATTAACAAGTCACAATTAACGATTTAAGCTCCCCCAATCTGAATATTGCGCACCCGCACCGGCACACAAGCATGGGTCATTTGAGCAATTTGTATCGGTTCGCCTTTACCACACATATGGGTACCAAACTGCTCCCGTTCCGAAGCCACTCCAATGGCATCAACACTATTCCAGAAATCAGTACTCATAGAATGATAGGTAACATCCTTCAGCATTCCCACTACTTTACCTTTCTCCACCTTCCAGAAAGCATCTCCACCAAACTGAAAATTACGTCGCTGCTGGTCAATGGAGAAACTACCTCTACCATCAATTAAAATCCCTTCCTCAGTCTCAGCAATCATTTCTGCGAGTGTGGCAGAGTTACTTCCTCCCTCTGCTCCCGGTTCTAACCCTAAATTAGGAATCCGCACCATCGGAACACTTGACCAACTATCGGCGTAAGCGCAACCGTTACTACTGGCATTACCTAGTCGATAAGCGGTTTCCCGGTCAGTGAGGTAGTCTACTAAAATGCCATCCTTGACAACATACCAATCTTGTGCTGGTACCCCCTCATCGTCATAGCCTAAAGTACTACGTCCCCCCGATTGAGTGCGATCGCATTTAAAATTAACCCAAGGAGCAGCATATTGCAGCTTGCCCAATTTATCAGTAGTCGCAAAGCTAGTACCAGCAAAATTCGACTCATAGCCGTACACCCGATCCAGTTCCGTAGGGTGTCCCACCGATTCATGAATCGTTAGGTGGAGATGACTAGGCTTCAGAATCAGAGTGCTGCGAATACCAGAAGGTCCTTTGGGGGCATGAACCTTCTCTATCGCTTCTTCTGCTACCCGTTCTACCTGATTCAAAAGGTCTGGGGGTTGAATATGCTCGTAACCGATATTTAAAGGTGGACGCTCATAGCTACGGCTTTGAGCATCCCCATTAGCAACTGCTGTACAACCCATACCTGGATAGCTACGGTATATAGTCTGTTCAATTAGGGAATCAACAGTAGACGCAAAAATCTTGTCTTCACGAGTAAAACGCAGGAAAGAGTAAGCCTTCTTAATTCCGCGATCGCTATAGCTAAGCAATTGATCATTGATACGCAATAGTAAGTCAGCTTTCTCAGTAATCGGTATAGTAAACGGGTCAATTTCGATTGGAGTAATATAGGTATCGCGATAGGCTTCTACTGGCGCTAATCTTACCTGTGTTTGCTGAGAAAGGCGGCTACCTTTAGCAATCTCCACAGCTAAAGCCACCATTCGTTCCACTTCCTCTGGAGTTTTATAGGGACTAGCCGCAAAGCCCCAAGCACCCTTTAGTAACACTCTTACCCCAAAGCCAGAACTAACATTATCACAGAGTTGGCTAAGGGAGCGATCGCGTGCGGTTAAGTTCTGATTACGGTAGGTACAAATACGGATATCCCCATACTCACACCCAGCTTTACGAATTAAATCAATCCCTAGTGTCGCCAAGTCTCTCGCCAAGTCAGTAGTCGTAATTGGTGCTAAGGCTTTTATCATTGTATGTAAAGTATGTAAATAATGTTTAAGAACAATTCCTAATATGGATTAAAGTTGCTATAATCGCACTGGCTAGATTATGATTAACCTAGCCCTCTCCTCATTTTAATAAACGTCAGTAAAATCAAGGTCCCTGGTTGTAAGCATTCAGCCTAATCCTAAAAGCAATAAGAACCAATCATAAATCAGCATCTTTCTGGTTGTCCACAATCAATCATCTACTCCCACCCCTGGGTCAAATCCCTAAGTTTTCCTTGATTATTGATATCAAAACTATAGCGCTTTTCAATTAGTAGAAAAGTTTGCGTAGGGTGCGTTAGGGGGGGCCGAGGATTTTATCGGTAGCCACGGTTGCGACAGTCTGCCCCGTAAAGCACCACCGAGTAAAACAGCTTTAATAAGATGCACCTTATTAAAATACATTTGCTCTGGTTTTAGTTGATATCAAAATATTTATTCAAAACTATCGGCTAATCTGAAATAGCTTCAGGAATTCTACATCTAGTGAGCTGATCGACTAATTCTCCCCATCACCCTATTTCCCTAGCTCCTAATCATTCTCAAACGACAAGGAAACAGCCCTGCTCCAATGCAGGGGACATCAGGTTTATTGTTATGAATTGGAAGCCCCCGGTATAGTCTTCGATTTACTAGGGAAGCATGTCAGTGATCTTCAAATTCGGGATAAATATCCTTTTCAAAAATTTCCTTAATCCAGTCAGGTAAGAAATACTCAGGCTTGTTGATATCCATATCCTGGCGGAGATCCACTTTATACTTGGCATCCCGTGGGGCGATGGAAGGAACCCAAGCTGAATGGAGAGACAAAGCAAATTTAACGTCCTCGTGACCCAATTTGGTAATTGGTCCTGGGGCCAGATTTCCTGCTTGCCAAATCCAAAATTCCGACCCACTAGGAGTAGTTACTGTCGCCACGATATACCCTTCAAGTTCGTCAGTTTGCCCTTGCTTAGGAACATAAATAGGGGTATTAACTACATATCCTCGTTCAATAGTCCATGAATCTTTCACTTCCATATCCACTGGAGACCATCGCAAAATACCTGATGGTTTCCAATTAGGTAAATCGTTTACTGGTACTTTACGGAAAGGATGATTAGCGTATAACTCAACCAATCTGCGAGGGGTAATTTCACTAATATACCCAGCGTAGTTTACCCAAATATTCTGAAACTGTGGGGGAGACGTACCTTGAATTCCTTGATATGTAGGGAGTGCAACTCCCCAAAAATCCTCGAATAAGCAAGGTTGTTCACTCTTTAGTTCGCCTGTCTTCGCATTAACAACACATTTACCAAAACCCTGCTGATCATATACACCAGGAGGATAGCCATAAAAAGCAGATGGAACAAACTCAAATAAAGTTGGCCATCTTTTATCCGATTTCTGTAGCCACTCGCTAACATCATGACCAGAAGCTAACACCAGATGCAAGGTCAAATTTTCTCCATCATTATCTTCATAATCAGCATAAAAATGAACACATTCGCGAGGGATTGTGATGTGTTTAGCAATAGCTTTATCGCCCTGAAGTTCTGCTCGCGGCACCAACCAAACTTGATTGTAAGCTGATTGAGCTTTGGCTTTTACTTCAGGAAGTAACATTCTTAAATATTCTATGCGAAAAGCCGTGTCAATAATTACCACGTAGTTTTTGGTAATCGCTATCTGGTGCGTAGACTGCTTAATTTCAACTGGCTTATTGGTGCGCTCATCAATTATTTGGGTTGTTTGGAACTTACCTTGACCATTCCAAATATGTATATAAGTATCTGGATCAATTGCTCCCACACTGATTGGAATATCAAAGAGGCAATTAATAATAAATATTTCTCCCGTATTCTGATCGTAAGCGCTATGGGCTGCACTCATATGCATAGGAAAAATCCAGGGTATTTTAATATCCCCAAGACTTGGTATGCCATTTATTTCTAAAGGAATCCATTCGGAGCGATCGCCTACAGGTGTCACTGGTTTGAGAGTTGTTAAGTCAAACTCGAAAGGACGACCTGAATCAATGGTGGCAAACATACGCCAAGAGTTATTCTCAGGATCTTGGAAAGCTTGAATCGCTGTATTACATTGATTTTGTACGCCTAATCTGGGGCTTAGACGAGCCAAACCTCCCAGATTACGAAATCTAAATAATCTCCCAAACAGTAATTTTCGCAAATTTGTTAAGTATGTCCACCAGGGCTGTTCATTTATTTTTTGATCGCAGATGACAGAAGGCGTGCGAAATTGTTCGCTTTTGAGATGGATGCTTCCGCTTTTAAAATCTAAACGATACAACTGTCCATAGCCATTAAACCAAGGAGTAGCTCCATTTTGAGGTGTTGGAACTAACCAAAAAGCGTGTCCCTCACAATCAGAAGGAATTTCTCCCTCAATTACATTCATCTCTAGGTCGAGAGATGCTGTATTGTGTTCGCGGAGGTTATTGGGTAAGTCAGTTGAAGATGTTGCTTTCGGTTTTGCTGTCATGGTTACTTTTTTGGTCTATAACCAATACCCATATATCTTGCTATATTATAGCAGTCGAAGTAAATGTTAAGACATATTTCTATTCTGTGATAGGAAATTTTACGTTCCGAAGTTCCCTTTAAACTAAAAAACTATGTCCTCAACTATAATTCCAGGGCAAACCCATCTAAATCCTAGAAGTCTTACTCAGCGATGCAGTGCAGTCTTGGGGAGGCAGCCCGGTCTTGGAGGTTTCCACAGGGCTTTCAGGGATGCAGAGGTGCGACCCGTGGCGAATTTAATTCGACGACTGTAAGCGCACCTAAGCGGTATTGAGGGTTTTCCCTGCTCGCTATTGCATCGAGACAGCTTGCCCATAGCCTATAAGCTGATAGCTGATAACTGATAGCTGATAACTGATAGCTGATAACTGATAGCTGATAGCTGATAGCTAAATGCTTACAAAATTGTCCCTCTATTATATTACTTTTAAAAAAATAGTTATAATAGATTACAATTAATTACTAAAAAATAAACTATGCTTACTAGCTCAATGTTAACAAAAATAATTACAGTCTTTACCGCAATGGTAATGACTGTACTTTTAGTAAAATCAGATTTATACAAGAGATTTAACCCTGAGCAATCTTACGCCACAGCAAATAACTACCAGTCCCAAGAAAACAACAGTGTAACGAAGATTGAATTTGGCCAGACTAAAGATGCTCAAAAAGTTTATCTCTATACTTTAACCAATACTAATGGTTTAGTAGCTAAGATAACCAACTATGGTGCGACTCTTACTGAATTACACTTGCCTGACAACAGCGGTGAGCTAGACGATGTAGTGCTGGGATTTGATAGTCTAGAAGATTATTTGACCGCTAAGCGCTACCTATATTATGGTGCAATTGTTGGTCGCGTCGCTAATAGGATTAAAGATGCTCAGTTCACTCTCAATGGTCAAAAGTATGATCTAGCTACTAATGCCCCTCCCCATCACATACATGGTGGTAAAAAAGGTTTTGACAAAGTGATTTGGAAAGCTGAACCAATTAACAGTAGCCAAGGACAGGCACTAAAACTAACTTATCTGAGTCCTGACTCAGAAGAAGGATATCCAGGTGATTTGACAGTGACAGCCATTTACACTCTGACTAACGATAATGAGTTAAAGCTGGAAATGACCGCTACCACTAACAAACCTACTCCTGTCAACTTGGTGAATCATTCATATTGGAACTTGGCTGGTCATGCTTCTGGGAATATTCTAGGACAATATTTAACGATCAATGCCGATAGATATACGCCTAACAACGAACAGCGAATCCCTACAGGAAAGATTAAATCAGTTAAAGATACACCCTACGACTTTACTCAGCCTCAGTTGATTGGAGATGGCATTAATCAGCTTAGAAATACCCTAAAGCAAAACTATCCAGGAGGCTACGACCTCAATTATGTCTTGAATGGAGAATCGGAAAAAATCAAACTGGCAGCTACTTTATATGAACCAAAATCTGGTCGAGTGATGGAGATTCACACTAATCAGCCAGGAATACAGTTTTTTTCTGGAAATCTTCCTAAGCTTAGAACTGTGGGTAAAGGAGATGTTGTTTATACAAATCATCAAGGTTTGTGCCTAGAGACACAACATTTTCCTGACTCAGTCAATCAGCCTAACTTTCCTTCGATTATCTTGAATCCAGGTGAAACTTATCGACACCTAATGGTTTATAAATTTTACACCAAACAAAATAATCTAGGAAAAATTATTGCTCCCAATAGTCAACTGGAAAAGGTAGCAGGAGGTTTTAAGTTTACTGAAGGACCTGTTTGGCATCCCGACGGATTTCTGCTATTTAGTGATATTCCAGCTAATACTATTTATAAATGGCAACCAGAGCAAAAAACCGAGATTTTTCGTCAACCTTCTGGCAATGCTAATGGTAATACGTTAGACCGCTCAGGGCGTTTAGTTACTGCTGAACATAGTAATCGTCGTCTATCCCTAACACAAAAAGATGGAAAAATCGTAACTCTAGCTAGTCACTACCAAGGGAAGCGGCTGAATAGTCCCAACGATCTAGCAGTCAAATCAGATGGTAGTATCTATTTTACCGATCCTCCCTATGGCATCAAATCGGAACAAGAAGAATTAGGCTTTTATGGTGTTTATCGCCTAGCACCAGATGGGACAATAACTCTGCTAGTTGATGACTTTGTCCGCCCTAATGGTATTGTTTTTTCCCCAGATGAAACTAAATTATATGTGAATGATTCAGAAAGAGGTCATATTCGGGTTTTTGATGTCAAGCCAGACGGGATGTTAGAGAATGGAAAACTTTTTGCCGAACTGAAACCTCCTAGTCAGGAGGGGGCAGCAGATGGTATGAAGGTAGATATCCAGGGCAATGTTTACAGTACTGGACCAGGAGGAGTTTGGATTTTCTCACCACAAGGGGATCTACTTGGCATTATTGAAACACCAGAAGCGCCTGCTAATTTAGCATGGGGCGACAGTGACTACCAAACCCTTTACATTACAGCAAGAAACAGTCTTTATCGTATCCGTCTTAAGATTAAAGGGATGCGCTAGAAAGTCATACCTATTCTCCTGCATTCATCAGAGACTTAGTAGGAGTATAGAATTCAGAATTCAGATTAATAATACTGAATTTGTAGGATGGGTAGAGCGATACCAAAACCTATCGCTCTCTGGCTCCTGTTCGGTTTTATCCTTCAACCTAACCTACAATAATGTGAATTCCATAACCATCATTATTCCAAACTATTCTGGTCAATAGGGGATTTTGGTGAACGAACGAGTTTCCTAACTTTACCATCTTGTTTTGATGTCACATAGATTTCTCCTTCTTCGTCCACCCCGAATCGCACATCAGAGCGTTTTTTACCAATGATTTCGAGAAAAGAAGCTTCTTGCTCTCCGTCAAAGAGTCTGAGTTCTTTTATTTTTGCCTGTTTGCCATTGACAAGTTCATCTACAGGAACGTGGAAAAATCTTGCATCATGAGCGAAATCAGCAAAAATGTATTGACCAATTAATTCGGGAATTGCCTTGGCCCGATAAACATAACCACCAGCGATCGCAATTCCATAGAAGCCTTTTATGTCGGGGGGGATGTCATGGTCATATTGGGCAACGGGATAAGTATAGCCATAGGAGCGATCGTTTTTGGGTAATGCAAACAAAACATTTTCATTATTTTCCTTTATAACCCAAGTACCTTCCCGCTCGCCCCAACCATAGTTAGCTCCTTTGATACCAAGATTAATTTCTTCAATAAAAGCCTGACCAGTATCAGCAATCAACATTTTGCCTTCGCCACCAGTATCCCAGCTAAAACGATGGGGATTACGCAGTCCATAAGCCCAGATTTCACCCAAGGTTTTAGGCTCTTCATCTGTAACAAAAGGATTATCACGAGGAATACCATATTGACCATTAACACTATTTTTGCCAAAGGGATCGATTCTGAGAATTTTGCCCAGCGGTGTTCCCAGATCCTGTCCATTATCCAAGGGATCGGTATCGCTAACAGGGTAGCCATCACTACCGCCATCAGCTACTGCAATGTAGAGTAAACCATAATCATCATCCCCTCGTTTAGCATTGGGATTAAAGCCCAATTGTCCAACATTATGATCTGGGTAAGGCTCTTCAATGCGCAAAATCTCACGGGATGTTCCGACAAAAGTATTGCTAGAAGGGTTTGTTGCCTTCCACTCGCGAATTACATCGTGGTGGGCACTTTCGATAATGTTCTTGTTATTGTCAATAATTGGTTTGGTAACGGGTAAGTCAGGAGTACCGCCAGTTTTAACTTCGCTAGTTACAGTATAAAAAATTCCATTGTCAGCAAATTCTGGATGAAAAGCAAAATAAGCGAAGCCCTGTTGAGGAGTTTCATAAGTAAAGTCTGCACAAATTAGTTTTTTCAGATTCATATAAACAGTAGCAGTGCCGTCAACAATGACATACAACTTGCCACGCATATCGTTAACAAATAATCGTCGGGTACCATCTCCTGCATGGGTAAGCAGGTTCAAGCGAGCAGCTTTCTTTCTTCCAGTTCCACTATTGGGAATTTGAACAACTTCTTCCAATCCCACAGAGAGTTCTGACTTTTTAATTGGCTCGGGAATGGGATCGGTTATCTGGGCATAAGAAATCCTGGTAACAGCAAAGATGGCCAAGAATAGCGAGAAGATAAAACAGAGAAGGCGAAATTTGTTCATACATACATAATATGAATGCCGCTAAGTTAAGGGCGCGGACGCTAAAAATATGAGAAATCCAAAAATACGAAACCCCTGAGGTTGGAGTCATGGTGGCGTAATTTGGTTTTTTGTATGTTACAGCTCAAGGCACTGGTTCCGCAATTCTTGCCCACTAGAGCAATAGTAATAGAAAATACTTATACTTCTGTTAGAAATTGTTACTATAGTAATTTATCCCTATTAACTAAGTCTTAGCATCTAAGACCTAGACACTCGTTGGTGCATTCTACAGAGTAACTCTAATGGAAGATTCAACAACTATCAGCAAACCCAAGCATATTGTTTTAACCTCCCATCCTAGCTCTTCTAGATTAAATTCTCCAGCAATTAACTGGGGAGAAAGTGACCCCCTCAAACGAGGACCCATTGTCGGTACCTTAGTTAACTCAGCTCATCGCAATGTTATTGGTACTCACTCAGGTTCCTATTCAGTGTATCGAGCCTTAGCCGTAGCCAGTGGCACACTCCAGCCGAATCACCGCCCGGATCTCACTAACACTGCTCCCATCGTTCCAATTGGTCCTCATCCCAGTTGGACTGACCCTAATTTGATTGTTTCTCTCGACCCCTTTGGGGCGATGGTAGGTGAAGTTTATAGCGATTTATATCAGCAGGGATACGACATTAGACCCACAATTGCCATCACCAAAGCTCATATCAATATGCCAGAACTACAGGATGCTGTAGAGAAAAAGCGTTTAGCAATTGATGGCAAAATTATTAAAAACGATGGTAGTTTAGTAGTCACTAAAGTAGCAATTGACCCGGTTTGGTATCTACCGGGAATTGCCCAGCGATTGAACATTCAGGAAAGTTACCTGCGCCGTGCTCTATTCCAGCAAACTGGTGGCATGTTCCCGGAACTGATCACCCGCCCCGATTTAAAGGTATTCTTACCCCCCATTGGTGGCATCACTGTCTATTTAATTGGTGATGTAGCAGCCATTACTGAACCGAATCGACTGCTTGCTGTACGAGTTCATGATGAATGTAATGGTTCCGATGTTTTCGGTTCCGACATCTGCACCTGTCGTCCCTATCTAGTCCATGGTCTAGAAGTCTGTGTCCAGACAGCCCAAGCTGGAGGTGCAGGTGTCATTGTTTATTTCCGTAAAGAAGGTCGCGCCTTAGGTGAAGTAACTAAGTTTTTAGTGTACAATGCGCGGAAACGTCAAGAAGGAGGTGATAGCGCTAATGCCTACTTCAACCGTACAGAGTGTGTGGCTGGGGTTCAAGATATGCGCTTCCAAGAACTAATGCCTGATGTGCTCCATTGGTTGGGAATTAAACGAATTGACCGTTTTGTCTCCATGAGCGATATGAAATATAATGCTATCGTTGAATCCGGTATTGAGATTATTCAGCGCATTCCCATTCCAGAACACTTGATTCCCGCTGATGCCCAAGTAGAAATCGCTGCCAAAAAAGCCGCTGGTTATTACACTGAAAATACAAGTGAACTCGATGCGATCGCATTGGCTCAAGTTCAAGGGCGCAATTTAGCCGATTAGTTATTTTAGTCAATAGTCAATAGTCCTTAGTCACTCCCGAATTGCCTATTCCCTAATTCTCTGTTGCCTATGTCACCTCTGGATAATGCACAACAGCAGTTAATCGCTTACTTAAGAACCCCATGGGCAATTCGGGAGAGATGCGATCGCATTTTCACCTTAGCTAGTGCTGACCAGTTGCAGTACTTTCGCTGCAATTTAACCAAGCTAGAGCAAGTAGCTAACTATGTCATCGAGGTAATGCACCAGCACTACCCCGATTTCCAGATTCCATTTCATAGTCGCTGGCGGCATTTTGAGGTAGGAAATGTCCCTCGTCTTCGGGAACTAGACCAGAAATTGGTAGGATTCACTCCACTCCAAAAAGCCCAAACCAAATTCGACTTAGTCATCATTAGTGTCCTACTCGATGCTGGCGCTGGCAGCAATTGGCAGTATCATGAACCAGAAACCGGACTAGTGTTTCGCCGTTCCGAAGGATTAGCCGTTGCTAGTTTCCGCATGTTCTGTCAGGGAGCTTTCTCCAGCGACCCAGACCTACCTTGGCAAGTCGATGCCAAAGGACTTCAATCCTTGAGTGCCCATCACTTAGCCCAGGGATTTCAGGTTAGTCAAACCAATCCACTCATAGGCATAGAGGGTAGGCTAGCCTTACTACAGCGCTTAGGGCAAGCCATGGTGATATTACCACAGATGTTTGGCAAAGTCAATCCTCGTCCTGGCAACTTAGTAAATTACTTGGTAAATTACCACTTGCTAGATAAGTTGCAGGTTACCAAGGGATTGCAGCTTAGCAACTTGAACCCTGAAAGTTGCCAAGACAACCAAAGTTGGGTCAAGCCACTGACAGATTTACAACCTCTCCAGGAGCAACCTGCAACTTGTCAACCAGCTAACCTACAACCAGCCAACCTACAACCTGCAACCTGTGAACCGGCCAACCTTCTAAGTGCCACTAACCTATTCAGCACCGTCCTGGAGGGATTAGGGGATATTTGGCCAAAACGAGAATCCATCGCGGGGGTCAATTTAGGGGATGTGTGGCAACATTCTGCTCTCAAAGGGGATAACTACGGTTCCGAGTATGTACCATTTCACAAACTCTCCCAGTGGTTAACTTACTCCCTATTAGAGCCATTGCAGGAACTGGGTGTAGAGATTACTGAACTTGAGCAGTTGACTGGCTTAGCAGAATATCGCAATGGGGGCTTATGTTTAGATCTAGGATTACTAGAGGTCAAGGATAGCGCTATTTTACAACAGTCTCACTTACCCAGCTCCGAAGTGATTATTGAGTGGCGAGCACTCACCGTTAGTTTGCTAGATCAAATAGCAGCAACTATTCGTCAACAACTGAACCTGAGTGCTACTGAATTGCCACTAGTAAAAGTCTTACAAGGAGGAACTTGGACAGCAGGACGTAGAATTGCTGCTCAATTGAGACCAGGAGGCTCTTCCCCGATTCACATAGAAAGTGATGGCACAGTCTTTTGACCAAAAATTTGGGTCTCAAGCCTAGTTGGGTGATCTAGTTGGGTGATCTAGTTGGGTCAGTTATCCATTACCCATTACCTTTTATATCATGTCGGGATAATTACCCTGTCTTGATGCAGTCGCTCATGGGGGAAACCACGGCAGTCGCTCATGGGGGGAACCCCCAAGACCGCGCTGCATCGCTTAATAAAAATCTCCCCCATCTCCCCATCTCCCCATCTCCCCATCTCCCCACACTTCCCACCCTCCCCACACTTCCCACACTTCCCACCTTCCCTCTAGTTATGGGTATTCAACCTGACTTGATATTACCGTCAATAGCCTTTTTTCGTTCTTCGAGGATACTGCGAATGGAAGCTGTATCCAGAATTCCCAGAACTACACCCTTGTCACTAACCACAGGTAGCTGATCTAGCTGCTCTTTCTCCAGAATTTTGACAACCTCTAACAGGGAATGATCCGATTGAACAGTTCTAAAAGTTTTAACAGACTTCATCAGTGCTCTTACTGGAGTCACCGGCCAATTAGAGGTAGGAACAGTTTTGAGATCATCGACTACCACAACTCCTAGCAGTTTACTGGCTTCATCGGTTACTAGAAACTTGCGCCACTGATTTTTACCGATAATGTACTCGTTGGCAAACTCCCTTAGAGACAAATCAGCGAATACAATTGGGCTGTTGGGAATGACCGCATCTTTTGCTGTCAACCCCTCTAGCTGGTCTTGAACGATAGCAGATTGGGCAGACATGCCAGCATTTTGCAGCAAGAACAAACCAATTAAGGCAAACCAGATGCCATTAAAGCTACCATACAGTAGGATTGGAAACAGTCCATAAAAAATTCCTCCCCAACCAAAGAACTGACCAACACGGCTAGCAATTAACACACCTTTGTGTGGGTTGTCGGTAACTTGCCAAACCAGTGCCTTCAGGATGTTACCCCCATCTAGGGGTAAGCCAGGAATTAAGTTGAACAATGCTAAAGCCAAGTTGATGGAGGCGAGGAGTCCAACAATTGATGCCAATGAACTAGCTAGATTAGCATTAGCCTGAACGGCATATAGTAGAGCAAATAGTAGCAAACTAACAGCTGGACCAGCAATCGCAACTAAGAACGCCTCTAGTGGACTTTTTGATTCTTTCTCCAGGCTAGCTAGACCACCAAATAGAAAGAGAGTGATAGATTTAACCTCAATTCCCTGCTGGATCGCTACAAAGCTGTGTCCTAGTTCATGAGCTAAGACAGAGGCAAATAACAAAAGTGCAGTAACAAATCCTAAAAACCATGGCAAAACACCGCTCAATCCTGAAAAATTTGCTAAGTCACCTCCGAAATCAAAGGTGACTAAAGCTAAGACTAGAAACCAGCTTGGATTCACATAAAAGGGAATCCCAAATAAATTCCCAACACGAATACTGCCGTTCATGCAGACTACCTCAAACTCTCCTAAGACGTTTTTTTATACCAAGTTGGCTTCTAAGGTAGTAGATAGGGTATGGTTCATGATTAACATTTCATAAAAAATAGTTCATGAAAAATAGATCATGATACGATTGCCAGTTATCCTTGGCAGTAAAGGGTTTATCGCTTTTGCCAATCAACAATCAACCAAGAGCAATGAACAATTAACCTACCTGAAGGCAACCCGATAGTAGTTTCGTCTTTCATGGTTCTATCGTAACGAAATGTAAAAGATTTGCCGATTGCTCAAATGCCGTAAAATCCGTCCACCCTTAGTGCGGTTTTAGGAATGCAGGGGTTTGACCCCTCTGTGTTTCCATCGGCATAATAAAATTAAGCACCGCTCTTAGTGTTTAGAGTAACATCTTCTTTAAGCACTACCCCCCTTCCTACTAGTGAAACTGACTAAATGATGTCCGTCTTTGAAACCAAAATCACCCACTCTTACAACCAACAAGACATCCAGCACATCCTGAATCTAGCCCTGGCACGTCAGGAAATGGTTGAAGAATTTTCCCGTGAACAGCTGCTGGAAATTGCTGCTGAATTAGGAATTTCCACCCACACTATCTTGGAGGCAGAACGAGAATGGCTAGCCCAGCAACAAGAACAGCAAAAACGTCATGAATTCAATAGTTACCGACGTAGCCAATTAAAAAAAAGTTTTGGAAAGTTTGTAATCGTTAATAGTTTTTTATTAGCGATTAATCTAATTAACGCTGGTTACCTGTCTTGGTCTTTATATATTTTATTGTTCTGGGGTTTGTGGATAGCACTCAGGGCGTGGAATACTTATCAAATACAGGGCGAAGAGTATGAAAGAGCGTTCCAAAAATGGAAACTTCAAAACCAGGTCAAACAGATAGCCCAATCAACTTATACTAGTCTCAAAAACTGGATTCAAGACCAAGGACTAACTACTAAGGAGTAACATAAATAATTTGAGCTAAATCGCTGATTAACAATGTTTCTTCCTGAATATCTCCTAAAGCATGAGCCACTGCGATCGCTTTTTCATAAAAACTCCGAGCTTCCAACAAATTACCAGTGTCTTGGTATAACTGGGCAAACAACTTTAGAGCAACAAGCTCTTCACGGCGATTGTTTTGTTCTTGTGCCAAAGCCAGATATTCCTTCAGTGCTTTCACCGCTTGCCGATTCTTACCTGTAGCGATATGGGTTAAAGCTATACCCTTAATAGCACGAATCTGATTGAAGGCATTGTCAACTTTTTCTGCCAGTATCTGGGCAATTCGGTAAGAATACAAAGCATCTTTTTCCCGTCTAGCCGCTAGATAGGCATCTCCCAAATTATTCCGAATATTCGTCTCACCTAACTTATCCCGAGAGCGACGCCGTAAAACTAGGGCAGCTTCATACCACTTAATCGCCTCGGGATAATTTCCCCCTTCAGCTGCCACTAAGCCTAGATTATTCAGACTCAACCCTTCACCGTCATCATCCTTAATAGTACGGGAAATGGTCAGTGCTTCCATAAAAGCTTCTTGGGCTGCTTTGAGGTTTCTCGTTTGCAGCAATAATATTCCAATATTATTTATACTATAAATCTGTGGCTGAAAACTTTGTTGAGAACGGGCAGCACCCAAGCCTCGGCGCAAGGCTCGCTCTGCCTCCTGATAGCGTCCCAACTTGGCGTAAGTCTGACCTAGGGAATTGTAAGTTTTACCCAATCCCTCAAAGTCACCAATTTGCTGATAAATTTCTCCCGCTTGGGACAAATACGCGATCGCTTCGTTCAACTTACCACTCTGTTTGGCCAGCTCTGACTGTTCCAGGAAAAAATCTGCCCTATTTCTTGCTTTGCGGTCACGAAGATTGTCTAAAGGGATTGCCAGTTGTTGGTCGATGCTCCGAGTCTGACCCCAAGCCATCGGGCTTGCCAACATTATCAATGGAAAAAAGGCTAGCGCTATGATTCCGGAAAGACTAGTCAGCAACCTGCTACGATTCGCCATACCAAAAGACTCCGTTTGATCAACATTTCTGCTATTATGGAAGTTATGATCAAAGTACCCCGATCAAGGGTGCAAACTAACCGCCCCTTATTCACTCAAAACCGGTACTGCAAACAGATCAGATTCTTCTCGATTCTTGGCTTCGACCCCCAGATAGACCACCCGAATATCATCGGGTAAAGCAGCTTCCAACAGTTCATAGCCTTCTTGGAGTTCAGTTCTCACTTGAGCTGGAGTAATCATTTCTCCCTCCGCTTGCAGATAAGCCGCAATTCGCGTTTCACTCCAGTGAAAGGTCCCAGCCATGATTACCATCAACCGCACCGCTGGTGGTAGCTGTTCCAATGCCATCTCCAGATAACACCACAAGGGTGGTGGTGCTACCTTTAGGTTATAGTGAATAGATTCCACTGGTGGCAAGTCTGCCTGGTTAATACAAACCGCCGTTAGGTTTATGATCTGGTTTTGGAAGGACGTTGACTCTAGTCCATAATCCTCCCGCAAATCCATGCCACCCAGTTCGTGATAGATGTGACGCCAAGTCAGAGCAAATAGATATTCCGCCTGTACAGGCGATCGCGCTGAGTGCCGCACTAATGTATAGACAATAGGACTGTAGCGACAGAAAATTGCTGTAAAGTACTTCCCTTCAGACCGATGACGCTGAAACAAAGTCAGCAATTCCTGATCACTATGATGAAACAGTGATTTAATAAGTGGATGCTTAGATTCAGGAAAATGGGGAATTTGCACAATCTTTCAATAAAACCTGTAATTAGGAGAATTAGATAGGTGCGCTTTCCGTGATGGCGAACGCGCCCCGCGTGACCTACGGTCAAGGGATTGCTCGCCATCACGGGTCGCATCTGTAGATGCATCCTGATCTCACCACAACGCCCTCGTGTTGAGAAAGGGGAAATGCCAATGGTTAACTGGCATTGGAGTTGATCAATGTCGGGACCTAGTATGCTAGGTCCCGACTAGACCTCAAGATGAAGGAGATGGATGCCGATACCAAGTCTACAACCTTTGGTGCTCCGATGCTCCTTCAGTTGAAGCTAAAATTGAGAAAAAGCGTACGTCAATGTCTGATGGTAATAATATTACCTACGATTGGACAAAAAGTTCATAAGGACCTTTAAACTAATTTATCCAGTTGCTAACTCTGTTTAAGTTTATGATTCTATCAGTTGATATTATTTCCCGGCTAACTTCGCCCCTGCCTGTTGGGGCATTTTTACCCTCTTTGCCTTTAGATAGCCTGTTTTCCACTCAAGGCATCATGGTGATGCTCCTAGCCGCCTATGCCTTTGCCATGTGGATGTTTTTGACCAGCGCTCCAAAAGTTCACACCATCATGGTGTCTGATTTGGCAATAGCGCGACAGTTTTATGAAGGCTTGCTAGAGTTATCCGCAGCAGAAGTCCCCCTACATTACTACTATAATTACGAGCAGACCATGGGGAGTACCAGCATTGACCCCCTATATATGTCAACCAATTTGGGAACCACCCAAGCGACCCAGTTCAATGGTACTGATGGGCTATGGTACCAGTTAAAGAAGAATACCCAGCTCCACGTGATTTCTGGAGCTAGCTTAGGCAATAAAAACCAACAACGTCACGTGTGCTTTGACCATGAGTGCTTGGATCAAGTTTTGATGCTGGTGCAGATGAGACGGCTGAAATACAAAGTGCGCACCCTCAAGCCCCTTAACTTTTTGGTCAAGGATGTGGACGATCGTGTAATTGAACTGGCAGAAGTTTCTAATTAGCTGTTAAATCAATAATGGTGAGTTAATCAGGGATTAGGCGGGTAACAATTGCGCTTAGCGCACCAGCCTAAGGTTTCATGCCTAATCACATTTACCATGTTTGAAGTCATTATCGCAGTACTTATCGTTCTGTTGGGTTCAGCCATCTGTGCTATGGCAGAAACGGCTTTGTTTTCAGTGCCTATCGTTAAAGTCCGACAGTTAGCGCAGTCAAACAAGCCTACACCGTTAGCACTACTGGCTATTCGCAAAAACATGAACCGACCCATAGCTACCATTGTTATTCTCAACAACACCTTCAACATTGTTGGCAGCATCGTAATTGGTTCCCTTGCTGCTAGGGTCTTAGGAGAGGCTTGGTTGGGGGTTTTTTCAGGTCTATTTACCTTTCTCATTATTGTATTTGGGGAAATTGTCCCTAAAACCCTTGGTCAGATCTACGCCCAAAACATCGCCCTACTCGTGGCTCTACCAGTTCGGTTCTTAACCGTTGTGTTCACGCCTCTGGTGTGGTTGATGGAAAAAATTACTGCTCCGTTTACTAAAGGTCAAAAACTTCCTACCACCAATGAGGCTGAAATCCGGTTTTTAGCGAAGGTTGGGTATCAAGAAGGGGTGATTGAAGATGATGAAGCGGAAATGATCCAACGAGTATTTCAGTTAAATGATTTGACTGCTTCTGATTTAATGACTCCGCGAATTCTTACCACCTATTTATATGGTAATACCACTTTGGCTGAGGCTAAACCAAGCATTATTGCTTCGCCTCACACCCGGATGCCTGTGGTTGAAGACTCTATTGATAAAGTCATTGGAATTGCTCTCAAAGATGAGTTACTCACAGCAATCATTGAAGACAAACATAACCAACCCCTTGCTTCTCTGATTCGTCAAGTCCGCTTTGTCCCTGAAACTGTTCGGGCTGATAAGCTACTGAAAACCTTTCAGCAAACCCGTGAACATCTGATGGTTGTACTGGATGAATATGGGGGTGTTTCTGGTGTAGTCACCCTGGAGGACGTACTGGAGGTGCTAACCGGTGAAATTGTTGATGAGACCGATCGAAACATTGATCTACAAGCAATTGCTCGTAAACGGCGAGAAAAAATGTTGCAATCTTATGGTCTTGATCAGGATTAGTTTCCGGAAAAGAATAAATAGAGCATTTTTATTTGAGATGTAAACATAGGATTGAGAAAAAAAGCGATGCATCGCTGCTCTCCTTTCCCTGTTCCCTGTTCCCTATTCCCTGTTCCCTGTTCCCTGTTCCCTGTTCCCTGTTCCCTGTTCCCTATTCCCTGTTCCCTGTTCCCTATTCCCTTTAAATAAAGCTATATAAATTAAAAAAATAGCTAGATTTTTTCACATATTTGATAAGCTTTTTCTTCTGATTCTTCAAGAATTTGAAGTTGTGAGTATATCTTTTCAATTGTCTCTTGATCGGGACTTTCTAGGGTCAAATTAAAAACTATACTATTGAATTGATTTTGGGCTGTTTTGACGACTTCCTCGGCTTTCCTACAAGATGGATTTCTGAGTATTTGATCAAGTTGAGGAAAACACCCATTTAAACAAAACGTTAGTATAAAGATTATTATTCTCTTAGCTTGAGCAATAGTAGCAAATTTCATCAGACAAGGGTGTAACTTAAGTTAAGTCTAATACCCACTACTGATGGAAATCTAGAGTTTCAGGAAATTTCATCAAAACCTCTGAACTCATTCCACAACTAAAGTAGGTAGGATTTCAAGTCTTTTCTAGAGCATCACTTCAGTCAACAGAGTCTCCTGTTGATTACTAATATACAGATCCACTATACAGATCCACGGTTGTGCGCCCCTACTGAGTGATCACTATTGACCTCAGTTTTTGGTTATAGCAGTCCCCAGGGCAGTTAGGACATGACAAAAGTCTCAAACCTAAGTAAGCGCAAGAGTTTGACTTCTGACTTCTGACTTCTGACTTCTGACTTCTGCTATATCTTCCCACTGGCACAAGGTTGAGATTATCTCTGCCACCCGCGCGATCGCTTCTGTCAATTTGCTCTCAATCCCCTTGACAAATGCCACATTACCTTGAATTATTACAAATCTGGATTTCTGTCCTAGAGGATTCCCCTTAGGGCAGCAGCTTTCGGCTGATCCAGTGGAATTGAGCCGAAAATAAGCCAAAAGGGCAAAATATTCTATATCAGACAGGTAATATCGCACAGGTATTTAGCCCATTGGTATCAGCCATTTGGCTGATTTTTGCTATGAGGGGTCTGACCCCTCATTATTTGTGATAAATTTTAATTAGTAGATGCACCCTGATGATCGAGAGAGTCAAAAACGTGGCTCTCTTTTTTTTTGGGCATAGGGATTGCCTGACAGAGGTAGCGTTTTCCTCTATCACTTAGTCCAAGCCAGCTGATGAAGCTGATCAAATAGACATCTGTGAAGTACCCCAGCCTGCTTGACCTTGGCCTTTAGGCCACGCTACGCGAATGGTCACGCGGGGCGCGTTCGCTGTTCGCGTAGCGTCGGCAAAGCCGAGGCTGGGGCTTCCAATCTCAACTCAATCAGGGACGGTTTTATTCGTCAATAGGGCTTCCCGCTTCATCCGCTGACGCCTCAAACAGAGGCGCGACCCAAGGCCGCGAGGGATTGCTCGCGGCCTTGGAGGCGCGCGCCTGCTGCAATACGGTCTTACTCAGCGTCCACAGGCAGACATCCGCCTTCCGCAGACGCAAACGTTTTTTCGACAGACTCACCTTGGAATTACGACTCTGTGGTCAACCAGCCGGGGCTTGTCTCTTCCCTGAGCTCTGCTAGTACTTTATACACCTAGCGGTCTAAAACTGATAGGATATCAGACCGTTTATAAGGTAGCCTTTTAGTCAGTCAGGCGGGTCATCGACCAACTTTATTTTAGCACGAATCGTCATAAGTTGTCGTCTCGCTATCCATCCCCACCGTGAAAGACGGTGGGGAATTCCGCGAGTTTTGTTAAAAAATACTTTAAAATTATTGCGAAATATATTTACCTGACAGGACGACTGCTAAACTATAGCGATATCTATTAAACTATTGCGCTAATCTAATCGAAAACTTAACTAGACGGATTTCCAGTAACCAACAACCACCAGGGTGAACCATTGCGTTCAGTATCATTACCCCGAAAGGGAGTAATAACCAACAGCGTTCGCTTTTAGCGGAAGCTGAGGCCGTAGGCCACGCGGGGCGCGTTCGCTTCATCGCGCCTCGCCAGTGGGATAAACGGGATGCTCACCGAACAGCCGCTACGCGAACACACTCTGGGGAATATCAACACTATCTACTTCTATTGGGACCAATTTGCTCATGTTTTCCCAACAGCTGTTAAGGCAAAAACCTTATAGTTAGCAATATAATTCCATAAATTCCGCTAAAATTCCAGCACTATAGTCATACCTAATAACCATTACCCTTCAACACACAGACAAAACCATCCCCTCGCGAGCCAGTAAGTGATTAGGATAGAAAGACTGGAGTTGCTTTTCTAGTGTGTCGAGATAATCATCATTATAGTCAGGATGATAACGAGACATAACTATGTGCTTAACACCTGCCACCTTTGCCGTTGCTATCCCAGTTTGCCAACGCTGATCTTGCCAAATCAAAGGTGAATAATTAGGCAGATCATCTCCTGTGAAGGGAAAGGGAGCATCCAAAATTAGCAAATCTGCCTGACGGCATAGGTATCGTAGATTTTCATCAATGCCACCCCAACCATGGGAGTGAGTAGTGGCGTACACAACAGCATATCCCTGCCAGTTTACCCGATAACCCATTGCTTGATGTGAGTCATTAAGAAGGACAGCATCCACAGTTACATCATCTAGGGTTACTGTATGACCTGACCTCAGCCCATGAAATTTCAGATCTGACTGCATGACCTGAAGGGGCACTGGAAAATTTGGAGGAATCATTTGCTGACCTAGACACTGTTCGATGGATGCCCCATCAGGTGCTGCTGCTCCATAGATATGAAAACAGTTACCAGGAATAAACGCAGGAGTAAAAAAGGGAAACCCTTGAATGCTGTCCCAATTGCTATGGGAAAAAAAAATGTGAGCTTCTATGGGCATTTGCTTAAGCCAATGATTTCCCAGCACCCGTAAACCACTTCCACCATCAAAAATTAAGCGTTTTCTACCAACACGCATCTCTACACAAGATGTATTGCCACCATAGCGAATGGTATCTGTCCCAGGAGCAGAAATTTGACCCCTAACGCCCCAAAATCGGACGCTCATGTCCCCTCCAGTGCCATTGTTTAGGCTGGGTGTAGCCTTATAGTTGCCTAGTTTGGGTGCTACTAGATTTTGCATCTTGAATCTATGAATTAAGTGAGCCTAAGTTAGGAATTATTCCCATTGGTAGATTCCCACTAGAGGATACTCGGGTAATATTAAGTAACCATCTGTGGTTAACCACTAATTTTTGTTAAAGTGGGTGGATTGCATACATCAAGACTAATTAGATGGGGTAAAGCAACCACAACAGCCCCAGTAATGTAGTAAGATCTCTAATTAGGAACCGTTCAGCCCCCCTAGACGGGTTATGAATCAGTTATGCTGTTTCTTAACTGTATCTTAAGTGTTTGTTAATTTTAACGGATTTAGGAACAAACAGTTTGTGACCTATGTCACAAACGCATCAAATTAATTCAATCAATTAGAATGGGAACTGGTAAAGCATCGGTTATCCCTTGATCGGTCAGCTTTCATTTATCGCAAGTCAGCCCATTTCCTTATAGCTTAACCTCGACAGCTAAACCAAAAGCTCAGTGTATGCCCATACCAAGTATAATTGCTCACCCCATCCCATCCTCACCCGATTATCTCCCTAAAAATAATATCTTTGAGCTTCTGTTGGTATCACTCCCTGACCCTACTCTAGTAAGGTTGGGTGATTTTTTGTTATGCTTGCCCTTAAAACAGAGAATGGCTAATCGCCTTGCTAGCTTTCTAGCATCAACCATTAGCCTAAGAAAAAAAATTCTAGTGGAACTCATCGGTGAGATGAGTTCCCACTTGATCAGTCCCTACTTGTTATAGTTTTTGATCGACTCTTCCACCAAAGGCATTACCTGATCAACATCTTTCCATCCTAGAATTTCGGTGACTTTCTTTTCCAGATTTTTGTATGTGTTGAAAAATTCAGCAATCTCATCCAACCGATGGGACGCTATATCTTGGAGAGTTTTTACCTCAGCGTAGCGAGGATCCTTGTCAGGAACACACAGAATTTTTTCATCCCGATCACCTCCATCGATCATTTCTAGCATCCCGATTGGTCTAGCGGTAATGACACAACCAGGGAACGTAGGTTGATCCATTATGACCATACCATCAAGAGGATCACCATCATCTGCTAGAGTGTTAGGCACAAAGCCGTAATCATAGGGGTAGTGTACCGATGCATAAAGTACCCGGTCAAGGGCAAAGGCTTCTAGATCCTTGTCAAACTCATACTTATTTTTACTACCTGCGGGAATTTCAATTAAAACGTTGATCAGACCTGGTTTAGGTTGAGCAGGAATCTTTGATAAATCCATGAACTATATGTTTCAAAAAAACAGCAGATGTGGGTTATCTCATCTTTAGTGCTTAAGACATCCTAATAGCTGCTTTAATACTTACCCAGACAAATCCCATAGTTCAGGATTTTTTAGGTAGGTAGAATAGCCAACCGATCAGATTATCCTGAGCAGGGTGCCGTTCAATGCCAGCTATATTGAACTAATAGCCCCGTGCAACATTGTGACATCTCACAGCAACTTTTAAAAGCGCCATTGGACCTATAGTGTTTAATGTGTGAGTGTGTAATGTCTGAGTGATTGAGGAGTGAAGTCCTATGGGAGAGCTTCAGCAGAGGCTTGGTATAACACCATTACAGTCGGAATCTGTGACACAAATCCTAGGGGATGATACTGACTGCCTAACTGACCCGTTATATCCTGGATTACGCCAACGAGCCTGGGCCGAAATTGATCAAGTTGCTCTTTATCAAAATTTGCGGCAAATACAGCAGCTTTTGCGCCATCCTACCCAACTAATGGCAGTGGTGAAAGCCGATGCCTATGGCCATGGTGCTCTAACCGTTGCCCGCACAGCTATAGAGGCTGGTGCTGGGGGGCTATGTGTTGCTACTGTCCCAGAGGGCATTCAACTCAGGCAAGGGGGAATTAAGGCCACTATACTCTTGTTGGGAGCGACTAATACCCCAGAACAAGTCAAAGCGATCACTCACTGGCAATTGGAACCAACTCTGTGTAATCCTCAACAAGCTTTAGTGTTTTCGGAAACCTTGAGTGGTCTAAACCAAACCCTGCCAGTGCATCTGAAACTAGATACAGGAATGTCCCGGTTGGGAATGCCTTGGCAAGATGCCATCGAGTTTGTACGCCTAGTCCAACAATTACCTAACTTGGAAATAGCTAGTGTCTATTCCCATCTAGCTACTGCTGATAGTCCTGACCCCACAGTGATGAGACAGCAGCATCAAAGGTTTAAAAACGCGATCGCACAATTGCAGGCTGGTGGCATAACTCCACCCCGATTACACTTAGCGAATTCCGCTGCAACCTTAACCGACTCAGCATTGCACTACGATTGGGTGCGTGTAGGATTAGCCGTCTATGGTCTCTACCCAGCAGAGCACCTTCAAAATGTTATTCACCTTAAGCCAGTGATGCAGGTAAAAGCCCGGATCACCCAAATTAAAACTATTCCGCCTGGCACTGGTATCAGCTATGGCCATCAATTTATTTCAAATCGACAGATGCGTCTAGCCGTAGTCGGTATTGGCTATGCTGACGGTGTTCCCCGAAATCTCTCCAATCGCATCAATGTCATCATCCGAGGGCAGCAAGTTCCTCAGATTGGCGCAATTACAATGGATCAGCTCATGTTGGATGTTAGTGATATTCCTAATATACAAGTTGGGGAAATTGTTACCTTAATTGGACAGGATGGGGAAGAGCAAATCTCAGCAGATGACTGGGCTATGTCTTTAGGCACCATTTCCTGGGAAATTATTTGTGGTTTTAAGCACCGACTACCCCGTGTAGTCGTAGGGTAAGCATATGCGCTACGCGCACGCGTGCGCGTTCAGCGGTCAGCGGTCAGCGGTCAGCGGTCAGCGGTCAGCCGTTGACCACGCTAAGGGAACAGCCGTCAGCTTATTTTATTCAAAAGCACCTCAAGTAACCTGGCCTACGGCCAATGGCTGATCGCTGTTCGGTGTAGCGTGCGCGTAGCGCTAATCGCTGACCGCTGATAGCTGATACGCGACACGCTGATAGCTGATAGCTTACCAATTAACAATTTTAATGTTTTTGTAAGAAAATTTCTCCATGCCATCCCTTTGCCATTAGGGATTCAGAATGTGTTACCCTAAAGGGGTTTTATAAACATCGCACATCCAGGGTTTCGGGTGTTTCTAAAGGGAAATCCACCTGGATGGAGGTTAAACCCGAATTAGGAGTTGAAAAATTATGCCTGTAGTTTCTTTAGCTGAAATGCTAGAGTCAGGGGTTCACTTTGGTCACCAGACTCGCCGATGGAACCCCAAGATGGATCCTTACATTTACACTGCTCGCAATGGGGTCCACATCATTGACTTGGTACAGACAGCTCAGCTGATGGAGGACGCTTATCACTATATCCGGACCTCATCAGAGCAGGGCAAAAGATTTCTGTTTGTGGGTACTAAGCGGCAAGCTGCTGGAATTATTGCCCAAGAGGCAAGCCGTTGTGGTGCCTACTATGTCAACCAGCGCTGGCTAGGTGGTATGCTCACCAACTGGGAGACAATTAAGACCAGGGTGGAGCGACTGAAAGATTTAGAGCGTCGGGAAACCAGTGGTGCCCTTGACTTACTGCCAAAAAAAGAAGGCTCTATGCTGCGTCGGGAACTAGGCAAGCTTCAGAAGTATCTAGGTGGCATCAAAATGATGCGTAAGGTTCCCGACATAGTCATAATCATAGACCAAAAGCGGGAGTACAACGCTATTTTGGAATGTGAAAAGCTAAGTCTACCGATTGTATCACTATTAGATACAAACTGCGACCCTGATTTAGCCGATATTCCGATTCCAGCTAATGACGATGCGATCCGGTCGATTAAGCTAATCATAGGTAAACTGGCTGATGCCATTTACGAAGGCCGTCATGGTCAGCTAGATGCGGCAGAGGAATACGAATACGAAGAATTTGAAGATGGATTAGAGGAGTTCCCAGACGAGGAACAAATTCAAGAGACTGAACAAAGTGAGCAAATTGAATCCCAAGATCTAGGAGATAACCAGAATACTGAGGAAGAATAGTTAGTTGTCTTCGACCTTGAAGCCCCACTCTGAAATTTATGCTTTGATAAAAATCAACTAGTTTTCAGAGTGGGCTGGTAAGCCCATACTCACGGATCGAGTAGTGTGGGAAGATATCACGGTGTAATCAGTTTCACTAACAGTAGGAACAAAAACAACATGGCAATTTCAGCACAACTTGTCAAAGAGCTACGGGAAAAAACCGGCGCTGGCATGATGGATTGCAAAAAAGCTCTCGTACAAAGCGACGGAGACACGACCAAAGCTATAGAATGGCTGCGGAAAAAAGGCATTACCTCAGCTGAGAAAAAATCCGGTCGTGTGGCAGCAGAAGGAATTATCGGCAGCTACATCCACACTGGTGGTCGAGTCGGTGTACTCGTAGAAATTAACTGCGAGACCGATTTTGTTGCCCGCCGCGACGAGTTCCAGACCCTAGTCAAGAACGTCGCCATGCAAGTGGCAGCTTGCCCTAACGTTGAATACGTGAAGGTCGATGACATTCCTCAAGAGATTGTTCAAAAAGAAAAAGACATTGAAATGGGTAGGGATGACCTAGGCAAAAAGCCAGAAAACATCAAAGAGAAAATTGTTCAGGGTCGGATTGACAAACGCCTTAAAGAACTCTCGTTGATGGATCAACCTTACATTCGTGATCAAAGCATCACAGTGGCAGAATTAGTCAAGCAATGTGTTGCCCAGTTGGGTGAAAACATCCAAGTGCGTCGCTTCACTCGCTACGTCTTGGGTGAAGGTATAGAAAAGGAAGAAAGCAACTTTGCTGAAGAAGTTGCTGCCCAAATGGGTTCTTAAACCGAAGCTCACCCTTGAGCTTCACCCTTGAGCTTGATCAACACGCTTCACTGATTTCGGAGATAGGGAAGATCAGCTAGTTTAGCAGGAGCCTCACACCATAATCTTTGATTTGGTGTGAGAGGAATGCGCGGTTCCACCCGGGGGTTCAATGCCCCCTCAAGAACCAATCACAACGCTTTCACAGGCAAGTCGTCAGATGGCCCTGATAGCTCCAAGGGCAGACTTGACTTAACCAGCTGTTCAAGGCATTGTAAAGTTGGGTTTTTTTTTCACAGCATTTCTAGAGTATGAGTGGTATCAACTCCATGTGAGCATTATTGGTCTACCTGTGACAACCAACTCAAGAAATCTTCCCAACTATTCAACTCAAAAATAATATCTGTTAACCCTTCCAAATTTGACAAAGACAAACCTTGAACTAAGTTGTTTATTTCCTCGGTCATTTCTGGGAATCGTTTTTTCAGCAGACGCATGACCAAAATCTGTGCTTCAGTAATGCGACCTTCTTGATGACCTTCTTGATGACCTTCTTGGTGACCTTCAGCCTTAACTTCCCGATAAAATCTGGTCTGTTTCCATTCTGTGAGTCCAAACATCGCTTCCAATTCCCTCCAAGGACGTTCAGGAAATTTATAGACTAAGGCTTGTTCTACTAATTCTATCGCATTTCTTTGCTGTGCTACTGGTAGAGCCCTCGCACATCTTTCTAGTTGCCGTACTCTGTGTTGGACATTGGTCTCTGGTTCTACTACCAGGCGTACCAGTCCCAATCCGATTGAGTCTGAGGTGTCTGGAGTTTCATCAAGGTAAAGTGAGCGCAGATATCCTGTTTGGACTTCGCCATCGTAACATCTGGGAATCCCTGTATCCAAGCTGCGCTTAGCCCAAAATACTACCGCTTGCCAGCCATGTCGCCAACGATTTTGTCCCAAGTAGACAAACACTTCTTGCATCAGGCGGTAGTACAAGTCTTCATCTTTCTGAAATTGGACTTCTACAAAATAAATAGGGTCGCCATCTCGTTTGGGGAGAAATACGCCGTCGGTGCGTTTGGCGAGTTCTTTGAGTTCGATGGCCTTAAATGTATAGTTTTGGGCTAGTTGAGAGCTGTCTCCCAGGAGTTCAAAGAGAGTGCCAGGGAGGGTTTGGAACACTTTATAAAATAGGCTGTCAGTGCGCATTGGTTAGCATTGGAAGGAACTGGCATTTGGGTTATCTGGCCAATATTATCATCGGAGGGTTCCAGAAAGGTACTCTTTTATTGGTCACGACTCATTATCTGGGTATCTATTAGGTAGAGACTTTAGGTTCGCTAACTAGCTCACCCTTTTTCTCACTTAGTTCTAGACGCTTAACTTGTGCCTGATATTGTCTTCTATCCCAGACAGCTTTTTCTATTTCTTCTTGGGTACAGTCTAAACGTTGACGAGTATCTGTCAACCAGCGCAGATAAATCTTTTCGATACTAGGATCAAAAACAAAGTGACACAAGATTGCTGTCATTAGTTGGGAGTTACTCCATCCCAGTTGGGCTTTGCGAGTTTGTACCATTTTGTACAATCCTGTAGGTAAGTAACAACCAAATTCGGTAGTAGCATTGCTGCTATTGCTGATTGTTAGGAAATTTTCTTCTCTGGTATTGAAGCGGACAGTTTAAATGCCGATAACTTTTTATTTATCTAAGTTAACGTCAATTCAACAACATCAAGTTTAATTTCCATAATAGATAGCTAAAAAGCTACACAATTAGCGACTAGCTATTATTGCCAATTATAGCACTACGCATGAAGGTCAGGACATTGTCTTGATGCAGTCGCTCATGGGGGCAGGGTAAACGCATCTAACTTAACTAAGTTTTCAAAAATCTATATTTGTGATTTTTAACTAGTAACAATTAATAGATTTAACCTCACTAAACATTTTCTAGCACCTCCTCAGTTATTTTCCGACATTTTAACTCATCAATTTAGGCGATGGTTCAGCTAATTTTTAGAGTTTCCCGAAAAGTCGAGAATTATTTACTAGCAGATGCTAAAATCTTTACTAAATAGTTATTGTCCATAGCTGCTCGATAGCGTTTCATTCTTAAACTTCCTTTAAAAGTCGTTTCTTGTTTCATGAGATTTAAAGCTAAACGACGCAGTAAAGCAAAGTTTTCAGGAGAATTATCTTTACGAATACGACTACTATCTTCATAAAATGTGACATCTAATGTCCAATGTAAGCTGTTTTCAATCCCCCAATGACTGCGAATAGCTTTACCAATTTTATTAGCATTATTTTCCAAGCTACTTACATAAAAACGAACTTCTGTGGTGGTTTTATTCCATAAACGTCGCTCACTCTTTACCATCACCATTGTAGTTAATCCTGTCCAGAGGGACTGGTTGGGAACACGGGGTAAGCTAGACACAGGAACTGCCCATACTTCTCTTTTATCAATCCGATTATGTCCACTTTCTGTTTCTTGATAATAACTATAGTCTTTTCCGACAAAGCCAGATTCTATGGCTAAATCAAACCAAGTTTTGACTTCTTCATAAAGAAGTTTTTGATTAGCTTTTAAACCCAAAATATAATCAGCTTTTTTATGAGAAATCAGGGAGGTAATCTCTTTTTGACACCCCATAGCATCAATTGTAATTATGCTTCCTTCAATTGACAACATTTCTATCAATGCAGGTATAGCAGTAATTTCATTGGATTTCTCATTAACTTTATGTTGTCCTAAGACTAATTTGTGAGAGTCAGACCATGCACTAACTATATGTAAAGCTTTTTGTTTTTGATTCCTGTCATAAGATTGCTTCAGAGTTTTGCCATCTATTGCTATAACTTCTACTCCTAGTTTTTCAGTGATTGAATTAACCCAATTTAAAAAACATTGTTGAAATTATTCGGGATTTAATCTGGCAAAAACTCTACTAAATGTATCATGAGACGGGATGCCATTTGGTAAGTCAAGAAATTCGGATAACCATTCAAATTTAGCTTGCCCATAAGTTTCAATTCCTACCCATCCGTCAGCTCCACTGATGACAGCTAAAATAGCGATCGCTATAATATCTATTAAGAAATGCTGTTTATTTCTGTCTAATCTTGGGTCATTCAATGTTCCAAAATGGTTAGAAAAAAGGGATTTTAAAAACCTATTTTTAGTTTTGGTATAATCCGCTTTTTCGGGTGGTTTTAAAGGGGGCATAAAACCATTTTTTATTTGTCAGACACGCTAAGGATTTCCTAAAAATCAGTCATGAATTCATTATCTCATATTTGGTGCTCAACTTAACTTGGGGTTTACTAAGCACATTTTTGCTTATTTGTCAATCTAATTTAGATGCGTTTGCCCTGCGTTTTTATGTAAGTAGCTTGGAAAATAATGCTAATAAAATTGGTAAAGCTATTCGCAGTCATTGGGGGATTGAAAACAGCTTACATTGGACATTAGATGTCACATTTTATGAAGATAGTAGTCGTATTCGTAAAGATAATTCTCCTGAAAACTTTGCTTTACTGCGTCGTTTAGCTTTAAATCTCATGAAACAAGAAACGACTTTTAAAGGAAGTTTAAGAATGAAACGCTATCGAGCAGCTATGGACAATAACTATTTAGTAAAGATTTTAGCATCTGCTAGTAAATAATTCTCGACTTTTCGGGAAACTCTAAAAATTAGCTGAACCATCGCCTAAATTGATGAGTTAAAATGTCGGAAAATAACTGAGGAGGTGCTAGAAAATGTTTAGTGAGGTTAAATCTATTAATTGTTACTAGTTAAAAATCACAAATATAGATTTTTGAAAACTTAGTTAAGTTAGATGCGTTTACCCTGATTGGGGACTTTCCTGAAACTATCAATATAGTGCGGGATCGGATTGTGGCTGATCAAGTCCGCTCTCCCCAAAATCCTGATGTATAAGCGATTGATTTGAGTGATGGATCTCTAGACGAAGGGGATGTCGCATTTGAAGCTGTAACCACACTTTTGAATGTAGCAGGTCGTCCCTTTAATAGTGGTGCAACTGATCCTGAAGGCATTGCCTTAAGGAAAGATGGTACTTTGTTTATTTCCTCCGAAGGTGATGCTAACAACTTACAGCGGTTGCTGTAATGCTAATGCTCCTGAAGGTACCCCTGATGAGGTAAATCGTACTAATAGTTTGGCCGAATTATTAGCGATAATGCCGGAACTTTCTTAGCCTTAGAAAGGTATTTTGACGACACTGGCTTAAACCAAAACAAGCTCTATTTAGTATCCGCTCAAAATGCTACTGATGTCAGTAACTTGCCAAGCTTGAAAGGTCGAGATATTGTTGTAGCATAAAAACAACTGCTGGTAGATTTTAATGATATTGGGACTAATCTAGATGATTTTCAAGGTTTAGCGTTAGGTCCAATCTTACCCGATGGTCGTCAATCGTTAATTGTGGTTAGTGATAACGACTTCGACCCGGAAACTCCCGCTACTCAGCTCTTTGCTTTTGCTTTAGATATTGCTCCTGCCAGTGAGACTAAAGAACAAATTTTTGGTACGTTAGAAGCAGATGCTTTAGAATTAACTGGTAGCAATAATTTAGTTTTTGCTGGGGAAGGTAACGATATCATTGATGCCTCTTTGGCTGAAGGAAATAACACCATTTATGGCCATGGTGGCGATGATACCTTTATTTTGGGTAAAAGCGATGCTCCTTTGGAGCCGCTGCGCGATGAAGCGAACGCGCCCCGCGTGGCCTACGGCCTCAGCTTCCGCTAAAAGCGATTGACCGTAGGTCACGCTACGCGAACGCGTTTTTGGTGCAGAAGGTGCAGATCGTTTCTTTGTGACCTCTGGTGGTGACAATACCATGACTGGGGGCGCAGGTGCAGACCAATTCTGGATTGCTTCTGCTGAAATCCCCGATAGCGCTAATATCATTACTGACTTTACCAGTGGCGAAGATGTGATTGGTATTGCTGGTTTGGGTATTGGTTTTGATGATCTCACCATTACCGATGGGGATTTGGGAGCAGTAATTTCTGCCAATGGCAGTGACTTAGCTATTGTTACTAATCTCTCGGCTGATGTTGTTGCTAATCAAGATTATTTTGTTTTTGTCTAAATCCTAAATTTCTCATATCTGGATAAGCCAAAGGTGGGGTTTGCCCCACCTTTTTTTTATATAAACAGTATCTAAAAACTACCTTTTTTTATTAAAACAAATTTCTTTAACCAAAAATTAATACTATTTAAAAGTATTTTTATAAAATGCATAATTTTATCTTAAATTAACCAGGCAAATATAGTCAAGTTATTTTTTTTTAAGATTATTTTTAGAAAATTAAATGACTGAGAAGAAAGCTATTGTCATCGGTATTGATGGAGCGCAGTTAGAAAAACTAGACGAAACTCCTACACCATATCTTGACAGTTTAAATATTATAGAGTCTTTCACAGGAGGGATTCAAGGAACAGAAACAGAACAACAAACCTTTAGTGGTCCAGGTTGGGGCAGTTTATTAACAGGTGTTTGGGCAAACAAGCACGGTATTGTTTCCAATGACGATACATTAAGAGCTAAGCCAGACTATCCTAGCATTTTTGAATACGTTCATAATGACGATCCCGATAACTATATTGCTTCTGTGGTTAACTGGGGTCTAATCAATGCTTATTTTGAGGAAGATGTTAATTCAATTGTTGATTTTGAATTGACCGCACCAGAACCCACTGATGATCAACTGGCTCAAGATAATATTATTGCGCAAACTGTAGCCGATTTAATCTTAAAACAAGGGCCAGATTATACCTTCGTTCATCTCGATAACGTTGATGTTGTGGCTCACAATTTTGGTTTTTCTCCCGAATATTTAGAAGCAATTACTATGGCTGATGGTCATGTGGGTAAAATTATTGATGCGGTAGAAGAAAGAGAAGCAGCATATCCCGATGAAGATTGGTTAGTGATTGTGACTACAGATCATGGTCGCGAACCATCAGAAGGCTTTGATCACGGTGGACAAACTGACTCGGAAAGAACGACTTTTATTGCATCTAATAAAGAACTAGATGATTCTTCCGTTGCACCTGCAACTGATCTGGTACCCACTGTTCTTGATCATTTGGATATTGAAGGCGGTGAATTTGATGGAACATCTCTTCTTGAGTCTCAACCCGAGGGAGCATCTCACTTATGCAGAACATTTGTACTCAAGCTATAGCCCCCTCATGTGTTTTAGCTTGCTGTGATAGTATATAGTTCATCTGTTCTACAAGTTTGACCTGCTCCCTTTTTGTACCAACAGTTTTTGGAGAGCGATGCTCCTTTGGAGCCGCTGCGCGATCGCACTGCTTTAGGAAAGTTCCCATCCAGCAGAATCCCTGAGACGGGCCGTTTGATATAATCGTTCCATGTTCGATAATACCTGTAAGTTCCTCGCTGAGAGCTTTTCGGAAGATTTTGCCTCCTGGTTACTTGGTGAACCCATCACCATGACCCAACTCAGTCCATCTGAACTGTCCCTTGAACCCATTCGAGCGGATGCCTTGATTTTGCTGAATTCTGATGATTTCGTGCTTCACGTCGAGTTTCAGACTCAACCTGACTCAACTATGGCCTTCAGAATGGCAGATTACCGCTTGAGAGTTTTCCGCCGTTTTCCGAATAAGCAGATGCGCCAAGTGGTCATTTACTTGACCCGTTCAACTTCTGAACTCGTTTATCAGACAGCGTTTGAGATTCCTGGTACTCGTCACGAATTCGAGGTGATTCGGCTATGGGAACAACCAACTCAGCTGTTTCTGGAATCGACGGGGTTATTGCCCTTGGCTGTACTGACACAAACCCCCGACGCTGCAGCCACCTTGCGTCAGGTGGCTGCAAGAGTTGAGGCGATTCCAGAAATTAGGATACAGAGCAATGTGGCTGCGTCCGCTGGGATTCTAGCAGGGCTATTATTAAAGAGGGACTTCATTAACCAGGTTTTACGCAGAGATATCATGGAGCAGTCTGTAATTTATCAAGACATTAAAAATGAAGGCCGTCACGAAGGGGAACAATCTCTCATCCTCCGCCTACTCTTGCGTCGCATTGGCGAAGTGTCCCCAGAAATGCGAACGCAGGTTCAAGCCTTATCCCTTGCTCAGCTTGAAGCTTTGGGGGAGGCGTTGTTGGACTTTACGAAACCCGACGATTTGGATGAATGGATGCGTTCACTATCTGTTGCTGATAGCAAATCGAACTCGTAGGTAATGCTTTCGGTGCGATCAGCCCTACAGGCATAACTGCGCTGACCGCACTACTTCTCAACCAAGATTAACGAGAGTGCGATCGCGTAGCGTGACCAAAGGTCAATCGCACTTCTGTGCTAAGAGTTTTGAGAAAGCGATCAGCAACCAAGAGTATTTAGGCGCACCCTGACTGCAACAGAATCATTGATTCTCAAGGTCTTTTTTGGCTCTAATTTCTTGAATATCTTGCCAAAAATCAGATCTTGTCACATTTTTTAGAGACTGTTGACGTTCTTGAGTATAATCACCAAAACCCCATCCTACATCTTGTAAAAAACGAATTGTATCAACTTGCCCTAATTCCTTAACTAAGGCATAATACCCTTTTTGTCTTAATTCAATTGGTGTCATTGTTGTTATTTCCTTTTAATACAAAAGTGTTCATTAACCAAGTGACAGGATTATCTAATTTTACTTTTAAGAGATGGCTATACTTAATTGCTTTCTTGAGCAATCTATCATCCGTTGTCAATAATACATCTACCTTAGCAGTTTCAGCGCAAGCAATATGAAAAGAATCATACAAACCAAATCCTAACTTTTCTATTTCTTGAGAACGTGTATCTATTTCATCGGTTAAAATTATTTTATTTTCAGCAACCTGTAATAATTTTCTAATCCTGTCTAGTTTGTCAAGATTAACCATTCGTTTTAATTCTGCTTCTATAGCTTCACTACTTACCAGCTTCCATTCTTCTGAATAAAACCGCTGAAAAATATCTAGAATTGTTTGTCCTTCTAATCGAATTCTATCTTGTCGCCAATCATCAAAAGGACGATTTAAGCAACAAACATCAAGATAAATTAAGTAAGATTCAGCCATTACTACCCCTTGGTTCAATCATACCTCGAAGGGAATTGCAATCAATAGCTTAAGTTTAGCGTTCGAGCCCTATTTCATCCATGTCGAGTGATTCCCTTCAAAGTTTAAAAAGGCGATCGCACTACTTCTCAACCAAGATTAACGAGAGTGCGTTCGCGTAGCGTGACATGCAGGTCAATCGCACTTCTCTACCCATATTTGACAAAGAACTGTTTCTAGTGTTAAAAAAATTTTACCTTCTGCAACTACTTCTTTACATCGTCACAGAGATGGCGATCGCTCACATTAGAGTTATTCTTCAGATAGTCACAAACGCGATCACCCCTTTTTCATCCTGAGTGATTCATCGCCTTAACTGCTCGTCTCAAACAGACAAGCACTCTGTGGATAAAAGTCTTGTCTTCTAATTCGTGATCGTCTTGAATACCTAGTTAGTGTTCTGCTAATTGATCAAAGAGCTTTCAAAACGAGCATCAAATTGCTCTAACAGCTTGTTCATTGGGTATGTTAAAATGTCTTTTGTATCCTGCCCATCCTGATTGCATTTGCCTCCGTTTGGTAATATCTCAGGTTTGTCACTGTAATATTTCCAAGACGATCCTAATCCAACAGCCATGACTTTACCACCGTTCGATACAAACTGCTCAATTGTTTTAAGTTCATCATTTTCCAGATTTCCCAATGCATTTCCAATTATGATAATATTGGCTTGTTTGAGTTTTGTGCTGTTAATAGGTGCAGAAATATCCTCGAACTCATACTCCCATTCTTTAAGGTTTTTGGCGAGTTTTTCAGACGTAAAAAACTCGCAATGACCGCTTGAAATTAATACTTTTTTATTGCCATTAATTCCATTCAGAAAGTTAAGCGCCAAAAACAGAAATACACTATTATCGTTATTTCTTATAATAGCATCATGTGTAATCGCTAATACTTGCCCCTTATTATACTTTCGTGACATGGCAAATACCTGACTTTTTTCTTCCAACAGAGTTGTCCAAGGGGCTTCATTGAGTGCCTTTAACTCTCCAGGAACTGAATTGTTTTTATTATTAGTTTTAATGTTCAATACAGTATTGATGGAAAATTCCTTTAGTACTTTGATAGAGTCGTTTTGGAATTGCTGAGATGCTTCTTCGAGTTTCCGAAACTCATAAAAACTAAAGATGCTCAATCCACTCAGAGCCAGAATCACGAGCGTTACATAGCCAATTAAGCGACGGCTATCATTTCGCCTTCTTTGCAGACTACGCTGCACAAACTCAGCTTCTACTTGGTTCAGCCAGTTATCATCGGATAAAGATACCTTTTTCAACAAATCCAGACGAGGGTTAGCATTCCAAAGAAACCTTGCCTGTTGCTGGCTTTTCCACTCCTGTGCTGCGGTCGTCAACCGCCGTTGTAGAAGTATATTTTCCTCATCCTCTTGCTTCCACAACAACAACTTTTGCCAACCCCGCACCAAAGCATCATGGCCTGGTTCCACATAGGGTTTACCTTCAGCATCTTTTCCTTTGACCAGTAACCGTGCATTCGTAAAGCGCTCAATTACTTCCTTAACCAAACTATTTTTCTCAGGCGGATATTCCAATTCTGATAAAGGTACCCGCCTACGGGCTAACTCACCCCCAGTAAGGGCTACCATCCGCAGCATCACATGACGGATAACTTGGTCATAAGCTGGATTTTCTTGAACTAGCGCCTGATACTCGAGATCAGCCCTTTGAGTTAGTGATTGCATTACTCCCCCCAATTCCTGATAATCTGCTTGAGTCAAGGCCCGATCAATAGTGATTCCTCTATATTGTGCCTCCCGTTGTCGCTTTAAATACTTGAGATAGAGTTCGCTCAAGGCAAAAGAAAGCAGGGGCAATGCTCCAGGCATATCCACCACTTCATCAATCAATTGTTCTACTAGTTCGTGGGGCTGAAAATACATTACCCGTGCTTCTGCGGGTTTCTCAATTGCGTCTCGCAGTTCCCCTCGTGTCATGGCTGGTAGGATAAATCGTCCGCTGTGCCAACGATTTTTAAGCACAGTGTTTACCAGGTTATAGTCTGTGGGAACAAACTTTAAGCCAGCATCCCTGACTTGGGGTTCAAAGTCAGAACGTAGGGATAGTACTACCCGTAATTGATCCCGATGGGCATTTATGGCTTTGAGTATCTGTTGGAAAAACTCCTTGCGCTCATCTTCGTTTTGACAGAGTGTAATAATTTCTTCACTTTGGTCAATAAACAGTAATAACTTAGAGTTGGGGTTATCTTTCGCCCAAACATCAATTGTCCGAGCCAGGTTATGCTGGGGGTTTCGTGGCTCTACCCTTGGTAACTTAGCATTACATAGCACATTATTTAAGGGTTGCAAGGGCGTCTCACTAAGACGGATGGATGGCAAAATACACCATTTATTCTCGGTATTATCTTGCCGTAGCTTGGGAATTAATCCTGCCTTAACCAAGCTAGATTTACCGGAACCAGAAGCACCCAACACCACTGTGAGGGGATTAGCTTTGACAAAATATTCTAACTTTTCTACTAGTTCAGTTCTACCGAAAAACAGTGAAGTGTGTTTCTCGTCAAAAGACTTTAAACCGCGATAGGGATTTTGTGACTCATCCAAAGGTGGTGCTGGTGGTAAATTAAGTTCATGTCCGGGAGAAAGAAAGATATATTCTCCCTTATCGTGCTTATTTAAACACCAAATACCAGGGGTTTGTCGCTGATGGTATTTTTCTGTGGGAATTTCGATTCGATCCCGTAAATGTAAATATAATTCTGTGGCTGTAATTACCCCATCTCCAGCCGGTTTACCATTCGTAGCAGGAGGATAGCTATCTGCTGCACCTTCGAGAGCGTTTAATAATGCACTAGCAAAAGGTGAATGATTACCGACTTGACCGCGATCGCTATCTAAATTAAAGTTATCTAAAGCCTTTTGATCACAGGCTGAGGAAGTAATAATTTGCCATGCCGGGTCAGTAATAAAATGTTTGTATCGTTCTTGGTAAATCAGTTCTGGCGACGTTAATAAATCCCTGGTACTCGACCATTTAAAAGCACCAGCAAAACAACAATCGAGAATCCCCAAAAAATGACGACAGGGTAATTGAATTAAAGCATCGTGTAACTTGGTCATAGACAGATAACTATTAGTATCCCCTAGTTTGGCATCTTGAGGAATTAAGTAACCAGCAGGGCCATCATCCCCATTGAGAGCGACTCCATGACCAGCAAAGTAAAATAATAAGCGATCATTTTCAGTGACTTGTTCGGGCAAGGTTTTGTCTAAAAATTTATTGAAGTTAGTGAGGCTGGCAATTTCGTCTAAGCATACCCAGACTTGATAACCATGCTTTTGGCGCAGAATTTCAACTAGTTTTTTGGCATCGTTTACGGCGGTATTCAGGGGATAAATGCCGTTTGTGTAGTTATTGATACCGATGATAAAGGCGAGATTGCGAGAAAACATGTTATACTAAAAGAACTTATAAAGATAACTTTAATACTAGGGATTGCTAGCATCCCATTTTGGGAAATATATCTTTTTATGTGGGCGGTCTAATGACGCTCACACAGCTGGGGTATAGTTTTTCCAAACTGGGGTGATCCCTATTTATTCCCCAAGATAATCTGTTGACTTTACGCAGAAATTATTAGTTTCGTAATAAATCTTTACATATTGAGTTTGCAGACAATCCCTAGTGTCATTGGCGGATATAGCGTTTATAAATGAGATGTAAACCTAGGAGGTATTTTTTGACTGTCCAATAAAACTTCGTATCTCTTTCCCCTCTTGCCTTTTGCCTCTTGTATGCAAGCTTTTTTATACAAGAATTATGTTTACAAGTAAGCATTCAGCGGTCAGCGATTAGCGCTACAGATGGTGCTACTTGAGGTGCTATCAGCTATCAGCTATCAGCTATCAGCTATCAGCGGTCAGCGATTAGCGCTACAGATGGTGCTACTTGAGTGGCCATTGGCCTGTGGCCACGCTACAACGAACAGTTTATGCCCATAGCGCACGCTACACCGAACAGCTTTTGAATAAAATAAGCTGACGGCACCTCAAGTAGCGTGAGCTAAAAGCTCACGGCTGACGGCTGAATGCTTATGTTTACAACCTAGATAAAAACCCTATAATGACTAGGCTACTCATTCAAACCCAAACTGTCCCTGTGATGGTCAATCTTCCTGGGATCATCCCCATGACTCTCGCCCAGTTTTCTGAATTCTGTTTAGCCAATCGAGATCTACGAATTGAGCGCACCGCCAGTGGAGAAGTTGTGATTATGCCGCCAGTCTTTTCCGATACAGGCAATCGGAATCTGAAAATTTCTCAACAATTGGCTAACTGGGCTGATCGTGACGGTACCGGTGAAACCTTTGACTCCAGCACCGGCTTTACCTTACCCAATGGAGCGATCCGCTCTCCAGATGCCTGTTGGATTAAACTTGAGAGCTGGAATGCCTTAACCGAGGAACAGAAAGCATCCTTTGCTCCCATTTGCCCCAACTTTGTGATCGAGTTACGTTCCGCCAGCGATACACTCAGTGGCTTGCAAGACAAAATGCAAGAATACCTTGACAATGGCACATCACTGGGTTGGTTAATCGACCGCCAAAACCGGAAAATTTACATTTATCGTCGTGATCAGGAACCAGAAATTTTGGACAATCCTGAAACCGTTAGCGGTGCTCCGGAACTGGCGGGGTTTGTGCTAAACATGAGCAAGATTTGGTGAAAGCAATTGTCAGCTATTAGCTATCAGCTATCAGCTATCAGCTATCAGCTATCAGCTATCAGCTATCAGCTATCAGCTATCAGCTATCAGTTATCAGCTATCAGCTATCAGTTATCAGTTATCAGCTATCAGCCCACGCTACTTGAGGTGCCATTGGCCTAAGGCCACGGCTGACCGCTGACCGCTGAATGCTGACCGCTGACCGCTGAATGCTGACCACTGACCACTGACCGCTGACCGCTTACGCATCATTGGCTTAGATTCTGGCTTGGTTGAGATTGATTGCTCGGTTGAGTTTTATTTGATTGCTTTAATACCAGCCAACCCATAGTAGCCGCGACTAATACCCCAACCACCCCAATCATCAACCATTTCAGTGGTTTGTTTTCTGAATAATTATTAATTATATCATTGTTATTTTTTAGGGCTTGAATCACCGCCTGAGAAAACGCAGTTAACCCCACCGGTTCAGTAAAGTAAACGAAGTGATCGCAGCCGATTTCCTGGATTTGTGGTTGTGGGTTCCGGTCTGAACCTACGCTTTTTATACTTTGTACTGTAACAGCGATATCATTTGGTTGCTCAAAGAAAGCCACTGCTACAGCTTTATCAAATAACTTCTGCATTAGTCGTTGCAAGGGACTAGAAGTTTGATTGGCTTCTGCTTTCAGGGCGGCAGGAATAATAGATGTATTACCAGCAATAATTGAGTAAGGTACTTTGGGGTCGGGACTTGCTGCTAATTGTTGCAAGAACTCAGAACCGGGATGCATCTGGTCTAGGGAAATATCAATAGTTTCAATCTCATCAGCAAATTTGTTAATAGCCTTAAGCAAAATCCCCATCACTGGTGCTGGCCAAGTAAATTCTGACAGCCCATTTAAACCGATACTTAAGGTAGCTAACGCCCAATCTTGAACCGTAGACCAAGGGCAACCAGCATTGGGTGTACCTAGCATAATTAAATGCCCAACCACCTGATTACCTCCTTCTCGTTCAATAAACCAACGAGAAACCAACCCTCCCATGGAGTAGGCGACAATGTGAAAAATTTTACCGTGGTTCTCCCCTAACCCTACAGCTTGCAGTCTCTGCTTCAGCAATTTAGCATTCTCTACAATTGAGGTATTTAAATTCTCATAATCATAGCTGAGTACCAGGTCATACAATTCGGCCAGGGGTTTTTCTGTTCCATCCACCTCAACCTGGGCGGAGCGAAGGCTGGGCAGCAAGCTCTCAGTATCACCAATAATACCGTGTATGTAAAGGACTATGCGTTGGGCTTGGGCAACCCGCGACTTGACTTGTTCAACCTCTCTTGTATAGTTGACTGTATAGTTGACCACTCCAGAGACAGTGACATCCGCTGCTGCCAAAATGGGGTAATTAAACTCTAGCCCCAGTTGTTGAGACACTACTTTTTGGAAGAAAATTCGGATCGAACCCCCCAAGCTGCGGCTACCTTCACTAATTGGTTCTGTTAACCGTTCCAGTAAAATCTCCGTTTTGCCCTCCGGGGTAGACCGAGCCCGTCCCAAAGGCAGGAAAAACTCCCCATCGTAGCTAATGGGTAACAGTTGTTCATTAGAAGCAAGGGGTCGATCAACAATAACTTTCAGGGGATTTTTCGGTGTAACCGCTGACGGATTTTCCACCTCAGTTAATTCCAACCCGCTTAAACCAGGATCCGTTCCCCGACTGCTAGTAAACTCAAAGGACTCTATGCCCGGATGGTCCTCCCGCACTATCGGTGGTAACATGTGGTTACCTAAATCCCTGGTTGATTGGGTGAGAGTGGTTAGACGTGCCTTAGCTCTCAATTCGGAATGGGCGTATAGGGCGGAACCTACTCCCAGAAAGACATAGTCGTCCCCTCTGGGAATTGGAGTAGTGTGTAGAGGACGCACGGTAGTAATGCTAATTTGGCTAGTTAACCAGTCATCATAGATTTCATCGTCTTCTGGTCTGCTGGGGAGATCACGAGCTGGAATCCTTTGCATCAAGCGGTTAAGGGTACCATTACCGTGACGGGGTGTAAGCACGGGACGTTGAGGTAGGTCAAGTTGTGGTTGTTCGAGCAAAGTGGCATCAAATTCCGTCGAGCAGACAATCAGTTTGAGAATATCTTTAACTTCCGTAATCCCCGCTTCTTGCCATAGTTGTTGGGGAACCGTAGGACAAATCGGATTTCCGTGATTAACCCAGGCTTGATCTCCCTCTTGCCCCCTGGGTTGCAGCCAAATTCCGCCCCCATCTAACAACTCAGCTGAGACGGCGTAACGGTCGGTTAAATCGAGCAGAGCGCAATAAAGCGGCTCATTACTAGTGTTTTTCAGCTTAATTTTCAATGTGGGCGATCGCCATGTGCCATTTTCCTGTTGATATTCCAGGGGAATTTGAGTCTCTAGCAAAAGTGACCCATCCTGCTGGTAAATCAGCATTTGCACAGCATCCGGGCGAATGCGGGTGGTGGCTGGGCTGGCAAGTTCAGCGATATTCAGCCAACGGGTGATATGTTCTAATCGCTGAATTGCCTGCAAGGCAGTGGCATCGGTGTAACCTGAAATGGCAGCCACTAGAGGACGGTCATCCGCTGGTCGTGTAATTAAATAGTTACCGTCACGAGCCAGTAATTTCAACTCGGCAGCTTCAGGGGTTGCCACTTCCCGAACATACAGGGAAGGCTGATTGTGACCAGTGTTGAGCAGGGTGGTACGGGCTAATTCTACACCAGCTGGTTCTCCTGACAATAAAACCCCTTTCGGTGGCAGGGGCAGACTAGTTATTACTGCTTTCCAGGTCATTTCGGGATCTAAATCCCCAATACCACTAATTTGAATTTGACTCAGCTGCGGCATTACTTCGACAATTTTTGCCTCACCTACTGCCGTTGAGAGTTGGCGAAGTTCCTCTGTGGGGGTGTCAAAGGGAAACAAGGCCAGTATTGTGGTCTCATTCCCAACAGGTTGAGAAATGCCGTGAACCGCACCACCATCAATCACCCAGTCGTGGTTTTTGTCATAGAAGACAGTAAAGTAGGGTGTACGGTTAGCGATCGCACCGCCGAGAAAAGGTTGGTCTAAATCACTCAACTCCGTAGCTTCGATTTGGGGAGATTGGGCGGTGATCTTACTGCGGACTAGGGCATTGACACGCTTGAATAAATCCCGATAAGTCAGGCTGCCATTGGCTTTCTTCAAGGTATCCAGCAAAAAGTGAGAAAACGCACCTCTTGGTTGCCCATTGTTGTTGTATTCTTTCGCCGTCTCACTATCTCGACAAGCGGCTAGGACGATATGTTTTCCTGTGGGGAAACTCCAACCACTAGGATTTTTTTCCGGGCTGAGGCCAGCTGATAATTTGTCAGTTTCACTCAAGGAAAAAATAAAACTATCCCAGGGTCGCTGGCGTTTGTCGGTGGAAGTTTTACGAACTGCTGTTTCTGCTTCTAGTCCGCCACGGGTGGCAGAACCGGAGTGACAGCAGTCTAAAATAATAACAGTGTGGGGGTTGTTCTCAGCTACCTCAGAAATTAGCTTGGCTAACTCCTTATCCGCCAAGTCCCAACCCCCCTCAGTGCGACTGTCATAACAGACTAGAGTTTCATCCAATCGGTCTGGCTCTATTGTCCAAAACTCTTGTGGGGCTTGCTCTTGAGAACCATGTCCCGCGTAATAAAAAAAGGCTACATCTTCACGGCTAGCTTGACACAAATGCTGCCGAAAACCATCAATAACTGCCTGACGGGTAGCATCTTGATTCAAGAGTTTGCGGATGTGCAGTTTATCTCCATCTGTAGCGACCCGCCCTTGCAAATATTCCTGTATTTCTAGGATGTCATTGACACAGCCATTCAAAGAAGGAACAGGACTGGGATATTCATCAATACCTACCAGCAGCGCATAGATATTATCGGTCATGCCATTGTCTTAATACTTATCGAAGAGTGCCCCTGGCTGAGTTGGTAAATTCTCGCCCAAGAATATAACTCCTGGATTATAAACCTCTATCTGTTTTTCCTGGAGAACGGGAACTAGTAGTTATATTAGATTCTGGTGCAGTAATTTCTTTAGTGTCTTGATTATCTGTTTCGACCTTTTCATCACTCGATCCAGCTTTTACTTCAGTTTTTTCAGGAGTTGTTACTGTTTCCTGAGAGTCGGAGCAAGCGTCCCCTAAGGGGTTAGTATCGCCAGATGTATTTTCTAGTACTTGCTCTTCATAATTTTTGTTAGGTTCTGTATTTTCCATAGCCACTTTTATGAACCCCAATTGTTATGATACAGGGCAAGGGCAAGACTCAATAAATTCTTCTTAAAAAGAGTGATAAATAAGCACAATAGTGCATATAATCAAGGCTTACTATGGTCATAACCCTTGATCTAAATCACATTTGGGTAGATCACATTTTGGCTTAATTTTTCTTGCCCTTAGCTTGCTTTATCATAATAATGTATACTTCTAGAATAGCATATTATAAGCTGATTTGTCAAGGGGGCTAGAACCATTGCGGTGCCAGGCTTCACTCTTTCTCTACTGCACCTAAAGCTTTTAACGTGTTTTTCTGAGGTTTGGTTAACCCAATGGCGTTTTTAATATTCATCCGTTCATAGGGTCGATCAATTCTCAGGGTTTTTATACATTCACCAGTGTCAAGATTCCAAAGCTTAATGGTTTCATCTTCGCTGCTACTCACTAACACAGGACGATTAGGACTAAAGGCAATTGAGCGGACAGCTTTGTGGTGTCCCTGAAATAGTTTGAGAACAGTACCTGTACTGATATCCCACAGTTGAACAGTCTGGTCATCACTGCCACTGGCTAAACTCTTGCCATCTGGACTAAAGGCAATTGTTCTGACTCGAGATGTGTGACCGGATAAGGTTTGTAGACATTGCCCCGTCTCAACATCCCACAGTTTAATCGTCTGGTCTCCACTGGCACTCACCAGCAGATTGGCACCGGGACTGAACACAACCGATAAAACCCAATCCTCGTGACCTGGCAATGTTTGTAGACAGGTTCCGGTAGTGACATCCCAAAGTTTGATAGTGTTGTCATGGCTACCACTGGCTAGGATTTTACCGCAGGGACTGAAACTAATGGTTTTGACCTGCTGAATATGCCCTTCTAAGGTGTGCAGACATTCTCCCGTATGCCAATCCCAAAGCTTTACGGTTTGGTCACGACTGGCACTTGCTAAAATTTCGACCTCTGGACTGAAGCTGACCGAATGCACCCAACTATCGTGTCCCCACAGTGTTTGCAAACACTCTCCTGTATTTGCATCCCAAAGTTTGATAGTTGTGTCGTCGCTGCTACTGGCCAGAATCTGATCGTCTTTGGGAGCAAAAGTGACTGATGAGACCAGATTAGTATGTCCTGACAAGGTTTGTAGACATTGCCCCGTCTCAATATCCCACAATCTTACCCGTTGGTCTTCGCTGCTACTGGCCAACATTTGACCATCTGGACTAAAAGCAACGGATAATATCCAATTACTATACCCCTCCACTGTTCTTAAACATTGTCCTGTGTGGATATCCCATAACTTCATGGTTTGGTTTTCACTCACACTCAGCAAGGTTTGACCATCGGGATTAACAGCAACCAACCAAATCCGTGAAGGGTAGCTATTACCTAAAGGGGAATTGCGATACTCGTGGAACGTTTGCAGACATTTCCCAGTTTCCACCTCCGAGATTTTAACCGTTGTATCCTCACTACCGGTCACCAGTGTTTTACCATCTGGGCTGAAAGCCACTGACCACACATGACTGTTGTAGTCTGGTAAGGTTTTGATACACTCACCACTGGCTAAATCCCAAAATTTTACCGTTGTGCCATCACTTCCAGTTGCCAATGTTTCTCCATCTGGGCTAAGGGCAATCGATAATATCCAATTGATCGGGATTTCTAGGACTTGCAGGCAAGAACAAGTGTTGATATCCCAGACTCTCAAAGTTTGGTCTTCACCCGCAGTGACCAACGTTTGTCCATTGGGACTGAAGGTAGTAAAAAATACCGGATTGCTATGCCCTGACAAGGTTTGCAGACATTTTCCAGTGTGAACATTCCACAGCTTTACCGTTTGGTCATGGCTACCACTGGCTAACATTTCCCCGTCTGGACTAAACCCTAGGGATTGCACCCAACTGGTATGACCTCGCAGTGTTTTCAGACATTGCCCGGTCTGGACATTCCACAACCTGATCGTTTGGTCGTTACTACCACTAGCTAAAATTTCTCCCTCTGGACTAATAGCCAGACATTGCACCCAAGCCGTGTGACCATTGTAGGTAATAATTTGTTTGATGTTGGCAACGTCCCACAACCAAATCTCATTATCAACACTAGTTGCCAGGAGTTTCCCATCTGGGCTAAAGGTCGCTGATAAAACCCCCCCTAAGGTGCGAGTAAAAGCTGACTTACTTAAATCGGCTTTGGCAAAGTTGACTCGATGCAAATTCATCCCCTGTAGGTAAGCTTGCCAAACCGTTAAGTTAGAAAAATCATAGCCAGTCAGGTCAAGATCAAGCTGCCAGAGTAAATTCAGAACATTCCCCCCGGCATATCCAGGTTTTCGAGGGGGAAAAGACTTCAGCTTTGATAAAATTTGATTCAAATAGTTTTGCACATTTTCTGGGAGGCCAAGCAGGTTGAGGAGTTGCTCGGTAATCGGTTTGAGAATCAGCTGAATTTGGGCATTTCTCACATAATCTTTGGCTTGGGCTTTGATTAAGGCACAGCGCTCCAATAGTGCTATTTCTCCCGTTTTAATTTCTTGAAAAATCTCTTCAATTAAGCGATCGCTGACATACTCCATCACCACGGGTTGTTGAGTAAATTTCCCTGAAGTATTCTCAATCAGTGAGCGCAATTGTAGAGATTCTAAGGTTTCTAATAAATGTTTGAAGGAAACAGCCGGAATAATGTCCCCTTGTAGCTCCTTAAATGAAACCCATTCTCGATTAATTGTCAACCAGTACATCACCTGTTGTTCTATAGTTGACAAGCGATTAAACTGCTGGTCCATTAAATCGGAAATATCACCAAAGACAATCGTGCCTTCTTCTAAAAACTGAGCCACATCGCCGTCAAACAACTCATAAATTGTCGTGGCAACAATCTTCAAGGCTAAAGGATTGCCCCCATAAAACTCTACCAGTGCTTGACATTCGTCTTTTGAGACAGAAAAGCCTTTTTCGGCGAGAATTTTCTCCCCTTCTCCCTCGGTTAAGCCAGGTAACCTCAGGGAACGAATCGGAGCGTTGACACCTTCTTTATTTCTAATTTCTCTGGGTTTCTCCCGACTGGTCAACACCAGACAACTTTGATGGTTAGTCTCGCCCCAGCTTCTGAGCAGCTGCCCATAGCCTTCATATCCTGGGCGATAGGCTCCTGCCCGTTGGTCAGGGGATAGAATTGACTCTACATTATCTAAGATGAACAAACAACGCTCTGCCCGCAGATAGTCGATTAAACAGGATATTGTACCATCTAAGCTTTCTGGTAAAGTCGTTTCTTGCTGATCAGACAAAAACCCAATCAGGTCCGTCAAAAGCTCGTGAATGGGTGGGGCATTACGCAAACTTCGCCAAATCAGGTACTGAAATTCCGATTGTAGAAGCTGGGCTAACTTCACAGACAAAGTTGTTTTACCAATTCCACCCATGCCAATTAAGGTAATCAGTCGGCAATGGTCATTAATAATCCATTGTTTGAGTGTGGCTAATTCTTCCTTGCGCCCGTAGAAATTGGTAACATCAATTGCTTCTCCCAAGTCTTGGCGTTTGCTAGAGGTTGTGATCTGTGGGTTTTGATCTACAGCCTGGGATGGCGGATCATCTACAGCCTGGGATGGCAGGTCAACATCCAAATTGGCAATGGCTCTCCATTCCAGTGCCAATTTATGACAAATTTCTTCAAAAGTAATATAGTCAACGGGTTTACCGGTCAGGAAGTTGCTGACTGTGGCTAAGGCAAACCCCACATCTTCAGCCAAAGCCCTCTGGCTCGGAAAACCGTTACGCCTGACTGCCAGTTTAACTTGTTCAATGCACTCCTGACGAACTTTGAGCGACCTGGGCATGGCTGATGGGATCATGACTGTCGAAATTATACCATTGACACAGGAAAAGTCAGTCACAAGTCAGTCACAAGTCAGATCATCTCAGGCGGTAAGTCAGTATGCAGTGGAGTTTGATGAATATATGAGGTTCAAACAACTAGAACCTGATGTTCAAAAACACTCAACTCGAGAAATTAAGTCATGTCAATTTACCAGTTCACTAATAACTTAACCAGCAGAGCAATCACTCTCTTAAGTATGGATGCTGACAACGATTCTGATTTGGCACCACTCGATCCGTCTGAGATAACTACTTATTCTGATAATGACGAAACAACTAAGATTGACAGTATTGCATCAGGTGAATCAGGTTATGCATCTCTTGACGCATATTCGTTTGCTATAGCGACTAATTCAGGGTACTACACGTTAAATGGAGATATCACTTACTTAAATGGTTTTCCTGTAGCAGACGTGGTGACTGATTTTGAGACTACTGACATTGAGATTGGCAGTACGAATATCGCAAGCTATTTGGAAGCGTTTAACTTTGTACGTTACATATCGGCGAATCCTACTAGCACCGTTGCTAAGAACTTTAATGACGTTGTTGCCAATAGTGATGCCACCGACTTAGTCAGTAACGTAACGGCATTTTGTCAAGAGATAGATGTCTTTGCAAATGTGACAGGCACATCCTGGAGGCAAATGACTTTATGGCAGACCAGAGATTTTTCACCATGGGTGGGAACCTATTATGTCTATCCTACAGGAGTTTCTGATGAAGATGCACTATCACAGTTGGCACAGATAGATATTGTGTTCGATTCGACAACTAACGAATCTACCGCAACACTCACAATGACTGATAGCGGCGAGTCTGTTGGCCTGAAGTTTGCATGGGAAACATCCTCCGACGATTCTGAAGATGAATATGTATATATTGTCAATACTAATTTCGGCGAGGGTACGGACCCCGTAGAGGTAAAACTTCAACCAAGTTGGGTGACACTTACGGTTGACAGTGTATACCAAACCGTTGGAGCCTTTTCAGGAACAGTCGGAGATCAAGATGTTTGTGCTTCACCCAATCAATATGACAGCGATGACGACAGTTCAGATTCCAGCAGCAGTTCTGGTCTTACATCATATCAAGAATACAGCTTAGTCTCCTCAATTACTTCCCAAGGTATCGGTTTGGCCATGCTAATTGTTATGGTGATAGATAGTATTAAGGCATCAAGAAAAAGCGGAAGCGCAGGCAAAGAGATTATGAAAGAACTGTCAACAAAGCTTGACGAATATAATGATCGCCTTGAGAACTTTGAGGAAAGCCAGAAAACATATCTGAATGATATAGCCGAAGCTCAAAGTGAACAATTCCAAGATTCCATAGACAAAGCAGAAGACCGATTAAAGAATGTCATTGAGGCACAGGGGTATACAGATGACAACACAAAAGCGGCAGCGAGTTCCATTGAGACTGCTAAAGATGGCTTGAAGAATGGAAAGACTCCGGAGACAATGCTAGGATATGTTCAGGATATGGACGAAAAGGTAGCATTTTCAGAAGATGCAGCCTTCGGGGATAGTAAGCCGTCGGCTCAAGTGGAATTAGCTAAGCAGACTGCAGAAAAGATAAATAATGCAGAGGAAATACAAAAAGAGATAGACGCACGGAATGAACAACAAGAGAATAATGAGAAGGAAAGTCCTGAGCTAGATGAAGACTCTCTGCTTGAAGAAGAAGTAGATGTTGACCCAATCGGGAAGTAATCAACACTTCTTCCGTGATTGGAATTAAAGAATGATCGCTCCCAAACGGGCTTGGCATAAATTTTCCTAAATGCTGTAGTTTAGGGGAGACCTAAGAAATAAAATGTCCCACCATTTTACAAATATTCCGGTCAAAACCGAGATATATGGCGGTGTCCCCCGGTAGAGCGACACTAGCGGTGGGACATTTTTTATCTGTAAGTGCCTAGACACTTTTCAGGAGAAGTCTTGCAAAAGCCCTTGATCAGCCTAAATGCCTACATATTTTAGCTGTAATTCCAAAAATATAAACCATAAACAAAATGGCCACAACCCTAACTTTTGATAATCAACTCAATCAAGAAGTTGTTGTTTATAGTTCATCATCTGATGGCTCCCAAACGGGACTGGACTACCTAGGAACACTAACCCAATTGATAGAGGTAGCTGCTCAAAAATCTCAACCCTATACCCCTGGTGACGATAGCGTAATAGTCTTTATTGTTGCCAATCAGAAAGACGACTCACCCATCGTTCGCTTTCAATATTTTAGTTTTGAAGTCCCGGAGACCCCCTATGAAATTACACAAGCTGATGTGGACAGCATGACGCAATCTTACGCTTTCGTGCAATACATGCTATACCACATGGATGATGCTCTGATTAAGCAATTTGATCAAACCTGGGATACGGATGTTGCAGCCAAGGATGCTACAAAGCTAATCGACGATATCAATGCTTTTTTTGCAGGTACGACGGATTACAAGAAATGCACCTACGTATCTTACAGTATGGCCATTGCCCATTACAACCGAGAATTAACAACCAAAGAAAAGGGTGTATCTACGAACCCTGAAAAACTGGTAGATGACCTGGGATTTGCTCCATTGCCTTTTTTTCCAGAACTCACCATAAAAGATGTACATTTTAAGACCGAGACGAAGGAAATGGCTCTTGCCTTGTGGGGTACACTTCATCTTTCTGACATACCGGGTATACCAGGATGGGATAATGTTGCAAATTGGTTCGATAAAATAGATCCGGTCTGTTTGATTGTCTTATCTCCTCTTAATCTTGAATTTGCTTACTATTTCACCACAAAAACCTGGAACATTCCCATTTCCAGTAGTAAAAGCCTCAAATTGACCAAGCCGGAATTGAAGTTGTCCTATTCACCTATCTTTAAATTCGGATTGATAGAATTAATCGGGGATCTGAGTTTTAAATTATGGGATACAGACTATGACGCAACCCTTTCAGCAACCCTTGACAGCGAAGAACTAAACTTCGCCGTTGATCTGAAATCAGAAAATATGTTTACCTGTCCCATTGCCAAAGGATTCCATGTCGATGAATTTGGGATTGAGATGGGGATGTTTTTCAAGCCTGCAGGCTTTGATTTCGGGGTTAGTGGCAAATTTCATATTGGAGAGGAAAGTCAGAATATACAACTGGAAGACGATGAATTTGCCGTCGTTCTCAATATTCAGGGTGAGGCGGTAGAACCCATGTACCTTTCTTTTTATGTTCCCAAATTAGACATAAATGAGCTGGTGGAAATATTTACAAATACTTCCCCCAATATCAACATCCCGGTTTCCCTGTCAGACTTATCTTTTTATTATGCTCCAGATGCGGTAGTACTACCAGATGGGACGTTAGCAGACATGGGCTTGGGTTGCAGTGCTGCTATTGATCTTTTTGGTTTTGATTTCTATGCCATGTTCAAGATCACCTTTGGTACTGGTATCGCCATCGATGCCCAATGTAATCCGATTAAACTGGGAAGTATAGTCAGTATAACTGGAGATGGGAAAAAGGTAACTCAGAATGTAGATAAAAATGGTAATCCCATCAAAAATAATGAAATTGCTACTAAATCGGCAGATCGACAGCAACCTTCAGGAACTCCAAAAACATTGGTGAATGCGGGGGGACCGGTTGTTCATGTCAGTTCTAGTGCATCTCCATACGTTCACATGGATATCGATGCCAGATTTTTGGATGTTGTCGGCGAAAAAATAGTTGCTGACATTGGCAACAGCGGAGTTACATTCAACCTCAAAAAAGATGGGTTGATTACTTCTGATTCCATCTCATTTACGATGAAGAGTTGGGAACATTGTGAGGCTAGCTTCACCTTTGGGATCGATAAAGAAATACCATTGCCCTTCACTGGAAATCTACACTTGCAAACTGAAGTAGAAACAGATGTAACTGTACAGTATAAGAGTAATACTGTAGCCATTATCGCCGATATTCAGTTTCTATTTGAAGGATTACAGTACACACTAGCCTCTACAGAGATTGATGTCAATATTTTAAAACTTTCGGATCTCATTAGTAAGATTGAGAATAAGATAGAAAGCACCATCAAGAATTTATTTGGCGACCTTTGGAATGATGGAAAAGAGTTGGCGACGAAGGTTGGGACTTGGGTCAAGTCGAATATCATTACCGGCATTAACGACTTAATGGCTGTTTTTAAGGATTCGCCCTTTAATTTGAATGCCAAGGATTCTGCTGATGTCATGAACAGCCTGGGTTATGGAGCCGATGTAATTGCCACCGGATTGAAGGATGTCTACGGCGAAAGCATGAATGATGCGGCTGTGATCATGAAAGGTGTTGGGGTAGCGGGGGATGCTACCGTAAAAGGATTGTCAAGCGCTTATAATGCTTCCACACAAGCGATTGCAGAGGCATGTCATTATGCAGGATATGGTGTAGATGAGGTGGCGAAAGGTTTCAATGAATTAGGAACCGCTACTGATGTTGTTGGAGATGCCCTAAAAAGTACTTATAACCTGAGTAAAGATGCGGCTGAATCTGCATTGAAACAAGCAGGATATGCCGCCGATGCCGTTTCTAGTTGGACAAGTAGTGCTTTCAAAACGGTCAGTGAAACCGCTAAAAAAGTAGTACATTACTTAGACCCCAGTCATTGGTAATCAAAGTGCAACTAGTCCGCATTTAACCGCTCATATTGTGTATGACAAGCCGAGGCGTGATTATATTTTAACCATTAGCAGAGCATTAAACTATGTCTATTAACAATCAAGTAAATGCTTTTTTAGCAGCGCATCAAAAATATTATCCAAATACGGAGGACTTAATATTTGAAACCTCCATCAGGGTGACTCCCGTAAAAATTAATAAAAATGGTCGGATGATCATTTGGAAGGATGGAAACGATTCTTCTGAATACCAGCCAGTGTACCATTTCTTGGAACACCTGAATGCGCCGCAAGAGGTTTTGTCCGCTCAGAAAACACATCGAGAGGGAGGCCGTCAAGGTGTTAGTATCAGTAGTACGGAGAAAGGCAGCGATTATCGTTTATATGTAAAGCCCAAGGCAACAAAAACAAAGAAAGCTGATTATATACGTTGGAGATGGTCAGAAAATGGTTTATTGGATGAATCTAATTATTATTTCCATTTTCTTCCTGAAACATCTGATGGTTTGAGCATACAAGATTTTATACCAGAAGCTGCACAAAGGCTGCTGGACAATTCATTACTTAATAGGGTTTCTGGTTTTTGGCTTCGGTATAATACTCAAAATGAAATCGATCAGGTTTATTTGACCTACCCCTGGTTTCCCAGCGTGAAATCATTACCGGAATTGACATCTGTTTTAGATAATATGGGGATCAATCGAGACCTGAGAGCTTCTATTGATGACATCCCGATTCGGCATATCGCAACAGACATTAATGGGCAAATACCTTCTTTGACTTTATATTCCCATGCAAAATTGAGCCAGCCCTTGCCGACAAAAGAAGAAGAATATCAAAAATATATTTTTAAAAATGCACGCAAGATTAGTAGGGATATTAAGCATCATATTCTCAACAATGTTCCTAAAGTGACCGATAGTCTGAACGAATCAGTGGAAGATGCAAATAAATATCCTGCTGAACTTTTGCAACTTGTGTTTGGGAAAAAAATGCAGAATCATTATGGTTTTTTCTTAAATGGCTCAGATGATCCAAAAGAAGATAGCCAGCAAGCTTTTGATCAGGCAATTATCGATCTTTTTCTACATCTTCCCAAACAAGGAAAAATTTATGAGATCGGCTGTGACTGGGGTAATGTACTTTCTAAGATAAGCACTGCTTTAGATTGTACTGTTTTAGGAATTACCCATGATAAAACACAGTTTAAACATGTAGTGGAGCTAGATATTTATGTTAGATTTGGCAATTTGGAATCTACTATGCCCCCTGGCTATTTTGATGTGGTTTTACTACTGGAATCCTTTAGTCATATAAAAGATAAAATTGGATTCCTGAAGATGTTACGTCTTTTTACAGATAAACTTGTTATGCGTGTGAATTGCCATAACGGAGGCTCTATCGCTGCCAGTCTTATAAAAAGCAAATATCCGATCCAATCAACCGAGTTAAAAGAAATGCTACAAGATGCAGGATGGACCATCAAGTATTGGAATGATAGACGAGCAGAGACTTTACCAACTATAAAAGTCTGGTATGATCGCTTGCAAAACCTTCCAAAGATTTCCGGCAGAAAGATTGAAGAAATGAAAACTTGGTGCTCAACTGTGCTGGAAAACCCTCAAGAATGGGCCAACAATCATCCTTTTATCGAAGTTGTAGCAGAATAAATGGAGAATCAACGGATGCCATAATAAATTAAAAGCTTCAACCCTTTGAAGCTGATAACAATAGAGATTAATCGTAGGGTGGGCAGTGCTTCATAGGGATAAAATTAGCTTGTAATTTGTTGGTTAACCACTACCCACCGACCTCAAATTAACTATCAATGATTTATCTAGATTTTTAATAAGATTACTGGTCTGGTGGGCAGTGCCTAATACCAATTCAAACCCTGACAATCCTTTTGATACGCACTGCCCACCCTACATCTTCTCTAGATTTTTAATAAGATTACTGGTCTGGTGGGCAGTGGCTAATACCAATTCAAACCCTGACAATCCTTTTGGTACGCACTGCCCACCCTACATCTGAAGAATGGAGAATGGAGACTGAAGAATGAAGAATGAAGACTGAAGACTGAAGACTGAAGAATGGAGAAGGAAGACTGAAGAATGAAGAATGGAGACTGAAGAATGAAGAATGAAGAATGAACTAATTCTCAAGTCTCAAGTCTCAAGTCTCAAGTCTCAAGTCTCAATTCTTAATTCTCAATTCTTAATTCTCAATTCTTAATTCTCAATTCTTAATTCTTAATTCTCAATTCTAAAAGTGCAATCGCGAAGCCCTAGCCGTTGGTAACGTAGCTCGCTTACCGTAAGGGTAAACCAACATTAATTTTTCTTGATTTCAATCCCATAACCTTTGAATGGGATAAGCATCAAACTTGACATCTCTACTAATCAAAACAAGGGAGTGATTGATAGCTTGAACAATTAACATTCTATCAAAGGGAACGCGATGATTCGACGGAAAAGTAAGTGCTGAATATAACTCAATATCTTGATCGAGAATGGGTAAAATTTTAATATTTAGAGATTGCAATTCTTGAAATAACTCTCCAATAGGTCGATAGATTTGCAACCTATATTAATTTTAATAGAAATATCCCAAAGGCTAACAATACTAAAATAAAAGTTTTTTTTGGTATCAATAATAGCCTTTGCTTTAATCGATAGATGGCTATCACCTAGTAAATACCAAAGAAAAGCATGAGTATCAAGAAGAGCTTTCATGTTACATATATTCCGCCAAATCTTCTAATGGTTCATCAAAATCATCTGACATAATGATTTGACCTGCCCAACTACCATAACCCTGAGTGGTTTCCATCTTTTCTTGATGATATTGTGTATTATTTTGATATTTTTCTCGTAAATAGTCGGCATAATGTAATAGTTCCGTCTTGAGAGATTCAGGCAGACTAATAACGACTTTCCATAAAGCTAACTCAGTATTCATAACTTTTATTTTAAGATAAAGGGATGAATATCTACAATTTATTCCAATTATAGGCAATAATAGCCTCAGGAGAGGGGAGACTTGCCAAGAATTCCAAAACTTCGGCCATACCGGAAAAACCTTCTTGAGCTAGATTTACCAAGAATTTTGGGTTTAAAGCCCCGTCCTTCTAGGACGGCTTTTTAGTTGACACTTTTGTTGTACATTGGTATAATGTTGCTATAGGGTACAGGCTGAAAAACCGTTCGCGTAGCGTGGCCTTTGGCGATGGCTGAGCCGGGAGAGAGACCCGTAACTTATTGACCTTAAAGTAGTAATGCCCGGAGGGTAGGGAAAGTCCTCCTTAAAAACCCAATCATCAATTAACCGTTGGTGTGTGAACCTGAGCTTTGCACATTTTGAGAAAAAAAACGGTACGGCGGGGCACGCCGAAACCAGGTGAAACGAGAGAGGAACGGACTTCATAAGGCACTTTCTAAAAAGTAACCGAACGCTTAGGGAGAATTGCCCGCTGGGTCTGCTATAAACCAAACTGAACTCTTGGTCTTGACGGGTTTTTGGTTTGGGTATTGCTTAGTTTTTGACGGCGTCAATGATTGAGATATAGCGGTTTAAGGCAGCAAGGCCGTAGGCCACGCTACGCGAACGATGAACTAAGAATCCCCGTACTTCTAGGACGGGGAGTGTCAACTAGTTCTTCAGACAACTGATAAACTGAGATGTGCTGATGTGGCGATCAAGTTACGAGCTGCTCCAGTCTGGCGAGAACTTCAGCAACAAACACTGGATGTAGTGGTTTGGCTACACTCTGGTAAAGGTAACGGGAGCTAAAATCACTACTGGTCTACCACTACCTCCCTATTCAACACTTCTGCCTAAAGCCCTCTTCCCTATTTTCTCGATCTTCCCCCTCTTCCTTCCTCATATATAGCACTACGCATTCAGGTTAGGACGTTGATACAACCAGCAAAAGCTCTTTTAGTCAACTTTAGCCTTTTGCCTTTTGCCTTTAGCCTTTAGCCTTTAGCCTTTAGCCTTTAGCCTTTAGCCTTTTGCCTTTAGCCTTTTGCCTTTTGCCTTTTGCCTTTTGCCTTTTGCCTTTAGCCTTTTGCCTTTTGCCTTTTGCCTTTTGCCTTTAGCCTTTTGCCTTTAGCCTTTTGCCTTTAGCCTTTTGCCTTTTGCCTTTTGCCTTTTGCCTTTAGCCTTTTGCCTTTTGCCTTTAGCCTTTTGCCTTTTGCCTTTAGCCTTTTGCCTTTTGCCTTTAGCCTTTAGCCTTTAGCCTTTTGCCTTTAGCCTTTTGCCTTTTGCCTTGCGCGTAGCGCTATACAAACCGTTATAATGGATTAAGCCAATTGCAGTAAATCCCTGTCCCACATACATCTAGCTATTGATCAGGCAGTATTCCATCGGACCATCCTGTCGGTGGAATGCTAAAAAAAGCACTACTCCCATCACTCCTCTAAACAAAATCTAATGTCTGGTAACTCACCCCCACTGATTCAAACCCTGACCCCAGACCGTTGGGCAGGGTGGAGCATGGACTTTATCGGGGCAGGCTATATCGCTTTATTTGTCAAAAATGGTCGGTGCGTGCGGGTATGGAAACCAGGCCGTCATGTCAGCTTTGCCCTACCCTGGCTAGAAAAATGTGAACTGCTCCTAGTAGACAGCAAACTCCGGCACTTGCCTATTACCTCCCAAGGAGACTTTCTATCCCGCGATCAGTATCTTGTCAATGTCTCTTTGAATGTAATGTATCAAGTGGTAGATGCCAAACGAGTTGCCCTAGAAATATCTGACCCCATTGCTGCCCTAACTAGTGCCGTTAAAGATAGCTTAGGAGTAGCAATTAGTCACCTGAGGATGGAACAGTTAACCAATCAGGGACGAGTAGACGTCCGACAATACGTTCTCGACCATGTTGACGTTTACTATAGCGTAGGCTTTTCCATCGAAGATGTGCGAGTCAGTGACATCAGCTTTCCTAACACACGGGGGATAATTCGTCAAGTCGAAGGCATGAGTGCTCGACAGGAAGCAGAACATGAAGCGGTCCTAAAAATGCAGATTGCCAATGCTGGTCGCCCAGAACTCTCTGCACCACCAATCCAGCAAGTCAATATCCTCCCTGGTGGAGAAGCTAACTCTAAACACTCCATTGTCAATCAGGAAGTACCTAGGGCTACAATTCCAGACGAATCAGCCGCCACACCTAGTCTGCCGATTCGCGATCAACCAGTACTTGCCCCAACCGTACTTTTTTCCAATCCTACCCCACCAAGCAAGGGGCGTTTAGTAAACCGTTCATCCGGTACCATCATTGTTTTGTCTGCTAATCCTTTCACCATTGGCAGAGAACCCACGAACACCCTAGTGTTAGAAGATGCGATGTGTTCTCGCAACCATGCCCAAATTCTCCAAATTCCAGAGCCTCAGGACAAAGTGCGCTATCAAATCATTGATGTAGGTAGTTCCAATGGTACTTTTGTGAACCAACAGCGGCTTACCTCCCATCAACCCTTTTGGCTCAGTGCAGGAAATGTGATCCAGATTGGTAATCAGGAATGGACTTTCCAGTTACCTTGAGCAGTTGATCCGCATCTAATACTCTACGAGGCAGCATTACCGTAAACGTAGTGCCAAAACTGACATCACTGTTTAGACTAATTGTCCCACCATGAATATCGACACATTTTTTGACAATAGCTAACCCCAGTCCACTACCAGAAATATTTTCTACATTCGAGCCTCTATGAAAAGCATTAAACAGATTATGTTGGTCTTTCCTAGGAATACCAATCCCGTCATCACTCACCTCAAAAATGACTTGGTTATTTTGACAGGCAAACTTGATCAAAACCTTACCTCCATTAGGGGAATACTTGATGGCATTGTCAATCAGATGGGTAAGGATTTGCAGTAGCAGCTTAGAATCAAACAACGGTCGCCCACAGTTTTGATCAATGTTTAAAATCAGGCGATGTTGATCACCATAGTGCTGTTGCATGTCATCCACTAGATCACGCACAAATACCCCTAAATCCAAAGGAGTAGGCTGAAACTCCAGTTGTTCAAATTCTGCCTTATTCAGGAACATCACATTACCCATTAAGTCCGTTATCCGTTGAACAGCCTCTCGGATCCGTTGAAAATGTTGGCTTTGCTTAGATTTATCCCATCTATGGCAGTAAGCTTCCAGCAGTTCAGAACTGGAGAGAATGCTAGTCAAGGGCGTGCGGTACTCATGGGAAATGGCTATGATCATCCGAGATTTCAGATGATTGAATTCTTGTTCTTCGGCTAGAGCTTTGCGTAGCTGAGCTTCTAATTCTCGCAGTTGCTGGTTTGCCTGTTGTAGATCAGCAGTGCGTTCCGCTACCCGTTCCTCTAAGTACAGATTTTGGTCTTCTAGTTGTTTGGTCAGGAAATGCAGTTGTAAATGCACCTTGAGACGGGCTAACACTTCTTCAGTCTGAAACGGCTTAGTGATGTAATCTACAGCCCCCAGGGACAAACCTTTTATCTTATCAACCGTGTCATTTAGAGCAGTCATAAAAATCACTGGTATTTCATTAGTTGCCGGATTAGATTTCAGTCGGCGGCAGGTTTCAAAACCATCCATTCCCGGCATCATTACATCTAACAAAATCAGATCTGGTGTTGCATATTCGGTCTGATCGATAGCCGTTTCACCATCAGTTGCTACCAAGATTTCCCATCCCGAATTTGCGATCGCTTCCGACAACACTTTCAGATTCGTGGGATTGTCATCAACGATCAAGATAGTGGCTTGCTCAACTTTAGTGATAGTCATGGATTTACCCCCTGAAGGATTTGATAAATTCCCGAATTTGCTTAACCTGAAAGCTAGTTGCTAATTGCTTTAACTCATTGGCAAAAGGCCCAAATTTTTTATCTCTCTGTTCCAGTTCAACCACGGTTTTCTCTATGCCATGGATATTGCCTCTCTTTGCCAATTCAAATAGCTTTTCAATTACCTCAGCTGGTGGAGCCAAAATTTCACCTGTCTCCAGTGATAGATTTTCTGAAGTTATACTTTCTAGGTTATTATTGGGTTCATAAATCCAATTAAGTTTTAAAAATTTTTGTAACTGATTCAAAAGAACATCCATGTTAATTGGCTTAGATAAAAATGCATCAGCTCCAGCCTTTATACTGTTTTCTATGTCAGTTTCAAAGGCACTAGCAGATACAACCATAATCACTACATTTGGCAGTTGCTGTGATTTTCTAATAGCACCGATCATTTCCAATCCATCCATAATTGGCATCACAATGTCTGTCAAAATTAAATCGGGCTTAATTTCTGTTGCTTGCTGATAACCTTCTTGACCATTAGTTGCTTCAAAACAACGAAATCCAATCGACTCTAGTAGGTTAATAAGTAACGAGCGATTGTTGAGATGATCATCCACTATTAGGATGGTTGGAGGCTTCCCTTTAATCCCAACAATATTGCTGCTGTCTACGACTGTTTCTTGTTCGGGCGATTGGGTAGGAGTAGCTAGTTCTAAATCTATCCAAAACCTACTTCCTTCACCTAAAGTACTCTCCACTTTTATTTCACTCCCCATTAGGGAGAGAAGTTTCATACTAATTGCCAATCCCAAGCCAGTGCCTTCTGACTGTTTTTTAGTATCTCCTACCTGCTCAAACGGCAAAAAAATCTTTTTCAATTGTTCTGGAGTCATTCCTACACCAGTATCTTCAATTTGAAACCTGATTGTGTGGGAACGGTCACCATTCAACGGTGAACCGATTAAACTTACTTGAAAGGTCACACTTCCAGTATCAGTAAACTTAATCGCATTACCCAGTAAATTAATTAAAACTTGCCGCAGGCGTTTTTCATCCCCATAAATTCCCACTGGCAGCTGAGGATCGGCATGGTAAATAAACAATATACCTTTTTGTTGGGCACGAATCCGACAAATTTCTACTACGCCCATCAAGAAGGAAGTAAAATGAATATCACTTTTGTGCAGCTCTAGTTTCCGAGCTTCAATTTTGGATAGGTCTAAAATATCATTGATTAAAGTAAGTAAATGGGAGCCACACTGGTGAATAATACCGATGCCATCCAGGTCTGATTTACTTATATTCGAGGAGCGTTTGAGGATTTGAGCGTATCCCAGAATGCCATTGAGGGGAGTGCGCAGTTCATGGCTCATGTTAGCCAAAAATTCGCTTTTTGCCTGGTTAGCCACATCAGCAGCTACTTTGGCTGTTTCTAATTCTTGGGTGCGCTCCCTAACTTTGACCTCCAGAGTGCGAGAATACTCTTGCAATTGCTGGTTAGCTTGTTTCAATTGCCATTGATTGTGGGTATTAGTTCCTAAAATTGCTGATAAACCTAGAGCCATTAATGGGGAAATTACAGGAATCCACCAACCTGTTAAAAAGACTAAATAGCTACCACCGACAATCATGCCCCCTGTAATCAAAATACTCAGAATTAATTTGCTCAGGAGATGTTTTTTTAACCACTTATTATCTGGTAATAGCCAACTGCCTACGGCTCCGATCAACGAACAACAAAAAATCCATAGCCCCTGTGCGTTAACAGACCATATTCGCAGCAGAACTCGTCCATCAAGTGCTGCACTCAACATCTGGCTGGCGATATTAGCATGAATAACAACACCAGGCATTTCCTGAACGGTAGAGCTGAGACTGCTATCATAGGGAGTCGGAAAAATGTCGTTAAGGCTCGGTGCGGTCATACCAATCAAAACAATGCGATTGTACAACTGCTCCGGCGAAATTCTATTGCTGAGAACATCACTGATTGAAACTGTATGGAAGCGCTCTTGGCTGCCACGGTAATTCAACAATATTTGGTAGCCTCCAAGATCTGCACCTTGATAACCAGCATTTTTCTCGGTTAGATTGAAAAATCTTGCTTGACCTAATTGGTAATACTCGCGCCTCCCATCGATTTTTTTGAGATTGATCCCTTTGGCTTGAAGATACATCAAGCTCAATCTAACGCCTAAGGTAGGTATATCCTTACCGGATTCATCTGCTGCTGATATCAAGCTTCGCCTTACTTTACCATCCCCATCTAACACCAAATCTGCTAGAGCAACTTGATCGAGTTTTGCTAAGGTCGGAGGTGGGGCAACTCTTTTATCCCTCACGAGGGACTTCACTCCAATCAAGTTCGGTGTGGACTTCATCACCTCAACGAACTCCTGATAACCAGGTTCCACTGGAAAATCGCGATAAATATCCAGACCAATACCTTGAGGCCGGTATGCTTTAATTTTTTTGATTAACTCAGCTAAAACAGCATCAGAAATCGGCCATCCTCCCAGTTGAGTCAGATCCGATTCATCTATGGTGATAATCACAATGCGATTATCAATGTCTTCAACCGGACGCAGGCGAAAAAATTGATCCAGGGTAGCCCACTCCAGTAACTGGAACCATCCTGCCGTATCCAAAACAGTGACCAGTGCAGCCACAACGGGAGCTATTATCAGTACAAAGCGCCATTGCTTCAAACGCTCTTTAAAGTGAAGCCACATTCCCCTTAGTCAATCTCTAATCTAGGTCAGGTGTTTTCTCTACCAACCTTGGTGATAAGCCTATAGGTGCTTCTATTGGTTGGCAGGATTCCAGGAATAGCATCGACCGGTAGAACTGCTTTTGTGGTGAGTCACTAACCCGTCGATAACTTACCTACAGAATTCCCAGTAAATCCTTACCAAGTAACAGTCTTGGGAAAAAAAGCAAAAAATGGATAAAAATTGACGTTGCCCAATTGTGGAATGATTGAGGCTAATTGGTAATCGGTAATTGCTAACTAACTCAACTATACTTAATTTGATTGAGTTTCTTAGTTGAGCTATTGATACCAAATCCGGTTATGATAGTGTGTAAGCATTCAGCCGTGAGCTAAAAGCTCACCCGTGCGCGTTCAGCCGTCAGCCGTCAGCTTTCCATAACTCAGATTAAACTAATGCTTACCTGTTTGATTCAAAAGCTGTTACCGTAGCTTGTCCATAGTCCATAAGCACCTCAAGTAGCTTGCCCATAGCCCATAAACTGATAGCTGATGGCTGATAGCTGATAGCTTACGATAGTGTAATGATACAAATATTAAAATCCTCTCTAGGCAATGACTTTGATTGTTTTGAATAGAGTCTCAGTAAAGCGGATTTGGTATGACAGGATAGGAGGCAATCAATTCCCTAAGTTATTTTAAGCCCAATCTTGAACCCCTAGTTTTAAACCAGGGGTTCAAGAAGCGAGATTTTTTGGAGTTATCACAAATCAGCCGCCAACTAACCCCTTGAGCCCCATAGGGGTAAATCCTGGCAAAGCAAGGATTGCAGGATAAGAGTTGATGGCCTGATGTTCAGTTATTTATATAGTTTATTTATTGAGCAACGGCTGGTTAGCGATCGCATTTAGTCCTACTGATTGTAAGAGTTCTTCCCAATGGGAGCGATAGACTGAATTGCTTGGTTCAGCTCGCCTTAAATCAGCGAGGGTAGAGACACTATCGACCCAAATCCCTGATTCAGCAAACAATGAGGCTTTCTCCAGTGAGGCTTTTAATGTGTGCTGATTCATCAAGGTAGAATTGGCTTCAACTCGACGAATCCATCCAGTTACCTCAGGACTATCTGGTTCTAAATACTCCCCACAAATCATCACCAAAGACCACTGGTAATTCTTACCGACCTTTAGTGGTGGAGCCTCAGGTGGTAATTGAACCGCCATCACACCTGGCTGATTAGGCAGACGTAAAAAGGTCTGGTAATGATGGTTTCGCTGTTCATCCTCGAAACTTAAAAAAGCTTGTTTAGCTGAAGTCTGAGGAACATATACCAGCAAAGTTGGACGTTTTGCTACCGTTAAGCCCAAATTAGTGGCTGGCATCAGCGGTGTGACTGATGAAGTGGTGGTTTTAGAGTCAGAGAAACAAATATCTTCACCCCGGGAAGCTCCTCCCCTTGCTCTCTCCGGTCTTGGATTCTGCGTATTTCTGAATCCGATCGCCTGAGTTGGCAAACTGTGGATGAGATTCATTCCTAGGAATAGTAAGGTAAAACAAAGTGGTAATCTCACGGCTAATTTGTTTGATTTCATAAAATTTTTCCTATTGCTGCAGGACTTTCTTTATGATCATGCTGGGCACAGAAAGCAAAGCAGATATAGCAGAAGTCAGAAGTCAGAAGTCAGAAGTCAGAAGTCATACTATTGCGCTTACTTAGGTTTGAGACTTTTGTCATGTCCGCGCCTGCCCTGGCGACTGCTATAATTTGCTGCTTTCTAATTTTTCGTTTGAGGGTTGCTAGAAATTTCAATATAAACGCCTAATGTTTGCGTTCATGTTTGTTTTATGTTTTATTTCTAGTATGTTTTATGCCCAATTGTACTCTAATAATGTGTTTGAAAAGTTCTTCGATTAGAGATAGAGCAATTACAACCAATTTCCCACTAACACAAAGGGAGCCCAGTAGACAGGATGGTTGTATTCCCCTTTCAATAGCGCTAACTGAGCACGGCGCAAGGCTTCAGCTTTAGTTACACCTGCTTGAGCCAGATACTTGTAAAATTCAGCCATCAGCTGAGCAGTTGATTCATCCCTTACTGCCCATAGGGTGGCTAAGGTACTCCGTGCTCCCGAACGTACTGCTACTCCAGCTAACCCCAAGACAGCACGATTATCCCCTCTAGCAGTTTGGCAAGCACTGAGTACCAATAATTCAATGGGATTAGTGTCTTGTCTTTCTCTTGAGCGCAGTAGTGAATTGAATTGCCGGACATTAATTCGATCGTTCCAGGCTAAAACAAACGTCTCATCGGCAGTACTACTAAACTGACCGTGGGTTGCCAAATGTAATACTGGGAAAGGTTGTGCATCAACAGCGTTTTGGAGGTTGCTATCAGTAAACTCCTGATTCAAAAGCACTGTTGTGGAAATTTTTGAGGAAATCTGTTCTAATTCTCGCTTTACTGCTGGCAACGGCTTAAAACCTTGGCGACCCTCACTCAGCCCAGCAGTTATCGCTTGGATCTGGTTTGATTCAAGGGAACGTGGATCTAAAAGCTGTAATCCTGGACTTAGAGCTATGCTATATTTCTCGATCAGATACTGTTGACCATCATAGAGAGCGGACATGGGTAAATTCCGCAAAGAACCATCTAGCACAAATACTAGAGTGGTGATGCCGTAGTCTTCTAACTCAGATTCTGCAGGTCTAATCAGCCAATCATAACCTTGCTGATAGAGCTTGAGACGTGCTCGCTCAGAAAAAGCTCTATTCAAAGATTGTCGCATCCGTCGGAGGAACTGCTCCAGCTCTGCTTGAGGTATATAAGTTTGGTAGTGACGGAGCGCTTGTCCTGGCACAGAAACAATAACCTCTAACCGTTCTGGCAAAATAATAGGATAAATAACTGCCGCTTTCTGGTCAATCTGGTCGATCTGCCTCGGTTGACCTTTTAAACAGGCTTCCTGGAAAAAGTTCTCTAATTCGGCTAATTGCAGCGATTCAATAACTTGCATCGCCTTTTTCAGGTGGTCTTGACTAATTTCTCCTGACCCTTTTGCCCGGGATACCACTCCTGGCTCAGGGGTGGTGACAGAGGGTTGCAGTAGTAATTCGACTAGCTGTCGATAGATTGGTTCAACAGTTTCAGTGAAAGAAAATTGGACATCTCGATTGATAGCGACTAAGTCTCTGCGCAGTGACTGGAGAGTTTTGACCGCTGAATCGTAAGCTGCGATCGCTTCATTGATATCCCCCTGCTGTTTGTGCAGCCTCCCCAGTTGCCAAGCTGCACGAGCGGCAATATCTGAAGCATGATTACCTTGGGCAATCTGTAGAGCATTCTCTGTTAACCTCAAAGCCTCGGACCACTGCTGGGTTTGTTCATACAATGAACCTAACTGAGTCATGGCATAAGCTTGAGCTGTTGGATCCCCCAATTCCATGGCTTGTTGCACTGCTCGTGCCAGAATTTTTGCGGCTTTTTGGATGGGTATAGGCACCCCTTGTGACTGTCTAGTGGAAGCAGCTGCCAACTTTGACAAGCTCTCAGCAAAGTTGACTGCAGCGTAGACTGTGGTTCGACTGGGGGGCTGCTGAGCTAGATTAGATTCAATGGCAGGCAATAGTGCGATCGCTTTCTTGTGCTGGTCTAGTTCTAGATAAAGGCTGAGTTGGTTGAGTTGGGCTTCAGTTTTAATTTGTGGGCTAGTTGCTTTTGTGACCACTTGTTGGTAATAATTCAAGGCGGTTTCCGGCTCTTGTAAGTTCCTGGAAGTATTTCCCAAGCTGAAAAGAATGTCACTGGTATCCGTGGGAGAATCTAACTTCTGGGCAATTGCCAAACTTTGCTCTAAAATTTTCCTGGATTCTTGTACATCTCCCACTACTTGCAAAGCCACTCCCAAACTCCGCAATCCCTTGACTTTAAGCAGGGAATCATCTTGAGCTTGGAGCTTTTCATTGACAGCTTCTAAGAGTTTTCGCGATCGCCTGTAGAAGCCCATAGTTTGCAGGGCTTGAGCCTGGTTAATCTGGCTACCCAATATGCCAACCTCATCCCCTAAAGATTGATAGGTAGCTTCTGAGTGTTGCCAACTTTCCAGAGCAGATTCCGTTTGTCCCATAGCATTTCTGAGACTTCCCTGAATAGTCAGCGCTTGAGCCAAAATTGACCCTTGCTGCCTAAGTTCTGGACGCTGCAAAATCTTCAAACTTTGGTCAATAGCACTCTGGGCTTGCTCCCATTTTCCCAATCGTTGGTCAGCTAAGGACAGATAGCTCAAGCTCAAAGCTTGTCCCACTTCATCACCTTGTTGCTCAAAACCAACAGCTGCCTGTTGCCAGACCGCAGCCGCCTCAGCAAATCGTCCGGCTTCATAGAGAGTTTTACCTTGCTCTAGCAACTCTGAACCATGGTCGGCGGGTTCTAGCACAAGGGTTTGGGGATTAGAAATAGCACTAACGAGTTCCTGGTTTCCACCGACCTTTGCTGTACTCCCCAGTACCCAATCATCAGGATGGGCTACAGCAGGAACTACCATAGTCACTATCAAAAAGGTTAGTAATCCTAACCAGATAGTAGAGTGAATAGATTTGGGAAGCTTAGGTAGCTTGCTCATCATCTATATCGAATAACTACCAGCACATGTTCTTGGGCTCGCATAAATTTCTGTCATCTTAGTTATTAATGAGTTATTTTTAATTGATTATTTTTAATTCGCTGAATATTAGCCATGACCGGAACATACTCTTCCCCAATATGGGAGCTAATCGGGATTAGTTCTATAGTTCCCACTTTTCTAGGCAAGAGCGTCAACCAACAAACTGTTTAAAAATTCGGTTCGATTACCCATTACCTATCACCAATTGGGTTAACGGGGGTATTAAACCCTGATTGGGTATGGCTATAGATGCTTCATCAACAGCTTTTGTGATAATATAGGGCTATATGGCGATTGGGGCTGTGGCTCAGCTGGATAGAGCAAGCGCCTCCTGAAAAATCGGGCACCATGGAAGAAATTCCGTGAGTGAATGTGGTCAAATTCGGTGAAACCTAAGGGGTATTTAGCTTATTCAGTACTCTAAGGCAATACCGAGCCAAGCCTGAATCTGTGTGCGAGTCATCGTCGAGGTTAAATGCAGGAAGGTGGAGAGACTAGACGGCCACCACCTAAGGGGTATTAACCTTAAGAGGTATTAACCTAGGGTGAAGGTATAGTCCAGAGAGTGGGGAAACTCACACCAATCTGAAGCGCTAGGTCGCCGGTTCGAATCCGGCCAGTCCCGTTGGTAAGCTGTTAGCTATTAGGTAAGTTAACTACTGAAATAACTACTGCAACACGGAAGATTAGCGGGAGCGTGGTAGCCCGGTGATTTTAATCCGGGGAGGAAACGCGACACGAGCAGCTAATCGCGGCCTTATAAAAAGGTGTATAATGATGAAGTGAGTAAGGGCAAACGCCTACGTGATGAAGCGATTCTAGTACCGGAGAAATACCGACCCTCAACGATTACATTGCGCTAATCCTCTTGTGAACGGGTAAATAATTGCAGATCGCAGAGCGTATCGAACTGGCTGAGTGGTAGTACCGTCGAAAGCATGATTTTAAAAAAAAGTAGCGGGAACTGTCGGGATTAAACTGACTGACAGAACTCAGTAGGGGCGCTTTGACTACGCCTGTAAGAGTTTGCTTGCGGACTCTTAACGAATCCCCGTGTCTAATTACCGGGGAGAGGTCAATTCTTCTAATTGGTGCTGCTCCCAAAGAAAGCAATAAATACCGGGTTGTTGTAGAAGTTCACCATGAGAACCAGTTTGGACAATTTCCCCTGCGTCCATTACCAAAATCCGGTCAGCCTTGGCCGCAGCTGAAAGTTGATGGGAGATAAAAATTACAGTTTTGCGCTGGACTCCTTCCGAGAGATTGTCCAGAATTTCGGTTGCTGTCTGATTATCCACACTGGAAAGGGCATCATCAAGAATCAGCACTGGTGCATCCATCAGCAGAGCTCTAGCTAAAGCAGTACGTTGTCGCTGCCCCCCAGACAGGGTTATTCCCCTTTCCCCAACAATTGTTTCGTACTGCTGGGGGAAATTCATAATTTCCGGGTGAATTTGGGATTGCGAAGCTGCGTATTCTACCTCTGAGTGTTCGCTGATTGGTATACCGTAGCAGATATTGTTTTTAATGCTAGTGCTGAACAAGAAGCTGTCTTGAGGAACATATGCGATCGCATTCCGCAAGTTCTGCAAGGGCAGCTTAGTAGTATCATATCCATCCAAAAACAGTTGACTAGCTTGAATATCCAGCAAACGAGGCAAGGCATTAGCCAGGGTAGATTTTCCAGAACCAATGGCTCCCACAATCGCTACTGTCTCACCTGCATTAATCGTGAAGCTAACATTTTTCAGGGCAGGAGTTTGGCTGCCGGGGTAAGTGTAACTCAAGTTTACAGCCTTGAGCTGACCCCTTACTGGCGTTGGCAGGCTAACCGAATCTGGGGCATTTTTAATGCGAGGCTGAGCCAAGAGAATCGACTCAATACGATCAATACTCACTTCACCACGTTGATAAGCAGTGATGGTAAACCCTAGCAGTGCTGTGGGGAAGACTAAACGTTCAGTGTAAATAATCAGCGCCACAAAGTCACCAATACTGATAGCACCGGACTCAATGGAACCAGGACCAATGCTTAACAGCACCAGTAAGCTGAGGTAGGTAAGAGCCTCAATTATTGGAAACAGAAAGTTTCGTGTTCTTGCCAAATTGAGATTTGCTCCCAAAAGCTGCTGATTGAGCTGATGGAAGGCACGACGCTCGTTTTCTTCCTGAGCGTATATTTTAATCATGGCGATACCACTCATATCTTCCTGAATCAGCTCACTGAGGTTAGAAAGTTTCTCCTGGACTACTTGTTGTTGGCTGCGCAGTTTCTCACTAAATAGCTTGACAATGATCAACATCAACGGATAAACCGCCAGCGCTAAGAACGTCAACCACGGATCAATGGCAATCATAACCGGCAGAGTCAAACCGTAGGCAAACACCGTATTCGCCAGACTCAAAACTGCAAACCCCAATAGACGCCGAATATTATCCACATCACTGGTGGCTCGGTTAATCAAATCACCTATGGTGTTCTGAGAAAAATAGGCTGGTTCCAATGTCAGCAAATGCTGAAAAATCCGCTGCTTTAGGTCAAATTCCACTTTGCGCCCCACCCCAAACAATAGAATGCGCGAAGCCATCCGAATCCCCCACATCAATGAGGTGAGTATCAAAATAAGCAGCACAAAGCTCCAGACTTGGTTGAAGCTCAAGGTTTGACTCAACTGGTCAATAGTATCCCTGATCAGTAAGGGGATATAAACACCAAGTCCATTGACAATAAGGAGGGCAAAAATACCTAGGGCTGACTGTCGCCAGTATGGGCGCAGGTAAAGCAGCAGTTTTTTTAGACGGGAATTCAGCATGTTACAATACTATACAATTCCAGTCATGGTTACAATACTATACAATTACCCTCCTCTAGGCTTAACCTTTCACCAAAAATCGGGGAGTAATTACCCTCAAGGTAACCGCAGATCAGGATAAATCATCGACCCTTACTGAAGGTGAGAGCCGAGGGTGGTATCGGTTTACTTCCGATCAAACCATAAACCCACACTATACCCGATTGGGTTGATGTGGGTCGTTAAAATAAGGTCTATATTTCAAGAAACATCTCTTGCGGTCGGCGATTCAACTTCTGTGCCAGTAACTCGTCCTCCTCGTAGTTGGAAGTAAATATTGCTAAAGAAGGTGTTAATTACCCCGGTAGTCTGCTCAAGGGCTCCTATAGAAGGGATAAAAGCTTGGATGCCAATGGTTTGATTGGGTGGAACAAGTTGAGCCAACACAGCGTCCCTAGGGAAAGGACTAGCATTAGTAGTAAGCTGAATTGATTCTCCATTGGGAACAAAAGCAGTGAGGGTTTCCTCCTGCCACCCAATTGTTTTCGCCATTTGAACCTGAGGTTGGTCTTGAACGACTCCAGTCCCAAGAAGTTGATCCAGCCGATTAGATAGAAAAGGGGTGCTGGCGACAAGCAATACAAAAAATCCCGTCCAAATCAAGGTAGGTCCTGGGTTAGAGATATTGTCACCTTTAATTCGCATTGCTCCTAGGAACCACAGCACAAGTGCTAAGCCCAATGGTTGAAAGGGAAGTGAGAGAATTGTCCATATCGGTGAAACCAGGGCATTGGTTGGGGTGAAAAACAGCAGGACAATGATGGCAAAAACCAAAAAACCCCCAAGCCAGGTGAAATACTGTTTAGGGATGATTTCGAGCAGCAGCTTGGCGAGCAAAAATCCAAGCACTACCCATAGCAGGACTAGAAATAGTAGTTGCATAAGTGAATACCATTGTAAGTTTTTGACCGTTAGCTGTTTGTTGTGGAAGTTTGATCCGACAACTCAACGTCCTATCCGGCTAGTCGTATTCGGCTAATTGATAAACTGTGGTAATTTGATAGGCATACATCCCTCAAATTGGCGGGACATGCTCAGTTTGAGGAATCTCTCAACAGGTAAATCACCCCAGTCTGAATTGCCTTAACACCGGCATTATACTTGCCATTGGCTGAAAAGCGTCACTTTGAAATTGGTGTGAGTGGGATCAAACTAGGAAACGTTTTCTGTCAAAGGGGTTGAAATTTGGCTAGTTCAACCAATAATCATAGAATACTCTTGGCGAATTAAGAGGGGATATTTGGATCTAACCCCATTTAATAGCAGACTAGGCCAGACTTCATACTCCATGCCTGTTTGCCTCGCGCCGATCTTGATGGCCGATCTTGATGGCCGATATTCTATTTTGGATTGAAAACGTTGCCGGTGGATAAACCAGCTCAAATGGGAAACACTTCATACAACACGACTCCTACCATACAAGAGTCTCTGACGGTGGAAAACCGCATCAGTCGTTTGGAATTAATTGTTGGACAAATCGGAGAGGCAGTACTTGCAACTACCGAAACCATAGACCGTCTGGCTGACCGGGTCGATAACTTTGTCATTCAAGTGCAAAACCAAGGGCAGCAAGTTCAACAACAAGGCTACCAGCTTTTTGCTCTAAGTGATGCGGTGCAAACCTTGGCAGAAAGTCAAAATGAGTCTCTAAAACAGCTTGAGCAAGTCACACAAACCTTGCAACAGCTTGCTGCAGCGATTGAAGCAGGGGAACACTGACCTTCCCGTGCCTTGAGTTACGCACCAAGCTTGTCGATTGAGACTGGGTATGGGGTGTGGAAAAGATCGGGTGTGGGCAAACGGGTGTAGGCGAACGGGTGTGGGATAACAAGAAGGCTAACCTCCTTTTGGACCATACTTTCACTTGTCAAAACCGCTCAAAACTTTTGGGGATTATTTACAGGTTTATTGAGAATAAATTGCTCCAAAGCATTCCCAGGAAACTAAGAAATCTCGTTCAGTTATTTGAACCGGTTAAAATTATGGGTCAATTAGGACTTACGCAGCAACTCAACTTGTTGGGTCTCGCTCCAAACCCTACACCATAAGCACGTTTGTTGCCCAGTTTTGGGTAAGTCCTGTCAAGGTCAGCCTACACCCACGCGCTCACCCTATCCTGACTCTGAACGCCGTGGATTGAAGAGTGGAGTGTTGTGGAATTAAAGGTAAAGCTTTTCAGCATGGTAAAAATATGCTACCAAAACGAGAGTACCCAAAACTGATTAGGAGAGCATTAATGCATTTTCCAACGCGGTACTTCCTCCTTGTTCCGGTGAGTGTACTCATGAGCTTATTGACCGTTAGCTGTAGTGGCAAAAAAGTTGAATGTCAGAAGATTATTGAAGTGGCGAACCAGGCAGTTGAAGAAGCTAAAACCCTGACTAATGGTGGAGAATCAAGCGATCCCGAGGCAATGCTCCAGGCAGCTGATGCTATGGAGGGGGCATCTCAAGAGATGGAATCGATAATAGTTAAGGACGAACAGCTCCAAGACTATCAAGCTGGTTTTATTAAGATGTATCGCAATACCAGCAAGGCGACTCGCGACTTTGTAGAGGCTTTTAAGAAGCAAGACCGCTCAGCTGCGGAGGAAGCCTTGAGCAATTTGCAGAAAGCCACCACCCCAGAACCAAAATTAGTGGCGGATATTAATACCTACTGCTCAGCTAACTAGGGGGTTGAAACAGTTAATAAAACCCTATTATTACCTCGACCTCTGTATTGCCAGACAGGTTGTTTAGATGTCTTGTGGCGAGCTGACTGCGCTATAGAATCGCCGTCTAGAGCGCAGCTGAAAAACCCTATATTTTTATATCCTGGTTAGGCAATACCCAAAATACCGTTCAAGTATATGGTATGTTTCGTTTCTCAAGTACTGCTAGTAGTATATGTGAAGTACCCGAACTTGCTTCGCGAACAGCGGAGCAAGGACGGTCTTATTCGTCTTTAGGATTTCCCGCGCGCGTCCCCGATGCCACGTTGGGTACTCCCTAAGAATAGAAAGTCCAGAACTGAATCTGGTGATGGTCGTTGACGAGGCGTCCACAGGCAGTCGCCCGTCTGACCCAGGCAATAATTCTTTTTGCCCCTTGGTTTTCGGCGTTTGTAACGGTCGTGCCAGTTGATTTATGTCTAAATGACATCTTGCGCTTGCCTTTTCTGCACGCTGTTGCGAACGGTGGTCGAGTTCGTTTACGCGCTTTGACTACATCTCTATTCCACCTAGCTCGACTATCATCAGCCCATGCCTAACCATGTAGACCTAAGCCAGTTATATTCATATTAGCATATAATCAACTATTTGGCTATCCATCCCCACCGTCAAAGTTGGATGGGGAATTCCGCCATTTTTGTTAAACAATCTGCCTTTGAGATCTAAATGAAATATGCCTTGGTTCATGAGTGGTTGACTCCCAAAGCAACTGGTGGCTCAGAACTGGTAGTTCAAGAAATACTCAAACACATTGATGCCGACCTGTACGCCCTGATTGATTTTGAATCAACCAATCCCGAGAGTTATCTATATCAGCGTTCTATTGGCACAACCTTCCTACAGAACTTACCCTTAGCTCGTAACGGAGTTCAGAAATATCTGCCGCTGCTACCCTTAGCGATTGAACAGCTAGAACTAGGGGAGTATGATGTTATTCTCTCCTCTTCCCATGCTGTTGCTAAGGGTGTCCTTACTAGTCCCCAACAACTGCACATCTGCTACTGCCATACCCCCATGCGTTATGCCTGGGACTTGACATTTGATTATTTGCGCAGTAGTTCTATGGGACAGGGTCTTCCAGGATTGATCACTCGCTATCTGCTTCATCGGTTACGTCAGTGGGACGTGATTACAGCAAATCGGGTGGATTACTTTATTGCCAACTCTCATCACACAGCACGGCGGATCTGGCGCTGCTATCGGCGTAGGGCTGAAGTGATTTACCCACCTGTTAATATTGAACGTTTTCCTTTCCAGGAAGAAAAAGAAGATTTTTATCTGACCGTTTCCCGGATAGTCAGTTACAAACAAGTATCTTTAATTGTTCAAGCTTTTAATCAACTGGGATACCCTCTAGTGGTGATTGGTGATGGCTCAGATTTAGCAGGGATTCGCAACTTGGCTCACAAGAATGTAAAATTTATGGGATTTCAACCCAATCAGGTGGTTGAGCAGTATATGGCTAAAGCTAAAGGGTTTGTCTATGCTGCTTGTGAGGATTTCGGCATTGCCCTGGTGGAAGCCCAAGCTTGTGGTACGCCGGTGATTGCCTATGGTGCTGGTGGGGCACTAGAAACAGTTCTAGATATTCGGCAACATTTAGACAGTGGTACAGGTCTATTGTTTCCAGAGCAAAGCTCAGGGGCTTTGATTGAAGCCATGGAAACCTTTGAGACCTTGGCAGGAAAGTTTAATCGGGAAGCGAGCCGGTTAAACGCTGCCAAATTTGCCCCCAACATTTTTGCTGATCGCTACCTGACATTTTTGGAAAACTGTTATCAGGACTACCAGTTTTAATTTCTCTGGTAAAAAATTAAATATCCTAGCTGGCTATGGGCTATAGCGAGTGTCTCGTAGCTTTATGATTATGACGTGTGGTGTGAATTGAAGGAGTGAGATGACTGCCGAAAGCCAACTTAACTCCGTCAAGATATTGCGAGCATTCGTGAAGCGAGGTTTTCAGCCCCTCGTTTCACGTCGTAGACACAAGAATCTGACTCGCTATCGCTTAGACGGAAATTTTGCCAAGCGACTGTTTGATGTGACCTTTTCCCTATCAGTTCTGATTTCGTTTTTTCCCGTTTACCTGCTACTGGCATTGCTAATTGTGATCAGCTCACCTGGACCAATTTTTTATGTTCAGGAGCGGGTGGGTAAAGACTACAAACCTTTTGCTTGCCTGAAATTCAGAACTATGGTGGAAAATGCCGACGAAATGTTGTTAGAGATGATTGAAAAATCCCCTCAGATACGGGAGGAATTTCAGGATAATTACAAGCTCAAGGATGATCCTCGAATTACTGGAATTGGAAAATTTCTACGGCTGACTAGCTTAGATGAGTTTCCTCAGTTCTGGAATGTACTCAACGGACAGATGAGTGTGGTTGGTCCAAGACCGTTAGTGCCAGAGGAATTGCCCAAATACGGGCGTCACATGGATAAAGTCTTGACAATTCGACCCGGAATTACTGGCTTATGGCAGGTTTCTGGACGCAATGACATACCTTACCACCGCCGTGTGCAAATTGATGTTTACTATGTCAGTTTCCGTAATTTTTGGCTCGATTTATGGATCATCGTGAAAACCATTGGTGTTGTTATTTTTCCCAAAAATAACGGTGCTTACTAGAGGTAACTGGTGCCTGCTATAGGAGAGATTAGGTAATGGGAGAGATTAGGTAATGGGTAATGGGTAATGGGTAATAAGCCCAGTTGCCAATTACCCATTACTGATACCAAGTTGCTCTCAAACCTATTATTTAACCTATTATTTATTGCTTAAGGGCTCAATTGAACGGAATTGGTAGATGGGAGTGAACAAGCTCCTATCTACTACTTATAAATGCAACTCGGTATGATTACCCACTATCAGCATAGTTTGTTGATATGATCGCCCTATCAAACCGGAGGGAAGATCAGATGAACAAAGCAGAACTACGCCGATCCCTGCTTCAAAAGCGCCAGTCTATGTCTGTAGAAGAATGGCGGCAAAAAAGCGATCGCATCTGTACCCATCTGCAATCCTCAGCCCTAGTTACCCAGTCACAAACAGTCTTAGCCTATTTCAGTTTTCGACAAGAACCAGATCTAAGTCCCCTATTTACAGACACTAAGCACTGCTGGGGACTACCGAGATGTGTGGGAAAATCTCTCTTCTGGCATAGCTGGAAGGCGGGCGAACCCTTGCAAAAAGGAAATTATGGTATTTTAGAACCCAAACCTAATGCTACGACCCTAGAGCCAAAGGATGTGAATTTAATCCTTGTACCCGCTGTGGCTTGTGACCAGCGGGGATATCGTTTGGGCTACGGTGGTGGTTTCTATGACCGACTGCTGAATTCACCGGAGTGGGATTCTATTCCTACCATCGGCATTGTATTTGAATTTGCCTATATACCTGAACTACCCATTGATGAGTGGGACAAAGGCTTGCACAGTGTTTGTACAGAAACAGGATTCAAGAGGGTGGAACAGATCTGAAATTCCTTGTTCGATACTGTTTCATACTCTTGCTGTACAAAGACTTGAGACTTCATACTTCATTTAGCAGACGACTGGCAATTAAGTGCTCCCTTTGGATAAGCAATACGTTGGTGATTATATTGTTGCCAAACTTTGATGAACACTTGTGCAATTTTTGATAAATCCTGCCGGGTTAGCCCAGAATCGACTAATTGGTTGTCCTGCCAGCGAGCTTTGAGAATTTTATTGACCACCGTAAGAGCAGTTTCCGGAGTGACCTCTTTGAGTGAGCGTAGCGCCGCTTCACAGGCATCAGCTAACATAACTACACCAGTTTCCTGGGACTGGGGAATTGGACCGTCATAACGAAAATATGACTCGTCCACAGACCCAGTACCTTCGAGTTGGGCTTTTTGCTGAGCCTGGAAATAAAAATAGGAAATCAGCAATTTCCCCTGATGCTCTGGGATAAAGTCCCGCACTGCCTTGGGTAACTGGTGCTTACGAGCCATAACCAGTCCTTCGGTAACGTGCTTTTTGATAATTTCAGCACTCTTGAAAGGATCATTAATCTGATCATGCTTGTTCGGACCACCCATTTGATTTTCTATAAACCCTAACGGATCGTGCATTTTACCAATGTCATGGTAGAGCGTACCTGCCCGAACCAGTTCCACATTACAGCGGAGTTCTTGAGCCGCTGCTTCTGCCAAAGAAGCAACAAACAGAGTATGTTGAAACGTTCCAGGTGCCTCAGTAGCTAGACGCTTGAGCAGGGGACGGTTGGGATTAGACAATTCTGCCAGACGAATCGGTGTCACCAGGTCAAACAAACGTTCCAGGTAAGGTGATAGCCCCAGGGCGACAATACTCCAAGCTAAGCCAGACAAACCGAATAACAAGGCTCCTGGGAGAACTGCAGACCAAATTGTACTGGCAGTAGCACTAATAATCAGATTGATAATTAGGGAAACGACACCTTGAGTTAAGCCCACCCCAACTCCGAGCAAAGCCAATTCCTCTCGCGATCGCATTCGTCCTGCCATCAAGGCACCCAGTAAACCCCCAGCAACATTTGCGAGTGCTTGTTCCCCAGTGACTTCCATACTAAAGGTCACTAAGCCTGTTAGTAAACCCACCACGGTCACGCCCATCGTAGACCCATAAAAGTTCCCTACTAACAAACCAATAGCAGGCATAGTGTAGGAGAAGGGACTCTTGAAGAGTATTGATATTGGCATACTCAGGGTCAGTAGCAATACCAAAATGTAGTCCCGCCGTCTCCATTTCGGGTGAACTCGCCGTTGCACTAAGGCAAAGATGCCCACCGTAGTAGTAACCAAACCACCAAATCCCATCAAACCCAGCCAGTTAATTCCTCGACGGCTTAAGTCGAAATAATCGAGTAGTACAAAGTCTGTTTGAGTGATGGTTTCACCTTCGGTTACAATCACATCTCCTTGCCGCACTGAAACCATCATTGGTTCCACTTTTTCTGCTGCCTGTTCTGCTATGAGCTTGGTTAATTCTTTATTTTCGATCAAGTTGGGTTCTAAAACTCTGACTAGTAAATACTTGGCTAGTGGTTGAGCTTCCTGGGGCATAAGGCTAATCAAGTTTACCTTCACCGCCTTTTGGATCAGATTTTGTGGTAATCCTGGAACAATGCCTTGGGTCAGGATGCGACTAGCAGCCTGCTTAATGACTATGCGGGTTTTCTGCCAATCTTGATCTGATAGATCCAGTACGGAAACATCATCTAGGCTACTAAATTCAGGACTAAGGTATTCTGAGAGCTCAGGCAACACCTGAGCGTACTGTTGGCGAGCAGCAGATATTGACTCAATCAGAGCTGAGAACTCTTGTTCAGAAGACTGTTGACGGTAGCTTTGCAGTTCACTTACTGCCTGAACAAAAGCTACATTTAATGAATTTTCTGCGGGAGTCGGTAGTTTGGCTTCAGAATCAAACCCGTTGACATGGTTATCGATATCTGAAAATGCCAAGATAGCCCGCCATTCCCATTCCTTACTTTGGCGCAGATACCGCTGGGTGGGGATGGATAGTACATCAGTCTTGACAAAAGGAAAAACACCGCTCTTAGTTCGCAGTTCTTCCACAGCGTCCAGAGACTTCTCAAGATTTTGAGAAATTCTTTCTGTAACAGATTGGTCAATCATCAAGACTGGTTGAGCACCTCTTTGAGCTTCTTTGCGTCTCTCAGCCGTCGTCTTAGAGTCCTCAACCAGAGCATCAAATGGTGCCCTGACTGTCTGTGGTGCTACTGTGTCTACATCTAGCTGTGGCTGATTGTAAAAGCGCCCTCCCATAACACTGGTCAGGGAAACCACTGCTAAAGTCCACATTACAGGTAGAGTAATTTTCTGTTGAAGTTGGTGCTGGCCCGGGCCCCAATCTTTTCCTGAAGTTAGGCTAGTCGAAGTGCCTTCACAATGCGTTGGAGACTCTCTCGGCTGTAGAGGTTGTCCTTTCAAATTATCCTGCTGTGATTGGCTAACTGAGGATTTGGCAGCACTAGAGGAGTTAAATCCCAAAAAACTGCGAAGGTGCTGAGATGTTCGCCGTAATTGCGTGATCGGCTGCGTCAGCGAATTGAACGTTTTCATAGCACAGGAACGGCAATGTCTGGTAACAGTAGCGGTCTGCTCACAATTTGCTGTGTGGTGGTGGCATTTTGCTTAAAGACATCTACATTTATTTATTATTCATAAAAAACACTGGAAAGTTTTCCTCCACTCATTTTAAATCCACTCATTTGACATGGGTAGAGCGCAGGTTGCGTGGGAAAATTCCAGTTACAATCACGCCTTGTATAAGGTAACATTAACTGGAGTTTGCGCACAGAAAACTTCATTAAAGTACTATAGACTGACTGTACGCCGATTATGGTTTCGTGGTTACCTTGGTCAATCCCCATGGCTATTGCTTGGGTTTGACTTCCAGATGATTCACAGACCAAATTCACCGTAAATCGGCCTAGGTCATTATTTACAACTTTAGCTTTTCTTTCTTTTATCCATTCCCTAGGGGGATTTGGGGTAATTCCCATTAGTGGCTGTCGAGTTGGTGATAAAATGGCTACTCGCATTGAGATAATCCTCAATCATGGAGTTGTAAGTCCCCTGGCCTATGGCCACGCTACGCGAACGACCACCTAATCCAAGATGATTCCGGTCGTTAACCGCGACTGAAGTAAGCAGTCTTGCAGATACTCCAGCTTAGGGCTTGTGGCTGGAAGTTCTTACCAGGATTAGGCTCAACGGTCTAGTCAAACTTAGGCTTAAGTCTTACCCCATAAGCACCCTTTATTGCGGGGTCAGTAACAGAATATAATCTCAGACTTGACTGATGTTTAGTTTACAAGGCTCAGAAGCCAGTGTTTTTTTTAGATCATCTTAGTTTAACTGGTTTATATTGGTTTTACCTATAGCTGTGGTAGCAAATTCAACACCACGGGTGCAACACAGACCATGAAAAATTTTATGTAGCATCAAGTTCCAGGCTACAGCCCCTTGTAAGTGGAGCTTAATTTTTGGTTTGACAATCCGTTGATTTAACAGCTTATCGCAATCCAATTACCCTTGGTGCTACCACAGCTAGCTTCTGAAACTCAGCTATGGCTGAAACATCATATACACCTGACCACACTGCCAACAACTGCTCTGCTAATTGCCATTGGTCAACCCCAGTACTGTTGAGGTTAAGCGCCACCAGCCAGGGCCCTGGAATACCGATGATACCGTTATAGGCACCAGCTAAAGCACCTGTTAAGGCAGCAGTAGTTTGTGATTGATAGCCTGTAAGAGCTGCACGAGTTAAACAGAGACGAAAATCTTCTGGGGTGTTTAGGAAACAGTACAATGCTAAGGCAATCGATAAAGAGCAGTCATCCTCAGACTCATTTCTACGCCTTTGCTCTCGACGCAGCTGCATAACAGTTTGTTCTAAACTTGCCCCAAGCTCAAGTAGAGTTTGTACTTGTTCCAATTGTTGCACCCAGGCATTTTGATTTTGATAGTTCCCTAGGTAGGCAATGATTCGGGAAATCAGGGTAGGGCAGTCAAGTTTTTCGGTAAGGGCAACAGCGATAGC